>JAPLEP010000001.1:0-2137 GCA_026391155.1 Bacteroidota bacterium
ACAGCATTGTTTACCCCATCAGCCCAAAAAGTAGTATCTGTTGATTGGCAAATGCGAACCTCGGGCAATAAATTTTTTGCGGGTAATGCCCTTGTGAGTACATTAAATGTGGCAGAACCTGTACAACCTTGTGTTGGCTCTGTAATTATCACTTTATAACCTGTGTTGTATGGCGGGCTACCTACTGCTGGAGGTGTTAACACAGCCGATGAGTCAAAATTCTTTTGTCTAACCGAAACATAATTGCCACTTATAAGTTGAAAATACTCAAACCTATTTGCCATTGGCAACCCATAATGCCCATTAGACAGCACTTTTACAGGTTGTCCAAAACAATTATAAGCACTTGGTGGATCAACCGTAACGGGGTTAGGTACCACAAACGAAAAGGGAATACTATCATTAGGGCAACCGTTAGGTGTTGGCGGAGGAGTAGATGACAAACGTATATAGACATTATATTTTCCACCTTTGGTAAAGGTTGTACTCATTTTATAATTGTCAGTAGGGTCTGATGTTTTTTGGGTATAAGTAGCCGAGCCTGGTGCAGTTTCTACAAACCAACGTGTGTACGCATGATTTAAAACGGCATTAGCTGTTTGTGGTGTTAAGGCATATTTTAATCTATAAAATCCACACTTGAAAGAATCAACTGCAATAATGGCGTCAGGGGTTTGATTAACTGTGATACCAAATGAACGAGAAGAACGAGCAGGCACTGGACACATTCTATCTCTGGCCGATACCGTAAAATAATAAGGCCTGCGATTTGGATTGTAGGCTGCTATGCTAGGTGTCCAACAGAATTGCCATCTGTCATATTTTATCACCCCAATATGGTCGCTAGAGCTTGGATAAGTAAAACGTGGGTATGTTGGAGTGAAAGAATAGGTACCATTGCTTGGGTTTGTAATAGTTGGTGGTGCATTCCATGTCATGTCAGTGGTATCTGTAGATTCTGTACCATCACGGGCTTCAATTATAAAACATAGTTTGTTTTTGGCACACACCGCCCAATTTGTTTTTGGTACATAGTTGCTCGGGATTGGATTTGGAGTTGGCACTATGGTGGCAGTAGAACTAACTAATTCACCATTATCGTTATAGGTAATAAATTTTGGAGGCTCGTTTGGTGGGCAAGTTGTAATGCTATAAAATTGAATATCTCTTCGGGTAACTCCCACTTTGTAAGGTGCTCCGCCTGGCAAATACCTCCATTGGGTTACCTCAACAACAAAGTTCGACACAAAATTACCAGTAGGTGTAAATCGCACGTCTCCAGTTACTGGGTCTATGTTTATACCTAAAGGAGCTGGCAAATTGGGATTAGGAGATCCTAAATAAGGAAATGGAAAAGTTGTGGAGTTATAGGGGACTTTGTAGGGTGCGGGGGAATTGGCAGCTACTTGAGAAGTTCCAAAACTATAACTTAACGAATCGCCTTCAGGGTCGATTGCTCCAAGGTTATAGGTAAATTCTTGTCCTGCACAAACCAAAGCTACAGGGTCGTTAGTAAAGGTTGGAGCACTACTACATGGTGTTGCACACCTATTTATAGTTGCACCAACAAAGTACGACAGACCATTTGGATTTTGCAAATTAGTAATAGCTGCATTTCGACAACAATCACTCCAACCAACTACCACATTACAACAAGTTGCTGGGGTTACAGTGTTTAAATTAATTTGACCTGTAAATATATATACTTCAATACCGGGGTTGAAAGTTCCGGGTGTGCGTGTACCACAATTGGTACAAAGGGTTTTGTCAGATCTGCAAAGTTGTATAACATCAAAACCACTTACACCACCTGGTACTATCGTCATGGATACCGTGCCAAAACTTGTACCATTACAAGCTGGATCGGCTCCAGTTATAGTAACACCAGATAATGAGCATCCTGCCATACCTGGGCAAGTACACATGGGTATACCTTGACAATCACGATATACTTTAAAAGTAATTTGGTAAATGCCGCCACCAACACACTGATAACTCATGTCTCCACCCACCAAATGCGAAGCATTGGCTTTAGGCATAAATAGGCACAAAGGCAGCAATAAAAGCAGTTTCAACAAGTGCTTTTGCATATATGTTATGTATTTGTTTTTCATAATACAGATAATTAATGATTCAA
>JAPLEP010000025.1:0-92727 GCA_026391155.1 Bacteroidota bacterium
CAAATCCTACAGAAAAGAGCACTTATTAAACAACAGTCCCTAAAAAGACGAAAACAACTATTTTTTTTAAAAGAAAAGATCTTACATTTAAATAACGAAACTCTCTACAACTAAACTGTCCACTTTCTTTGACGACATACAATCTATAAATTTTGGCCTAAAGAGAATAAATATGATCACAATAAATCTTATCGTAAATAAAGTGATATATATTCTATTGTACATTGAATATATCCCTTTTAAATATAGAAAAAATAAGATGACATTTATTAAAATCATAAAGAAAAAAACTATCAGTAAAGTACCTACCCATTTTATTATTTTTATTTCATACAAATTTTTATTGTTTTTATTTGTAACTAATTTAATAAAATTAAAAATTATAGACCCTGTAGTAAACAATAAGCAAAAAATAAAAAATACCCTATGGTAAGTAGATTGCGCGTATTGTAATTTATTATTTATTACTAATGGAAATTGCAATCCATAGCCGAACATGATAATGAAAAAGAAAATAAGTACACTTTCAATTATTATAACTATTCTGGGAATTTTTTTCAACACTAACACATAAAATAAATTAATAATTAAACCTGTACCAAAAAATTTTGTAACTTCTTTATAATATGGAATTAAAAAACCAGTCAAGTCTAAATAATCCATAAAGCTTGATATGGTTATACAAACTAATATAGCAAGCATGTGATACCGTAGTAAACTAAATTTATGATTTGTTCTGAAATTTTCTAGAATTGAAAATATCCCTAGAATCGTGATTGCAAATGCTATATTAGAATACATGGGATGTAATATATAAAAAGAAGCTTACAAGTTGGGTTATTTATGATAGATCAACTAAAGATATCAAATGGTTTAATTTAATACCTTAATAATTCAATAAGATTAAACAGTAAATTAATCTAATGCATTACATCTACTCTCACTTTAAATAATTGAGCTATAAAATGAAAGTTGGCTAGAGCTTAGTCGCAATATGATCTAATACCTGAAAAGCGGTCTCTGCCATCTTGTTTCCTTTATTATCTAGCAAAGGATTGATTTCAGTAAATTCAATACAAGCTACTTTTTTGGTCGCTATCAAAGTCTCGATGATTCCAATAATTTCATTGGCAAAAAATCCAATCGGTACAGGGGTGCCCGTACCATAAGACACAGAGTCGCAATCCATTGAATCCACATCAAAGGAAATATAAAAGAGCTCACAATCTTTTAATTGTTCAATGGCTTCAGTAACACATACCTGCAATCCTCTAAATCTTAGTTCCTCAACTTTGTAATTCTTGATTTTATTATGATGGATCAATTGTTCTTCTGGTGCTTCAAAATCTCGAAGTCCAAAATAAACTAAATGTGCGGGTTCAAATTTAGGGCCTGCAATGCCAATATTTTTTAAATGTTGCCAATGCGTTAAAGTGGGTTCTGTTGGCTCATTAATTTGAGCAGCTAAATTATCTAAACTCAAAGCAGCTGCTAAAGGCATGCCATGTATATTTCCCGAAGGTGATGTAAATGGCGAATGCAAATCGGCATGCGCATCTATCCAAATTACCCCCAAGGTTTTAGTGGGATGAGCTGCTTTAATACCACTAATAGTGCCTAAAGCAGAAGAATGATCTCCGGATAATACAATTGGGAAAAAACCATCTTCAATATTTTTTTTAACAACGCTTGCTACTCTTTCACATTGTTCTGCCACATGCTCGATTCGTTTGGCAAAATTATTATTGACCTTATTGTAAATAGTTTCATTGTGGGTAGGTACATCCTCAAACAGATGTTTATGGAAAAAATCATTGTTGCAATTGATGGCAGCAATTTCTATGGCATCAATACCCATATCTGACCCTCTGGTGCCAGCACCTATATCTGATCTGTTTTTTATCAACTTAATGGTCATAAAATAATTTTTTAGCTAATTGTTGTTACAAAGGTCGTAATTAATAACGGATATAAAATTGATTTAATCAATAGTAATGCTCATTTAATATGTAAAGGATGCATTTATAGCAATTCTGTTATAAGATACTGTATGTCAATGAATTGTATTATATAAATTAAGTATTGCCATTTATATAAAAAATTGAATTTGTATTGTTCAATAAGAATTTAAAATATAACTTTAGAAACGCTTCTTTAAAATTATTTTTTTACTATTTAATAACCCATTTCCAATTATGAAACAGGAAAATCCAGGCTCAAGAAGAAAATTCTTACAACAAATTGGTGCCACTAGTATGGCAGCCATTGCTTCACCACTTCATTCTCTTGCTGCACAAGAAAAAGCAGAAGAAAGAATTTTATTTTATGAAAAGAAAATATCAACAGGTGATAAAATCAGATTGGGGGTGATTGGATTTGGTGTGCAAGGCCATTTTGATTTAGCCACTGCTTTAAAAGTGCCTGGTGTTGAATTGGCTGGTATTTGTGATTTGTATACTGGAAGATTAGAGAATGCAAAAGAATTGTATGGCAATGATTTATACACCACTAGAAATTACAAAGACCTTTTAGACAAAGCAGACATTGATGCAGTGATTATTGCTACCACCGATGTTTGGCATGCACGCATTACTATTGATGCCCTTGCAAAAGGCAAGCATGTGTATTGTGAAAAGCCAATGGTGTATAAAATTGATGAAGGGTATCAAGTCATTGCTGCTCAAAAAAAATACAATAAAGTTTTACAAGTAGGTTCTCAACGGGTAAGTAGTATTGGCTTAGCCAAAGCCAAAGAATTATTGGCGGCTGGTGAAATTGGGAAATTAAATATGGTAAATGCCATTTATGATAGACAAAGTTCTATTGGCGCTTGGGAATATACTATTCCTAATGATGCCAATGCAGAGACCACCGATTGGGGTAGATTTATTGAAGCAACAGAAAAAATGGAATACGATTCAAAAAAGTTTTTCTGGTGGCGTGCATTTAAAGAAGTAGGTACAGGTGTAGCGGGTGATTTATTCATTCACTTATTGAGTGGCACACATATGATTACCAATTCTAAAGGTCCTGAAACCATTTACAGCACTGGACAATTTAGTCAATGGAAAGACGGTAGAAACATGCCCGATGTCATGTCGGGTGTCATGCAATATCCTGACTGTACGGATCATCCAGCTTTTCAATTAACACTGCAAGTAAATTTTATTAGCGGTACAGGTGGACAAGAAGTGATCAGGTTAATTGGCTCTGAAGGTATCATTGATGTGAAAGGAAATGATTTAAGTATCAAGCATAGTTTGATGCCTGAAGCTCCTGGATTTGGAGGCTATGATTCTTTGTTTACTTTTTCAAAATCGATGCAAACAGAAATGCAAAAAGAATACGATGCTAAATGGACAGAGGCACAAAAGAAAAGAAAAACTAAAGAAGACATTTCTTTTAAAGCCCCTGCTGGGTATAGTGATCATCTAGATCATTTTACTAACTTTTTTGATTCAGTAAGAACTGGTAAAAAAGTAGTGGAAGATGCTGAATTTGGATTTAGAGCTGCGGCGCCTGCCTTGTCTTGCAATGAAAGTTATTTTAGCAAAAAAATAATACATTGGGATCCAATTGCAATGAAGTTGAAATAATCAATTGTATAAGTCAAATAAAAAAAGCCATCTAGAATTTAGATGGCTTTTTTTATAAATCGATTGATACTAATATAGAATTATTTCTTTACTGCATATTTAACTGTTCTTGCATCTTTAATGACGCCCTTCCAATTTAAGCCATAACCAAAGTCATACAAGTGTCCTTGACTGTCTTTGTAAGGTTGCATATCATGAGGCACATCTTCCATTTGCTTTTCAACCACACTCATATTGATTGGCATCTGCATAGGCAATAAACCACTTGGTTCCACTGTGCCAGAGATAATGTCCATTTGAGCTTCTACTTGTACACCAAACTCTCCTACAATCGCATCTACTTCTTTTTCAAATTCTCCAAATACCATTGGATTGGTCATTGCCACAGAAATAATGACAGGCTTGCCATTCATGGCTTTCTTTGTATCCAAAATGGTGTTTAAATCGGGATAAGAATTGGATTTAGATGTTTTGCCTTGGTAGGTTCTGTCGGTAATGGTAGGATCCACTACTGGATCTCCGGCAGCAATACTATGTACTCTTGCATCTGTTGCGGTGTAGTCTTTTAATTGCAAACTAATAGGCACATAGCCTGTTCCGCCAGCTTCTCTATCCGCTCTACTGTAACCACCACTTACTGGGCTCTTAATAAATACGATGGCAAAATCGGCTTTACTTGGATCGTCTGTTACTGTATAATATTTTTTTACCAATTCTAAATTAATTGGGTATTCTGTTTTTTCGGGAGATGGTTGACCAAAAAAGTTAACTCCTGCTGGTGTAGTTCTCTTTGGAATAAATACAGTTTTACCTTTTGCGATTGGTAAAGTTTTATTTTGATTTTTGATTAATACAATTGATTTTAATTGTGCCTCATAACCTGCTTTCATAAATTCAGGCTTACCTACGATACGCATGGATTCTTTAGGATCTAAATAAGGATTTTCAAACAAGCCTACTCTGAATATGTTTAACAACAATCTAACTGCAGATCGTTCAAAATGCTTGCGCATAAAGGCTTCCCCATGTTCTTTCACGCCCATTTGATAAGCTTCCAATACTGGTTTTGCATCGTTGTTGCCCCCAAACTGATCCACCCCAGCCATCATTACTTTATAATGTCTTTCTGCAATAGTTAGTTTTTCTACCCCCCATGATTTACCAGCAAAAATATCAGGCTTTGGTCCTTCATTTCCGGTGATGCCCCAATCGGTACAAACTACGCCATCATATTGGTATTTGTTTCTTAATAAATCTGTGACAATGTATTTACTAAAACCATTGCCTACATTTTCTCCATTTTTTATATCCTGATTGACTGAAATTGTATAATAAGGCATTACGGCAGCTGCCTTTTTTGTACTGCCCTCTAATTTAAATGCACCATTAATAAAGGTTCTTAAATGTGTTTGGAAATTTTTTCCAGGATAAACAGCAAATTTTCCATAAGCAAAATGACCATCACGACCTGCTTCCTCTGGTCCTCCACCTGGCCAATGTTTGACCATTGCATTCACACTATAGTTACCCCATCCATTGTATTTGTCCACTGCTTTTGGTGAGGTTTGAAATCCATCAACATAAGCACGGGACATATCTGTAGCCAAGGCAGGATCTTCACCGAATGTACCTACAAATCTATTCCATCTTGGCTCGGTGGCTAAATCGATTTGTGGAGACAAAGCCGTAGTGATGCCTAATGCCCTGTATTCTTTGGATGCAATAGAACCAAATTTTTTGGTGATCGCAGGTTCAAATGTAGCAGCCAAGCCTAACTCTTCGGGCCATTGTGAAATGGTACCCCCTGAACCTGCATTGTATTCTGCATTTTTATTCGCGCCGTTTCTTGGATCTGAACTATTGTTTGAAGGAATTCCTAAGCCAATTTTTTCTACTAATTTTTGAACGTTGTTGTTCCAAGTAGAGGAAACAATTGGATTTTCAACTGAAGTGATTAAGACATGTCTTAAATTATCCTTGGATAAAAAAGCAATTTGTTGATCGGTTAAATCTGAAGCCTTCGCACCACTCTCTTGAAATGCTTTACCACCATAGGTTGCCTTGAACATCCCAGCCACTGGCATAGGAATTGCTTGATGCGCACTGTACAACATTAAACCCGCAATTTGCTCGATGCTCATTTTAGCAGCTAAGTCCTTGGCTCTGTCATTGACATTTAAACGCCAATCTTCATAAATATCTACTACGCCGTTTTTATTTAAATCCTTAAAAGACAATCCATCCTTCATGATGATTTTTACACCAGATTCAGTAGAATAGCCTAAGCTAATTTGATTGTTGATTTTGATTTTTTTAACACCTTCTGTTAAATTAATTTCCTCAAATTTTTGTTGTGCTTGGGCAAAAACAGGTAGTACAAAAAAGAAAAATAGAATTTTTTTCATAGTAGTTTATTATAAAATAAATAATAGCCAGTTTTTCAATTATAAATATAATTAATAATTGTGTCATAATAACGCAATAATGAAGCGAATTTTATGAATGGGACTTGTGCAAATGAATCTGGGTAGGTATTAGTTGCTGCCGCTGTCTTCCGAACCACCTTCTTCTTTGTGCTCTTTTTTAAATTCGAGCTTACCAAAACGCCAGTTAAAGCTAATGCCAAAGGACCTCGAAGGTATATATCTAATCGAATTTGAATAAAAATTAGGCCCACTAATTTGGGTTTGTTGCTTGATGTATTCTGCAAAGGGGTTGTTGGCCACTAGACCCAAGCTTCCTTTGCTATTCCAAAATCTTTTACGAAGGGCAAAGCTATAAGAGGCATTGGCAGGGTATTTTCCTTGTACTTCGTTTCGTGCAGAATTAAAATTACCAAAGCACTCGGTTACTAAGGTTTTAGAAAAATCATAGGTCAGGTTAATATTTGCTCGCCAGTTTTGACTGGTAGCATTGTAATTACGGTCGATACTATTAAATATTTCTCTGTAAAAATAAAACAAATTGGTTCTTACACTTAAAGCATTGGAGACCTTTATGTCACCAAAGAAATTCACTCCAGTATTTTTTTCTAAGCCTATATTTTCATTTTTACTTAAGTTAACATTATAATACAAACTGTCCCCTACTTGTAAGCTTGGATAATAAATGACATAGGGTTGAATGTCTTGATTGGAATTGCGTTGTCCTAAAGAAATCATAAAAGATCCTATCTCCCCCAATTGATGATTATAGCTCAATTCAATGCGCTCCCCCAATTCCGGAAGTAGGAATGGATTTCCTTGACTCATGTTTTTTGGATCGGTGGTATTGATGTAAGGATTTAAGTCTTGTGAACCTGGTCGGTTGATTCTTCTTGAATAACTTAATTTAATACTATTATCTTCTCCAAGCTTACGTTTTAAAAAAATTGAAGGGACAAAATTATTATAGCTAGGATTGATGGCTTGTTTGGAAGAGGAATATAATGCATCCACCTTGGTTTGCTCCCATCTTCCTCCTAGTTTTGCCTCTATCCAATCTTTGATTGGAAATTCTAATTCAGCATATACCGCAACTACTTTTTGGTGATAGCCTAAAGTATTGGACAAACTATTATTTAATCTACTAGCTTGTAGTCCAGATTGTGTATATACATTGGTTGCACTATTTAAATCCACACCAACCAATTTACCGCCACTAGTAAATTTTAATTTATCGGAAATAGGTTCGGTGTAGTCTAGTTTTAATTCTGTTTCCCTATCCGCAGGGGCTGAAATAGTCTTACTACCATAATTTAAAATATTGGCTGGCATTAAGTACTGCAATGAACTAGATTCGTTTTTATTATTTGAATTACCATCGTTGTAGGCTAATTCCAGCTCTCTATCTGCTTTATCAAAAGTTCTTTTATAATTGACATTGTAATTCATGCCTGTTCCTAGATAAGATCCTGCTGTACTATTGTGGAGTAGGGTATTTGGTATCCATGCAGCTCCATCTAATTGACTAGATAAAATTTGGTTGTTATACCCTGAGGCATTGTATCCATAATCATTACCATTAACTGAGGCAGTAAAACTATTTTTCTTTAAATAAGTCCAATCTAAATTTAATCCTGAATGAGTTCCATGACGCTTTACATCACTACTACCATCTTGTTCCATATAATTAGTCATATGATTCGCGACATCATTCGTTGTTCTATTCATAGAATTGGGCGTAGCAGAAAGTAAAGTTGCATTGGTTGCCAAATAAAAACTTGCACCAAAATTATTATTTCTTAAAGCTAAATTAACCGATCCATTTTCGATTCGCGTACCAATACTGGTATTGATACTGCCGTTATACCCTTTTGTTTTATTTTGTTTTAGAATGATGTTAATAATTCCGCCTAATCCATCTGCATCATATTTTGCACCAGGATTGGTAATTACTTCCACCGATTTTATTTCACTCGCAGGTATAGATTGTAATACTTCAGTAATATTGGAGCCAAAGGCAATACTTGGTTTGCCATTGATTAAAAATCGAATGCTTGAAGTACCTGCCAATTGAACATTACCATCGATATCCACAGAAACCATGGGAATTTTTTTCAATAAATCGGTGGCCACTCCGCTTTGCGCACTAATATCCTTTTCTGCATTAAATACCATTTTATCAATTTTGTTCTCGATCAGTCTTGAAGAACTTGTTACCGTTACTTCTTTAAGGGTGCTATTGGCTTTTTCTAATAATATAGTATTTAAATTTATTTTTAGTTGTTTGTTATCTATACTTATATTATTGATATTTTTTATTTTCGTGCCTACAAATTCCACAGTTATTTTATACATACCCAATGGTAATTCTTTCAAATAAAATTGACCCTGCTTATTGGTGGTGGTGCCATTCATGGCCTTGCTGCTAACATCTTTATAAAGAATAATGGTGGCGTATTCAATAGGTAGTTTGGTATCTGCATCAACTACAGTGCCATAGATCTGCCCATTGCCTGTTGCTAGTAATGGTTGTTGCGCCTGAACTAGTATATAGGAATTCAAGAATATAAGTATACCTAGAAATTTAACCATTGGGCTATTTAGTTTTAAGAACGCAAATTTATTGATTCTGTTGTGAAGATAGTGGCCGCTTATGTAATAGCTGGATTTGATTATACTGTTTATTTGTGCTATTTTACAAGTATAAACGCTTGCTATTGAAATTTTTCAAATTAATTGTCTTTGCTTGGGCACTGGCTATAACCAATTGGGCTGTAGCGCAAACCTCTGGGAATATCCAATTGACCAACAATGGGGTTGCCCCTGCGCCGGCCTTTGCCTTAGGCGCTCCGGCTATTTTAAGTTCTACAATAATAAGAAAAGGTAAGTTTTACTTTAACCCTGAATTTAATTTAGGGATGGACCTTAAACCTTGGACCTTGTTTGCTAGGGTGGGCTACTATTTAATTGAAAATAAAAAATTAACCATCGCCCTAACGGCCAATACCAATTGGTTTTTCATGAAAAATAATCCTGTAATTAATAATCAAGAATTTCAAATGCAACAATACTATTCTTTTGAATTGAATGGAGAATATAGACCCTTTATTAATCAAAAGTTTTTGTTTTCCTATTGGCGTTCGGATAGATTGAGATTGCCTGGATTATTATTTGAAAATTTTGTCAATTTTGCTTACGAATTTGATAATTTAAAATTAGGCAGCAAAGAGATCATTACTACTAAGCCTAGCATTTTTTATTTAGAAGACCATGGTTGGCTGAGCGGTTATTTTGCTGCTCAAACCACTACCTATCAAAAGGAAAATTGGAAATGTAATCTTTTCCTTACCACATGTTGGCCTATTAGTAAAATGCAAGGCACTGAATTTATTTGGAACACCGGTGTGAATATTCCTTTCTAGACGTGAATAATCTAAGGGGATGTAATTAAATTGCCTTCCCCTTTTTTTGATTTAAAGTAATTAATAGCCATCACCGCAAGTATGATCACTAAACCAAAAAATTCTCTTGATTCCTCTACCCAAGGTTGCTCAGCTTTCATGGTGGCAGCAATACTTGTTGCATTGTGAAATTTGATCCAATCAACAATTCCATTGGTATCAAATAATTTATAAATGGCATAAACACCAAAAATTACAAAGCCTACCCAATAGGCTTTTTTATTAATGGGTTTTTGTTTTAATTCTAAATAACATAGGACCACTGGGTACAAATAAATGGGTATCCATAAATAAGGGTCTGGGTCATTGTATTGTACGGCTGCAAATAAAATAAAAACAAGCACAAAAAAGCCATTAAACATTTTCATACAGCTACTGATACTTAGTGAGATTGAATTAAAGCTACCATTTTTTACTCAACGCTTTCTATGACCAACACACTGGCTGGGGGCATGGTAAACTTAATGCCCGTATTGGTTGTTTGAAAATCTTTAAAAACTACAGGTATAATTTTATTAGGGCTTTCAAAGCTATTGTGGTCTTGAATTTTAGCAGATACCAATATACGGCCTGTTACTTTACCCATTTTTTGTCCCCTCATTTCTAAATTAATCTCGTGCTTTTTATTTGGATCGATGTTCACCACTGAAATATGTATTTTACCATTTTTATCTTTGGAAGCAGAAGTGGAAATGGCTTGAATTTTATCTTTACCATTTTCATAGTCTCCGGTATTTAAATCAGTTGGCAATAAAGTCGCATCCTGATGCACATTGTACATTTCCATCACATGAAAAGTAGGTGTTAAAATCATTTTTTCTTCATTGGTTAAAATAACGGCTTGTAGCACATTCACCGTTTGTGCCAAGTTGGCCATCCTTACTCTTGAAGCATGATTGTTAAAAATATTTAAACTTAATCCAGCAATCATTGCATCTCTCATGGTATTTTGTTGAAACAAAAAACTAGGATTGGTGCCTGGCTCTACATCATACCATCCGCCCCACTCATCTACCACCAAAGCAATTTTTTTCTTTGGGTCGTATTTGTCCATAATCGTGGAATGCTTGGTCACCAACTCTTCCATTTTCCAAGCTCTTTTTAAAGTAGTGAAATATTCATCTTCTGTAAAAGCGGTAGCTGAACTTTTCTTAGTCCAATCGATGACTGAATAATGATGTAAGGCTAATCCATCAATCATTTCAGATGGAATATCTCTCATTAATACTTCGGTCCAATTGTAATCATCTGAATTGGCACCTGATGCAATTTTAAAAGTGGGTCTATCCTTAGTACTTGCCATAAAAGTGGCGTATTGCTTATATATATTAGCATAGTACTCAGGCTTCATATTGCCACCACATCCCCAAGCCTCATTACCCACGCCCCAATAATTTACATTCCAAGGTTCTTTCTGTCCATTCTTTGCTCTTAACTGCGTCATAGGTCCAGATCCCTCTGGAAAATTTACATACTTTACCCAGTCTGCCAACTCTTGCACCGTTCCAGATCCAACATTCGCTGCCAAATAAGGATCTGCGCCAATGGCTTTACACATATTTAAAAAGTCATGGGTACCAAAACTGTTGTTTTCAGTCACCCCACCCCACCAAACATTTAACATACTTGGCCTATCTGCCTTAGGTCCAATGCCATCTTGCCAATGATAAGTATCTGCAAAACATCCACCTGGCCATCTTAATAAAGGAATTTTTAATTTTTTTAGTGCCTCTATAATATCATTACGTACCCCAGCGGTATTAGGAATTTTGGTGTTCCCTTCACCTACATAAATACCCCCATAGATGCCATTACCTAAATGTTCCGCAAAATGTCCATAAATATTTTTATTAATGGCCGTGGTGCCTAAATCGGCATTGACAATAATTTTATCCTGTGCCATTAAGATAGAAAAACTAAATAAGATAGTTAATAAGAAAGCAAGCTTTTTCATAGTATTAAATTAAGTTCAAAAATAAATATTTATTTTATTGGTTAGGTAATTTAGTATTTCTATTTAATTATACAAAAAGAATCTTTAAATTTAGAACCATAGAAATCTTGTAATAATGATGAAAGTACTTGTTTGTCAAAGCCCTGGAGCCTTTTCCTATGAGGAAAAACCTATCCCCAATTTAACTAAGGGCCAAGTATTGATTCAAGTAAAGAGAATTGGTATTTGCGGTACCGACCTACATGCTTTTAAAGGCAGTCAGCCCTACTTTAATTATCCTAGAATTTTAGGTCATGAAATAGCTGGTGTGGTCATTTACCATAATGATTCTAAGATCTACAAGAATGAAGATCAGGTAAGCTTAATGCCTTATTTTAATTGTGGAAAGTGCATAGCCTGTAAAAATCAAAAAGAAAATTGTTGTCTAGCCATGCAAGTTTTTGGCGTACATATTGATGGTGGCATGTGTGAATACATTGCAGTACCTGAGGATAAATTAATTAAAGCGCCTGGTTTAAGTTTGGACGCTTTGGCCATGATTGAACCTTTTAGTATTGGTGCCCATGGTATGAGCAAAGCTGACATTAAAAAAGGTGAAAATGTTTTAATTATGGGTGCGGGTGCCATTGGTTTGGGTGCGATGGAATTTGCAAAATTAGAAGGTGCGAATGTAATTGTGATGGAGATGGATCCACATAGAATTGATTTTGTGCAAACACATTTAAAGATAAAAAATATCCTTAACCCACTTGAGGACAATCTGCATGAACAATTGCAATTGATGACCAATCATGAAATGCCTACCGTAGTCGTAGATGCTACGGGCAATCAAACTGCCATCAACAATGGCTTACAGTGGCTAGCCCATGGTGGGAAATACATTTTAATAGGTTTGCAAAAAGGGGAACTAATTTTTAGTCACCCCGAATTTCACAAAAGAGAAACCACCCTGATGAGTAGTAGAAACGCCAATAGAAAAGACTTTGAAAAGGTGATTGAGCAAATGAAAATTGGAAAAATTCAGCCAGAAAAATACATTTCTCATAGAATTAAATTCAATGAATTAAAAAATGCTTTCCCTTCCTTTTATGCGCCAGATGCAAATAGTATAAAAATTATGGTTGAATTTGACTAGTGAGCAGCGGATGGTATTTTAGGGCCCATGGGTATATTGTAACCAAAACTTAAGATGAATTCTAAAGTGCCAAAATTTTGACGAGCATTGCCTTGATACACATTTAGATTGTAATAAGCTGCATAATCTAATTTGCCTGAAAATTCTAAATACAATTTTTTATAGAAGGTGCTTCTTAGTACATATTCAGCCCCAGTATTCCAGCCACCAAATTGAAACTTGCTTTCATTTTTTTGACCAAATAAAGAATTTTCTACATGGGGAATTAAGGGGCCAATACCAAATTTAGTAAGCCCATCAAGGGTAATATGTTTGCCTGACAAAGATTTGAACCTATTTCTTTTAACAATATTGAAAAGTAAAAAATTTGCCCCATTGTTTAAGTAATAATAATTTTGGGAACTGCCTACACCAGTTTTTGAAAAATTAAAAGTAGAATCTATGGCAGCACCATGATAGGTGCCTATCATATGAACGCTGTGGTTGTCTTTGATTAAAGCCTTGGTATGATCAAAGTTAATTTCAAATGCCCAATCCTTATTCTTATCAAAAAAATAACCAAAACGATAATTGTATTGTGGAATGGTTAAGGCTTTTTGAAATAGCCCTTCATCCCAACCTGGATGATCTTCTAAAACTGTATGCTTAAAATTAAAATTATTGCCCAATGCAGGTTGATCGATGAAAATATTAGAATTGGTAAAATAATCTTTGTTGTAGCCCCATGAGATATAGAATTCCCCTTTTCTTTCTGTTTTTTGAGCAAATCCAGTCAAAAAATGTAGGGTAAAGAATGTTAAAATGAGGGCTTTTTTCATGCGTTAAAAATTAGAATGGCTTTCTTTATTAATTTTTGCAAAGATACCTAAAAGAACAATAGTTAACCCATTAAATCAGTTGAGCTAGGTCATGTTTAGTCAGTTGCAAATAGGAATTTGGCAGCATTAAGTTATTAATTTAAAAAATAATATTTGAATGCTTCAATTATTGTACGAAATTTGATTCAAATTGTACTGTGAATTATTTTGGTTTTATATCTACTGCGTTTTCTTATGCTTTTAGTACCCTAAAGCAAATGAATCTGATGCGTTCTTTTTTAAGGCCCATCGTAAATTCATGCCTGGAAAAAGTAAACTATACCCTATCCCCCAAAGAAAAAAAGAAGGTAGATTTTTATTACCCCCTATTTAATCAAATCGTGAATATTGAAAATTATTTGTGTTTGAAAGGCAGAAAAACCAGCCTTGCAGAAGCTAAAAGAATGGCCATCATTTCGGCCATGGCTACTTTATACGATGATTTGATTGACGAAGAAAATTTTGAAAAAGAACAATATCAAGCCATTGTGGACAAAACGATTGCTACAGCGATGGTGACACCAAAAATTAAATTAATTTTTGAGTTAGACAACCAACTTAGAAAAATTTGGACACCTTCTAATGAATTTATTAACGCTTTAAAATTGGCCATTGAATGGCAGGTCATTTCCAAAAAACAATTAGATGCCTCAATTTCATTGGATGAAATCTTATCCATTTCAGAAAATAAATGTGGTAATAGTTCTTTGTTATGGGCTACCGTAGTTGATGTAGAATGGACCCATGAAGAGAAATTATTTATTTACCAATCAGGATTGGTAGGTCAATTGGTCAACGATTTGTTTGATGCCTTTAAAGATAGAGAAGATGGGGTAGCTACTTTTGTCACTAAGGTGGGTGATATTAATAAAGCAAAAGAAATATTTATAGCCGCCTGTATTAAATTAAACCAGACCATACAGCAAACCAAGGCGACATCAACTAATAAAGAAAAAACCATTCAACGCCTTGCTTGTATTCACTCTTTTGCGATGGTGGCATTGGAACATTTAGAAAAAACCAATAAAAAATATGGTATGCCTTGGGACATTTCAAAAGCTTCCAGAGCCGAGCTGGTTACTGATATGGCTTTTGTAAAAAATAAATTAAAGCTAGTCAAGCAAAGTATTTTTTTAGCTAAGTTGTAAACCTGTGCTTTATTTCTGACATCTTAAAATACCAGATTTTGCTTTTTGATCTAGAGAATTTTTAAATGCCGTATTTTTCATCTCCATGCAATTTTTATAAAAAGTAATGGCATTGTTGAAATCCTTCCTGTCTTCATATATTAATCCTATTTGCAATGCTGCCCTGGCTGCAAAATATTGTTTTAAATTTTTACCTTTTAAAATGGTAGACTTGTAATACTTAATGGCCAATTCCTTATCTCCCATTAAATCATAGATTCTGGCCAGTCGATAAGAAAATTCAGCCCTATCTTCCTCTGTTGCGAAATCAAGGCTAGTCTTATCTGCTAGTACATTTAAAGCCTGAACTTGAAAACCTCCATCACTTAAAATTCTAGCTTTTAGTAACAATAGGTTTGGCCAAGTATTTGCAATGGCATTTTGATAGGCCAACTTATCTGCTTCAGTAATTAAATTACCTCTTTTTATTACCTCTGCTCGATATTCATTGGCTTTTTTGAGATTATTTTGTAAATAGGCAATTAAACTTAATTTTTCGTACGCATCTTTTACATAAAAATTACCTTTGAAATTATTGATAAAGGCGAGAAATTCTTTTTCCGCATTGTCTAATTTCATTGCATAAAAATAGCTGTGCCCTTTTTCATAATTCCAAAAAGGCATGGCCAAATAAGCATCGCCTTGTTCGATATTGCCAGCAATGTCTAATGCTTTTTGTGGTTGTTGGTGATTCAAATACAAATTGGTAGCCATATAGGCATGGATATGATTCTTTTTAAAATCATAATTGGTATGCTCGATAAAATCAAAGGCCTTTTTTGTATTGCCTTCAAAATTCATCACCAAGTAAGGATAAATTAACAAGGCTTCGTTCATTGCCATTTTAGCATATTCATCTTTGCTATTGATATAACTCAATACCAATTCATTGCCTTTGGCAATGCTTCCTTTGAAGCCTAATATATTTAACATCCATTGATAATTGGTGGGCACTGCGCCAATGATGGTGGTCAACAATCCAAAATATAAATTATTAGGGCCAAACCTTGGATACAATTCTTTGTTCTCTTTAAATAAGACATAGGCTTTGCGAAAATCTAAAGCAGCTTCTATGTTTTTATCAAACTTAATGGCCAGTATGGCTTTATGAAAATGCAATAAGCCCAAGCTATATAAATAATAAGGCGTATTCTTGGGGCCTGCTTTGATTAAATCAATTCTTTTTTCAAAACGCGGATAAAAATTATTATACTCAATTAGATTTTCATTAAAAAAAGATTGGTACAAGTCGGCGCCACTTTCTAATAGGGAATAAAAAAGATTATTGGTATGATTGCTTAACTCTTTATCTATGATTTTTCGCGCTTCCGGAATTCTTAAGGAACTCATTGATTCATAAGTTTTTTGAACTTTGTCATTCCATAAATATTGTGATTGCGCAAGCCCCTTTAAGGAACATATCATCAGTAATAAAAACAGGGCCTTTTTCATACCTGTAAAAGTAAAGCTTCTATGAATATTTGACCTATTTAAAGTCATAATTAAATTTCAGAAAACCTAATTGATTAGCTTTACCTTTGAAATAATGTAATTTTTATATGAAATTTAATTATCTTTTTTTAATCTGCTTTTCCTTCTTATTCAATGCCAATGCTCAAGTCAACGCCACCAATTCGGTTTTCAAAATATTTCCTTTAGGGGTGAAGGGTGGTTTGGATGAATCCAATCTTTCCGCTTATATGATTACTGCCACAGGCACGGATGGCTATATTTGTATGGATGCAGGCACCCTGCATACTGGCTTAGAAAAATTGGCGAACGCTAATTTTTTCAATGGCAACAATGCCGAAGAGATTCAAAAAAAATATATCAAGGCTTATTTTATTTCTCATGCCCATTTGGATCATCTGGCTGGGTTAATTTTAAATTCACCCAATGACATCGCAAAACCCATTTATGCATTGCCCTCTGTACTTGAGGTGATAAAAAATAATTATTTCACCTGGAAAAGCTGGGCTAATTTTGGTAGCGAGGGTGACCCACCTATTTTAAATAAATACAATTACCAAGCATTGAGCGAGGGTAAAGAAATAAGTATACCCAATACAGGTTTGACGGTTACTACATTTATTTTAAGTCATGTCAAGCCTTATGAGAGTACTGCATTTTTAGTAGGCCATAAAAATAATTATGTTTTGTACTTAGGGGATACGGGCGCAGATGAAGTAGAACAAAGCAATCAATTAGAAAAATTATGGATGGCGGTGGCTGAAAAAATAAAAGCAGGGCAATTAAAAGCACTTTTTATAGAAGTAAGTTTTGACAATGCCATGCCTAATAAATCATTATTTGGTCATTTGACGCCTAAGTTATTGATGCAAGAATTAACTATTTTAAATCATCAATCTGCTGGTCTTTTAAAAAATACGCCTATCTATGTAACGCATATAAAGCCTTGTGCCAACTGCGAAGCCAATATTAAAAAAGAAATCGCAGAAGCCAACACCCTTGGACTTTCTATTCTTTATCCTGAACAAGGCAAGCCAATAGAATTGAAATAAACAGTCAGGCATAGCCGCCGACCACTTATCATATTTTGGTTGGATTCTACAATAGAATTCTTATTTTAATAGTCTTAAAACTATAAATCAATTATTATGTCAAATACTAATAAAATAGAGCAGGCCTCTTCTCGTCGTCAGTTTTTATACCAAGGCTCATTGGCCAGTATGGGCTTACTTTTAATGGGCAAATCTGCTATGGCTGCGAATTCCTTGGCTTTTTTAAGTGGTCAACCCAATTCACTCATTAATGGTGTTCAAATGGGTGCGATTACTTATTCATTCAGAAGTATGCCAGGTACTGCAGAACAAATTTTACAGTATTGTGTAGATGCCAATATCAGTGCCATTGAATTGATGGGCGAAGCCATTGAAGAATATGCAGGTGCCCCTAAAAATCCAATTCAATGGGTGCCTGGCAAAAAATTTGAATTTACTGATGCTGTCAAAGCACAATTAAAAGAATATCAAGTTCAAATGGCCAACTGGAGAACGACTGTTTCCATGGACAAGTTTAAGGAAATTAGAAAAATGTACAATAAGGCGGGGGTAAGCATCTATGCTTTTAAAGTAAATGCCATCAACCCAAACAATTCAGATGGAGAAATTGAATATGCATTAAAAGCAGCAAAAACTTTGGGTGCAAAATCAATTACTGTGGAATTACCCAATGACGCTGCGCATTCAAAACGTTTGGGTGACTTAGGAGAAAAGCATGGCATATATATTGGCTATCATGCACACTTACAAGCTACTGATACCGCATGGGATATAGCTTTGGCGCAATCTCCTTATAATTCAATGAACTTAGATTGCGGACATTATATAGCTGCTGGTGGCGCCAACACCAAAGAAACCTTATTGGCATTGATTGAAGCCAAACATGATCGTATTACCAGCATGCATATTAAGGATAGACACAATAAAGTAAATGGCGAGAAAAATATGCCATGGGGCCAAGGAGATACCCCTATTAAAGAAGTGTTGACTTTATTGAGAAAGAAAAAATATAAAATTCCAGCCACCATTGAACTAGAATATGATATTCCTGCAGGTTCCGATGCAGTGAAAGAAACTAAACTATGTTTTGACTATGCTAAACAAATTTTAGAAAGTTAGTATTAGATTTTACTTTGGTCATTGAATTATTTACTTTTGTCCTTATAAAATTGAACTGAATCAATTTTATACAAACCAATACTATGAGCAAGAAAATAGCCGACAATACTTTTGTACACCATGTATTGTTTTATTTAAAAAATCCAGACTCAGCAGCCGATAGAGCAAAATTTTTAGAAGGTGCTAGTTTACTCTCTACGATAACTAACATTCGCCAATTCCATTTAGGAACGCCCGCTGCTACCGATAGATCAGTCATTGTAAGAAATTACACCTATTCTTGGCTTTGCTTTTTTGATTCTGCAGAAGAAGAAGAAATTTATCAATTTCATCCCATTCATGATGAATTCAGAAACAATTACGGCCACTTATGGGAGAAAGTAGTTATTTACGATTCAACCACCAGTACACCGGGAATCCAGTAGCAATAAGGCTTAAGCCCCATAATGCTTCATAGGGTTGATTGATGATGGTCATCACAAACAAGGTCACACAAAAGATAAAGAACAATCCGGGTACAATCGGATAGCCAATAACCTTATATTTTCTTTCCCTATTGGGTTCCTTGATTCTTAATATAATTACGCCCAATGCAGTGCAGCCATAAAAAATAAAGGACGCAAAAACAAGCATGTCTGTCAATTGATCAAAGGTTCCTGAAAATACTAAGGCAATGGCCCAAAATGCTTGAATAAATAAAGCCACATCGGGTGTATTATATTTGGGATGGACCGAAGCTGCTTTGCTAAAAAACAATTTATCCCTAGCCATCGCATATAAAATTCTAGATGACATTAAAATACTACTATTGGTTGAATTGGAGGTAGTCACCACAATTAAACAGGCTACTAAGATCATGCCAATGTTCCCACCAATTTTTCCTGCTACTTCTACCGCTGCAATTTTATTAGGTGTGGCACTCAACTGCATAAAATAATCAATGGGCAAAATAGTGACATAGGCCACATTTAAAGTCACATAGATCGTCATAACAATGAGCGTGCCTAGGCCCAACGCAAGTGGTAAATTTCTTTTTGGATTTTTTATTTCTTCTCCTATGTAGGCAATATTGTTCCAGCCATCAAAACCCCAAAAAGCGCCCAAACTTGCTAGGAATAAGGCTTTCATTAAAGTCCATCCACTCAGTGATGGGGACCCAGCAATCGTACTGCTATGTGTTAAATTTTGAAAACTACCATACTGTGAACTAAATCCTGCGATAATAAAAAAAGCAATACCTGCCAACATAAGATAAGTAAGTACACTGCTTAGCAATCCTGCAAATTTTACCCCTTTGTAATTTAATAAAGTGAGTAGTAGGATTAACATGGAGGCAACTAACTTGATAGATAAATTTTGAAATAAGGCAATACCTAAAAAACTAGCGTCTGAAGAATACACTGGAAAAGGGAATAAACTATTTAATGACTGAGAAAAGATATAGGCCAATGCTGCTATCGCAGCCGTTTTAGTAATTGTAAAACTTGACCAACCATAAATGAAGGAAAAAAATCTTCCATATAATTTTTGAAAATAAAAATACTCTCCACCAGAATTGGGGAACATGCTCACCATTTCGGCGGTGGTTAAAGCTCCTGCCAAACTAATAACGCCTGCCACTACCCAACACAAGACCACCAATAAGGGGGACCCTAGTTCATGGGACATGGGGGCTATTTTTTTAAAAACACCCGAACCTATGATCACACTGACCACTAAAAAAATAGCAGCCCTTAGGCCAATTTTTGGTTTTAAAACTTCCATTTTACAATTTAATGAATTCTTATTGAACTTGTTTATAATTTGGCTACCCCAAATCCAGGCTGGCTATTGATGTGCATATAGCCATCAATTAATTCAAAACCACCAGTCACTATATCTTCCGCTAAATCAAAACTTCCATCTAAATCGATGTACTTGGTATTGGTACAACAATAAGCTGCATGCAGTGCTGCTGTGATGCTAATTATACTTTCATCATTACAGCCCCAGAATAAATTAATCTTAGCATTCTTAGCAATGGTCGCAATTTCCATCGCGCCCATGATGCCCCCGCATTTCATTAACTTGATATTATACACGCCAAAGGGTTTGCTAATGGCATATTCCAATGCAGCCTGCGGATCCTTCAAAGATTCGTCGCCCATTAATATAGATCGGTAAGCAGGATCTACTTTTAATAATTCTAATTCTTTACCAACAGGTAAAGGTTGTTCTATTAATTCTAGATTTACTTTTTTAGTAGCAGCTATAAATTTATTTAAATCGGCTAAGCTATAGCCTTGGTTGGGATCTACTCTTATGATATATTCAGTGGGAAATTTTTCATGCAGCTTTACAATTTTTTCAATATCCTCTTCAAGGTTCAATCCTAGTTTTACTTTTAATACTTTAAAACCCAATTTCAAAAATTCTGCAGCATCTTCTAAAGTTTCATTGACTGATTTTATACCAATCGTAATAGAGGTAGGTAAGGCTTTTATTTTTTGGCCATAAAAGTTGGCCACCGATAGTCCGATGAATTTTCCAAAAGCATCATGCAGTGCAATATCAATGGCAGCCTGGGTTCCAGGCAAATGATCAAAATGCTGTGTAGCCTCATGAATCATAAGTTGAAAATGGCGAATGTCTCTACCTACAAAATTTTCTACAAATTCCGTTTTTAAATTAACTACGGTTTGGTCCGTGGTTTCTCCTACCACTTCTCCCGCCGGGCTGCCAGATCCATAACCCACCATACCATTGGCCAATTCCACTTCAAAAAAAGCCAAACTTACATCAGAGAATGTGCTATAGGCAATGGTATAGGGCTTGGTCAAAGCCATTTTTTTTAGATAAGAGCGTACTGCAATAATTTTCATGATAGTAGGATTGGTTTATTTGACCAATGATTGTAAACTTGGAATAATTTTTTCTACCCCTTCTTGTATGGGCAATAAAACTGGGATCTTTAATTTTTGTTCATACTGTTTTTGAAAGGCAAAGGCCTCTTCGTTACTACAACCTTCGGTATGAATACCCACGGCAATTACTTTTGAACCTAATTTTTCTATAATCTCAATCTCAGATTCAACGCTTGGAATGGCACCCCATTTTTCATCGTGGTCAAAATATTTACGCTTAGGCGCAAACAATAAAACTACTTGTTTGGCATTTCCTGAAATTAATAATTCAATGCCACAAGGTCCACTTGGATTTCTTAAAGATGATTGCCCTTCTAAGAATATAAAATCGGGTTGAGTTTCCTTCCAACAAGTCACAATCGCATTTTCTAATTCACCAGAAACAAAATCATTTAAGGTAGAATCAAATATAAAACCATACTTGCCTCCTTGTAACCAACCGGTTTGCCCCGTATAAATCATTTGAGCTTTTAGTCCATTCGCTTCACAAGCCTGCCTTAATATTCTAGCCGTAGTTCTTTTGCCCATGGCGCAGTCCATGCCTATCACAGCAATGATGGGGGCTGTTACTTTATAGATATCGCCTGTCCAAAAACTAAGTTGTTCTCTAAATTTTGGTTTTCTTACATCAATGAGCTGCACCCCTTTTTCTTTGGCTAAGGCCACGATGGCTGGTTTATCATTTAAATACTCATGTAATCCATTCACTATAGATATTCCAGCATGGATGGCCTCGATAATAGTGGTTAACATATTGCTTGGTAATATTCCGCCAACGGTGGCTACGCCTATGACCAAAAACTGAATGTCCTTTACCGTTGTGATAGCTGCATTCAAATTTTCAAATACAGGTATACCCCGTTCTTTCCCATCTAATAATCTGCCCGCATCCATTCCAGCAGTCTCTGCGCTATCCACTACCCCTTTAATGGTAAACCTTTCTGTACCTCTTATTAATCCATGCGCAGTTTTCGCATCTAAAGATTTTAATAAACCATTGGTTAATACAATTGCATTGTTCATCTTCTACTATTATAGTTTTTTAAAATTTATCTTTTTATTAAAACACCAGGATAATTACCCGTTGCTTTTTGATTTTTATAAGTGAGTTGTCCATTGATCCATACCATTTCAATGCCTGTGGACAAAGCCCTACTGTCTTGAATGTTGGCATTGTCTATGACAGTGCTTGGATTAAATAAAACCAAATCTGCATAATTACCTACCGCAATCACGCCGCGATTTTTGATGCCCAAATGCTTGGCGCTTAAGCCAGTCATTTTATATATAGCCGTTTCCAATGGAATTATTTTGTCTTCTCTTACATACTTTCCTAATATTCTTGTGAATGTACCATGACCTCTAGGATGCCCGCCAGCATTGCCATCTGAACAAATATTAGCATGAGGCCAAGCAATAAAACTAGCCACATCTTTTTCTGACATCGCTTTAGCGGCAATGGCATCAATGGTGCCTTTGAAATCTGGATTTTTTTCTTTGAAATCTGCAGCAATGGCAATCAAGGCCATTAAGGTGATCGATGGTTTTTCATTTCTCATTGCTGCAATGGCCGCAATTGTCTTGCCTCTGTAAGCTTCTACAGGGGCATACTTCACTAAATAAGATTCATTCGCATCAAACACTTGATTCACCGCAAATTCGGCACTTACCGGATTGGTATAATCTCTTTGTGGAAACAATACCCTTAAAGTGGAGTTCCAATAAGTATAAGGATAGACATCTGCAGTAATATTGATGCCTGCTGCTCTTGCCTTTTCTAATTTTTCAATTAATTGTGGTGCTGTTCCCCAATCATTTTTCATACCCAATTTGATATGTGAGATTTGTACAGGCATTTTGGTCACCCTGCCTATTTCTATAATTTCATCTATCGCCTCTTTCATTCTAATGTCCTCACTTCTAATATGACTCATGTATCTAGTCTTTGCAGCCGCAGCTACCTTGGCGAGTTGTATCACTTCATCTTTGGTGGAAAAAAAAGCTTGTTCATATTCTAATCCAGTAGATAAACCAAAAGAGCCTTTGTTCAATTCGTTTTTTAGTAGGCCTTTCATTTTATCTATTTCAGGTTGTGTGGCAGCTCGATACAGATCCTTCTCTCCCATTACTTCTTCTCTTAAGCTAGCTTGTCCCGTATAGGTACCCACATTGATGGCCATGGGTTGTGCTTTCATTCTTTTGGCAATGGTATCCATCGGAAAACTCTCTCCATCCTGTCCAATAATAATAGTGGTGATGCCTTGATTGTTGGTAGGTATGGCTTCTGGGTGACTGTCTAAATCACCAAAATGATGGCTATGTGAATCAATAAATCCAGGGGCCAAGACCAACCCTTGTCCATCTATTAATTCCTCTCCTTTGATTGGTTTGAGTTGGCCAACTTGAATTATTTTATTGCCTTGTATTCTTACAGCCGCATTCACCGCAGGCTTTCCTGTACCATCGATCAATTGCACATGCGTAATTAAAAGTGTTTTAACCTGCACTGGTTTTTTGTTTTGTGCATGCAATACTATTGTACTTGTCAAAACAAATAATAAAGAGGCGTAGGATAATAATTTAATTTTCATTAATGATATTTTTAAAAGATGGATTACCAGAATCGAATATACATAGCAGCCACTAATCCTAATACAATGATGACCATGGCCAAATTTGCATTCGATAATTTGTATTTAGTACCATCTGCGATTAAATCATTTTCATGTGTTTGACCAGTCTTGTCTATTAAGCTTACCAAAATCATGGTGAGCATGGTAAATCCAAAAACCAAGCCCATTTGAATTAAATACGGAATTTCAAATCCACCATGTCCATTGGAATAAGCAGTATACAAAATAGTTTCATGCCCTGCCCATCCTACTATAAATTTATCAAAGACAATTGATAATATTACGCCTACAATAATTCCAGTGATGGCTGCTTTAGATGTTGCTTTTTTCCAAAAG
This sequence comes from Bacteroidota bacterium, assembly GCA_026391155.1. Taxonomy (GTDB): domain Bacteria; phylum Bacteroidota; class Bacteroidia; order Chitinophagales; family Chitinophagaceae; genus Sediminibacterium. The sequence continues at coordinate 24,127 of JAPLEP010000025.1, forward strand.
AAACCCAATAAGAAAACAGGGAAGATAGCAGGTGAAATATAACCTGTATATTTTTGAATGAATTCAAAACCTCCTTTGCCGCCAATGCCTAGTGTATCATTCCAGTTAATAATAATGGCGATGATTAAAGATATGATAATGATAACGCGTCCAGTACTGACAATTTTTGTATCAGAGGCGTCTCTATTCATATATTTTTTATAAATATCTAAAGAATAAATAGTAGAAATACTATTGGCCTTACCCGCCAATGAAGCTACGATGGCTGCAGTCAAAGCCGCCATGGATAAGCCTTTCAGGCCAATTGGTAAAAATCCTACTACGGATGAATAGGCATTGTCTTGATTCAATACACCATTGCTTAACATCTGTGTTTGCAATTCTCCATTTTGATGCAATACATAAGCAGCAATCCCTGGTAATACCACTAAGATGGGCATCATCAATTTTAAAAATGCGGCAAATAATATACCTGTTCTTGCAGTTTTTAAATCGGCACCTAAGGCTCTCTGTGTAATGTATTGGTTGCATCCCCAGTAATTTAAATTCGCTACCCACATACCTGCAGCCATCATTGCTAAACCAGGCAAACTTGAATAATCATCAATTTGTTTTTGTGTGGCGCCTTTACTTGGTTGATCAAAAATCATTTTAAAATGATCGGGTGCTACCTTTAATAAATGATTAAACCCTGCAATGGCATTGCTGCCATAACCAAATTTTTCGCCTACTACGGTTAAGGCTATATAAGAGGTAATCAACCCGCCCACCGTTAATACCAATACTTGAATTACATCGGTGTAGCCTATTACTTTCATTCCACCCAAAGTGATAAACAAGGCAAATAGTGCAAGGCCAATCATAATTAAATGAAAGTTGGCACCACCTGTTAAATTATTAATAGCAATGGCACCTAAATATAAGATAGAAGTTAAGTTTACAAATATGTATAAGAACAACCAAAAAATAGCCATGATCATGGCGACTGTTTCGTTATATCTTGTTTTTAAAAACTGTGGCATGGTGTAAATGCTGTTTTTCAAATACACCGGCATAAAAAATACTGCTACCACTACTAAGGATACTGCAGCAATCCACTCATAAGCAGAAATGGCAATCCCTAATCTAAAACCGTTTCCACTCATGCCAATAAATTGCTCTGCAGATATATTGGAAGCAATCAAGGAAGCCCCAATTGCCCACCAAGTTAATTGGCCTTCTGCTAAAAAGAAATCAGTGGAATTGGCTGTAGCAGATTGCTTACGCTTATAGATCCAAAATCCATAGCTGGCAATGATTAAGAAATATAAGACAAAGACAATGTAATCATAGGTTTGAAGTCCTTTTGGCATAGCGTAAGGTTTTGATCTTAAAAATAGGTCTATCTACTCAAAAAGGCACCCTTTTGGAGTGCCTTTTTTTATCAAAACCAAACCTCAATTCTACTCCAAACCTAGTTTAACTATTTTCTTAACTTGAATGACTAAATAAATAATGACCACCCATACTGCAATAATAATACCATAAGCTAGAAATTCTAACCAAAAAGGGGAATGACCTCTACGCGCAAACAAACTACGGTGATTGTAATTCGTTGTATAGATTAAAGGCTTGCCCCACGGTACATTGATTTCTGCACTTAGGTTTCCATAAATATCATTGTCTATCACATTGGCCAATAAGACTAAATTTCCTTTACTGTCTCCGGGTAAACTATCTCTTTTAAATTCTCCAGTTACCGCACCGGCAGAATCTGTTGTATAAGTAGCCGTTTCGCTAATATTTAAATTTCCGTCTAGCCTTTTGATGGCAAGTACCATCTCTACGCCCGTCATGGGTTTCCAAACAGAATCTGTCAAGACCAATAATTTTGCATTCACTATTTTTCCATCCGCTGAATCTATCTTAATTTTTGCTTTAGTAATAGTAGCCTCCCCTCTAGCCTCCTCATATAATTTGGTGGCTGCACTCACCGCTACAAAATTTTGTGTAGCCGATTTGGCCCATTCAGTTTTTGCAGCAGGAGGTATTAATAAAATAAATTCTCCCCTCTCCGAAGTAATACCAGTGCCAATTAAATTATTCTTATCTGCATCTGAAGTAATAAAAACTTTGACCGCAATATTGGCTATTTTTTGAAACTTCCCATCAATTTTAGATTTAGCAGAGATGACTAAATGTTGTACTGCATTATTATCGTTATAATATTTGACACCAAGTACTAATGTGTTTTTTTCGACTGTTTCAGCCAATAAAACAGTGGGTATTAAATAAACGACGAATGCTATTATTTTAAAAATGTTTTTCATTCTCATGGCTTTCGGTTTCAAGTATGGTTTCATGAATAGGTATAATCGGAAATATTCTTGCAAAAAAGGTGATCACCAATAGGGCACCTGCTAAAGAGCCTCCTGCAATGGCCCATTCTTCCCAACTAGGAATATAATGATGATAATTGGCTGGCACATCGTGCATAGGTAAAAATGGATGTAACAAAGTTGGTGTGACAATTAAAAATCTTTTAAACCATGACCCAACGACAACTAATATTCCTGCAATAAATGCTGGTATTGGTTTTCGGCCTTTTTTAAACAATAATATAAATATGGGAATGAACATTGAAGTGAAGATGGCAAACCAAAATATGGGTGCAAATTCTCCAGTAAATAAACCTAATAAATGATCTTCTTCAGATTTTTTCATTTTAAAGGCAGGCACTAAAAACTCATTGAAATTAAAATACAAATACAATAAAGCTAAGAGTACTAAAACCTTTCCCATTCTATCAAAATGATCATCAGTAATGTATTTTTCTAATTTATAGTGTGTCCTAAAAATATACATCGCAATGACCACCCCTCCAGCGCCTACTAAAAAGGCACCTGAAATAAAATACGCTCCAAAGTTAGTACTGTCCCAGCCTGGTCTATAAGTAGTGGCAAATAACCAAGAGGTGACCGTATGTATAGAAAAAGCAACTGGTATAATGGCAATGGCCAAAATATTAATAGCCTTATCGGTAATTTTAAATTGTTCCGCTTTATTTTTCCAAAAGGAGCCTAAAAAAACATATAATTTTTGCCGCCATTTTCCATTGCGTTCTTTAAAGCCAATCATGATTTTTAAATCGGGCAACAAAGGGAAGTACAATAATAATAAACTGATGAAAAAATAAGTAGTGATCACGATGACATCCCAAATGATGGGTGATTGCAAACGGCCATGTAAGAATAGATTATAAAATCTTTCTGGGCGGCCCATATCTACGATAATGATCAAAGAAGCAAATGTTATAGCCGATACAGCAATAATTTCGGCAATTCTAGTGAGGGGGGTGCTCCATTTTACATTGGTAAGTCTTAAAACTGCTGTAATTAAAGAGCCGACCAAGCTGATCGCTACAAAGAAAACAAAGTTGGATATATAAATACCCCATGATGCATAATCTCTCATGGCAGTCACTTCTAATCCATAATACAATTGTCTTCCATAAGCAAATACGCCAAGGGCAGCAAAAAACAACAAACAAACTACCCAAATTTTACCTTGTTTGCCAAACTCCTGTGGTAATAGATCTGCAATGATTTTATCTTCTCTTAATTTATCCACGTTAATTATTTTAAAATGAGTGAATTTTTTGCCTATGCCTTTTCTCTTCTTCACCAGATTCAACTTTGTTTTCAAATGGGAAGTTTCTATTTACAGGTGGCAAATAATAAACACTTGGTTTAGTACCTAAATCTTCCATCAATCTATAGCCCGCTTTATCTTTGATCAATTCACTAAATCTAAATGTCTCTGAGCCATTGGTGACAGTGTCTTCTAATAAATCACCAAACATAAATACCCCATTCGGACATGCAGAAACACAGTGTGGCAAGTTGCCTTGACGCACCATATCAGGACAGAAATCACATTTACCCACCGTACCCACCTTTTGCGGAACACTTGTTTCACATGAATAAGGTTTATCTGCAATTTCTTTTTCTATTTTAGGCTCCTCCCAATTAAAGACTCTAGTAGAATAAGGGCAAGCAGCCATACAAAAACGACAACCAATGCATCTATCGCTATCTATTAATACAATGCCATCTTTTCTTTTAAAAGTGGCATCTACTGGACAAACTTTTACACAAGGTGGCTCATCGCAATGCATACAGGTAGTGGGCTGCCAATAAGGCGCCGTATGTTCTGCCTCTTGCATCGGATACACTTTGATCCAGTTTTGACCTGGATGTATGTGGTGCATGTGATTACATGCGGTCTGACATTTTTTTACACTTTTACATCTTGATAAATCAATCACCATCACAAATTTCTTTCCTGCAATGCCTTCCCTAGCTGCTGTATTCATTACCGCTGGCAATTCAGGTACAGGCTTTAGAAAAGCTTTATCTACTTCTATAATTTCGCCATCTACTGATAACAATTTTACCATTTCGCCAGAGGGCTTAACATCAGGTATTTCTTCTGCAGTAAACGGATTTTTGGTGGCACAACCTGTCAGTGTAGCACCTGCTACTAAGGTGGTAGCTATAAAGTCTCTTCTTGAATTTTGATTAATTTTCATTCAACTATATTTAAATTACAAGGCTGTTTTTACCCAAGATTGTAATTGTTTATTAGATATCTTTTCTTTGTCCCCATTGATCTTAGTAACGTCCACTTCAACCAGCGTTCCATTTTGTGTCAAAAACTTAACTGTTTTAACTTCTGGTGCACAAGCAATCACTTCTTTCTTTTTAAAAGCAGTGGCCAGCTTTGCAATAGGAAATAAACTTAAAACGCCTAGCCCTGCAATTAATTTTCTTCTGCTATTGTCTTCTTTATGAGTTGGATCTATATCTGACATAAAATATTTTGAATGGTTTTCTATTTTTTAAATGTGCGCATATAATTCACTAAATTCCAAATGTCCTCTTGGTCTGGAATTTTCTTTTTGAAACTTGGCATATCATCACGACCTTCTGATGTTTTAAAAAATAAAGCACCGTCTGATTGCCCTTGTACTAGTGCTTTGCTAAAATCAGGAGGGGTTGTTTCTAATTGGGCTGCTTTACTGCCATCACCCAACCCAGCTTTTCCATGACATGAAGTGCAATGTTGTCCCCATAAAACTTTCCCTGCTGCAATGGAAGCTGCATCTGACTTTACAGCATTGGCAGCTTTTGCTTTATCTGCTGGAACATTCCAAGGTTTTGTTTGAAACAAGGTGAAACTAGCTGTTGTAATAAAAACAATGATTAAGCTTAAGATTGGAAATTTTTTCATTTTTTTCTATTTATTGGTTTTGAATAGGATACAAAGTTTCATTTAATTGAGAGGGCCTTAAATGATGCACATCATTAGAAAATATGACTTTAATCATAAAAGAAGAAGGACCTATTTGGCCTAAACTGAAGCGCCCGCCTTAATAAATAAGACAGGCGCTCTTTTTCTCTCTTAGATTAATAAAATCTAAGATTCCTTAACATTACTTTAAAAATTCCAAAGTCTCGAGATATTAAACCCAATCAAGAATTGGCTTTTTGAAAAATCGTTTTGATTGTAGACATTGTTGTTTTGTGGCAAAATGTATCCATAATTACCCACGAAGATTTGAAAATCATGCCCACTTGTTTTCATGTCTAATCCCAAACTTATATTTGGATTTGGATTATTCATTGGATGTTGGGTAATAGGTTGATCATAATTTGCAATCAAGGACAACCCTTCTGTTAATTTAAATTTACCAGCAACACTAATGGCCAAATGTGCATTGTTTGTTTTTGGTTGAATTACTTTGTTAGCGTCGTAATAGGCTTCTACATTGTTAAAATAAGAAAGACTAGGACCCACTTGTAAAGAAATACTTTCATTAATTTTTCTTGCAATGATTAATTGAGAGAAGAAACTCATACGATCTTGCAGATTAATGATTGGCAAAGCACTATTCTTTGCTCTAGTATCCATTACCGAGTTGGCAAATAGAGTAACACTCACTGGCATTCTATTATTCTTTGTTTGCTTGAACAAAGCATACTTTAAATTACCATTTACCTGCATTCGGTCGTTGGTAGTACCAAAGCCTACTTGTAGATCTTTAATGGGTACATAACTAAAGCCTAATAGCATGTTAGCGCTAGCAAACAAACCTGCAAGGTCTTTCCAGCCATGTTCTACTGTACCAAAGCGGTGTTGTATATCAAACTCGAAAGTACCTTTGATGGGCACCATCACTGTTTGATTGTCGATGATAAAATTTCCATCAAATGTATTTTTTACATAGGATTTCTTTTTAACTACAGGAGCAGTTGCCTGTGTAGAATCTTGTGCCATCAATTCATTCACTCCTAAAGCGAGTACCAGCATCAATAGTGGTAATCGAATCAAGCGAATCATTGATGTATAACTTATTGCTTTTTTCATTTGAAATTAATTTAATTGTTTTTTGCTCCTTGTTTAATCCATGCATAAATTTTTGCATTGATTTTTTCATCAGGTCCTGCACCCATGGGCATCACTGGACTTTTTTTACCATTCATCCACAACATCAAAATACTATTATCAGGATCATTGGCTTTAATATAACTCCCATCTGTTAAAGCTTTATAAGCACCAGCTTCTGTCAAATCAGGATTTTTAGCTCCTGCCACATGACATCCCGCTTTTGCACAACTTGTAGTAAATAAAGGAATAATATCTGTTTTAAAACTCATGGTTTCTGTGATACTACTGCCTGGATTTACGACAATGGTTGAAGTTTTATAACATCCCGTAATAGCAATCATCATAATGGCCATAAAACCTGACAATAGGGCTATTTTTTTGGTTAACATACATTTTCATTTAATCGTTTACATCCATTTTATTTTTGAAACTTAAGCAATAAATTAGGCTTAATAGCATGTTGATAGTTGGACTTATCCCATACTGCAAAACCAAATGGTTGATCTTGTAAATTTGTAAAATCAATATCTTGTTTCAAAACATCCCCAGTTTTTAATTTTCTTTTATACTCTACAATATAGCCAGTACCTGTATAAATGGTTACACAGTCAATATCAGCTCTGCCATTTTTTAACGGAGATACAATAACTGAAGGAATACATTTTGCACCAATGGCACTGGTTGCTGAAGACCCTAATCTTTGGTAGTCGGTACCTTCATTTGGGTCAAGCGTTCCGCCGCTATAAGTTAATACACCTGTGGCACTCACCGCTGTCACTTTTTTGGCAACACCACCAGAACTCGTGTCTGCAATATTGATATAACTACTTGTTGAACCTGGGATCACATATAAAGGCACAGCTACAGTTGCACCGGTACCTTCAATTTTTAAATTTTGTGTATTCGCAAATGAACCCTGAGTAGCATCTGCAGTATAAACAGGTCTAAAAGGCCATACAGTGGCTGTGCTTCCTACTACTAAATCATCGACATGACGTCCATTGGCGTTACCCCCAGTTAAATTGGTAATGGCCGGTCCGCCCGCCCAATCTTGATAATTATCATCCATCTTACCATAGCTTAATCCTTTACTAGGTTGCATCCACCACATATCAATTTTTTCATTGGTGCCATTGGTATAGTGGTTCGCACTTGCTGAATTTGATTTAAAAGTTGGACTGGTCACTAAACTATCTAAAGCTGTTTTACCTACTTTAGCCACCAAGCTACCTACCGTAGAATAATCATAATAAGGTGTAAATACATGGCAACTTGCGTAACAGGTTTGTGAAGTAAATTTTGGGGTTGAATTGTCAACATTCCATAACATAGCAATTTTATCTTCGCCATAGCCTTCTCTTGTCATAATACCATTGGCATCATAGGCTCTAGCACTACCTTCTTTAGCCCATAATTTAGTAGTAGGGTTAAAATACCAAGGGGCCACTTTTTGACTTTGGTCTTTATCGGCATATTCTGCTAAAAAATAGATGTATTGATCATCATACATAGCCCTAAGTGTCGTAGGGAAACTTTCGCCTATATAACCTGCAAACAAACCATTGCCTGGATCTGGCACAACAGGTGTAAAATCTAATTTTTCAGCTTTTTCCCAAATAGCATCTACCACTCCATCAATAGTGGGTACTGTTGTAGTTTTTAATGCTAACAAATCTGAAGTATTTTTAGTTGCGGTAGATACCACCACTTGGTCTGTTTTGGTGCAGTACATAAAAAATAGTACTACAAAACTAAAGAGCGATACAATTTTTAAAATTTTCATACAATAATCATTTATAGTGAGTGTTAAAATTCCAAATGCAAAATTTGCACGGAAACAACTACTATAATATGACCGAAGTCAATGTTTTTGATGATTGAAATCATGTTTGACCTATTTTCGTTAATTTTATATTACAAGCTTTTTACTATGAATCCCGCATTTAATAAATTCAGTCGTATCATTACGAACCCTATTGCCTTTAGATTTTTTTTATTCCAAAAATTACCAGCCGCTTTTTTTGCAGGTTTACGGATCCAACATTTTGATGACCGTAAATGTATAGTACGTATTCGCTACTCTTGGTTTAGTCAAAACCCTTTTCAATCAATTTATTTTGCAGTGGAAGCCATGGCTGCAGAAATGACTTGCGGTATGTTGGCTTTTTCTCAAGTATATGAAAGAGTTCCAAAAATTAGTATGCTGGTGGTGGGTACTCAGGCCAATTTTTTTAAAAAAGCAACAGGTACTATTTTATTTAGCTGTGAAGATGGCATCGCCATTCAAGAAGCTATAAAAGAAACTATAGCTACCGGGGAAGGAAAAACATTAATTTGTAAGTCGGTGGGCACGAATTCAAAAGGCGAAGTAGTAGCCGAATTTAATTTTACATGGAGCTTCAAAGCAAAATAATTAAAACAACAACAGCCCCTTTCGGGGCTGTCAGAAGGGAGCTTTTGGGGGAAAGTATTACTCCTAAAACTATTTAATCCAATTAGAAAGTGGTTGTTCCATTGGGTTGATAAGTAAATCTAAAAGTATAATAGCGTTGTTTGGTTAATTTATCTGCGTCCGAAGCAGTTGGGCTTAAAGTTACCCCTCCTTTATAATAAGACAAAATTTCAAGCTTGGCATATTTTCCTGAAGCTGTTTTAATCACCAAAACTCTTCCTGCAATTGGAGTGATTAAACTAGTTAATTGATCATAGTTATACCATCCTTTACCACTGCCAGTGGTGATGGCATACGCGCTTGGTGCATTGTCTGTTTTAAAAACAGAATCTGCTGCAATAGTTTTGATGTCCTCAAATAAACCTTTGTAAATAAAAGCACCCCCCTTTCCGGTTCCGCTAGTTCCACCATTGGTTAAAATTCTTGTAGACATAAAAGCTAAATCCCATTTGGTTGTAGCACTGTCTGTATTAGGCACTATCGAATTATTTTCAATACTATAAAAAGTATACTTTCCAGCGCTATAAGGCCCAGTTTTTGGATCAACCCCTAATACGGTATCCGCAACAAGGTCTTTAACAGTGGCGGTCACTGGCGTATTGTTCACTACAGTGGTATCACTTGTTTTAGAACAAGCCATTAAAGTAAAGGTTACTAAGGAAGCAAGAATGGTTTGAGTGAATAGTTTTTTCATGATTGGTTTATTTTTTATTAATGATTTGGTATTTGATGGAGAAGTAAAAAGTTCGTCCAGGTAAATTAGATAAATTATTGGCATCAATATAATTGGTCATATTGTCGCAGCCCATTTGCAAGGAAAGTCCATTGGTAAAATTTTTACCCGCCGAACTATACAAGGATAGATAACCAGCGGCAAAACTATCACCACTGTCATACACTTCATTGCCATTGGTATTGTTAACCGCCCACTTACTTCTATAAAGTATTCTGCAATTCGCAAAATATCCATTATTGGTTACATAATTAATTTTGAACTGTGCTTTGTGCTTACTGATGTTGGGCAAACCAATATAGTCAGTCAATCCTAAACGACTACTAATGCCATTGGCATCCCTGGTATATACAGTACCTGCTTTGATTTGAGCAATTTGATCCTTATCCCCTGTTAATATAAATTGATACCCTCCGCTGAAAGACCATTCGGGACTCCATTGATATTTTGTTTCCAATTCTAGCCCTTGCGTATAAGCGCGTCCTATATTTAAATAACTAAATATTTGTGCCCCACTGGTATAAGCACCTACTTGTTGAACTTCGATTAAATTTTTTATGTCATTTCTAAATGCTTCTACACTAATGAAAGTTTTTGGATTGGGTTCCCAATCCCAAGAAAGATGAATTCCCGTAGAAGATTCTGGTTGCAATGATTTTAATAAATAATAATTGGAATACAAACTACCAATCTGACCTAAGCTATTCAATTGTCCAATTACTTTTTGCGCTTCGGCCGAACCATACACACTATAGTTGCCAGCAGCAACATTAGTGAAATCTAAATACAATTGTCTGAAATCTGGTGCCTTAAAACCTTGCCCAATGCTTAATTTAATTTTATGCTGTGGATTTAATTTGTACAACATAGATAATTTAGGACTCCAGGCAGAGGCATAAGAAGCATTTTGATCAAAGCGTACACCACCAATGACAATTAACTTATCCATCGGCGTCCATTCCCATTGGGTAAACCCATATTGAATGGTGTTATTTTTTCTAACTTTTTCACTATCATACCTGCTACTTTTTACACCCTCCCATACCGCACCTGCACCAAAAATACCAGTGAGTTTTTTACTTACCGTCCAATCTGTTTGATTTTCGATGCGTTGAAACAAATGGTTAAGTAAATCACTGTAAGGTGCGCCAGATAAGGTTAACAAGTCTTGATTGGAAACATAATTGGTTAAATAAGACCTAAAACTAGTTTTTAAATTATTAGAGAATCGATGATTCAAGGAACCTGTTAGGTTGATATCCGTATTGTGTTCCTTTCCGTTAGAATAAATGGTCACACCCCCATTGGATACCGCAATATTGCTTATGATTTTTTCATCGGTCAATCTGGTATTAAAAACCAAATTCGTATTCTCTGTTAGCTTATATTTAAATTGTTGACTCGTGCTTAGTCTGCTAATCGGCGTTGTTACCCTATTGTTGCTATTGGGTCTAATGCTGTATCCATCTGTATTGTAATAATTGTAAAAGCCTTGGTAAAATAAATTCTTTGTGGCCAATGTATTATTGACATTCGCATCTAAGGTATTGTATGTACCATACCTTATGGAAGCTTGTAAGGGAATAGTAGTACTAGCGTCGGTGATGATATTGATGACCCCCGCCATGGCTTCACTTCCATACAAACTGGAAGAAGGGCCCTTTACAATCTCAATTTTTTTAATATTACCTAAAGCAATTCTATTTAAATCTAAAACTCCAGCTGTCCTGCCTACCAATGGTTCTCCATTGATTAGAATAATGGTGTAGTCTGGATTTAAGCCCTGTAATTGAACCCCAGCGCCAAAGCCACTGGTCATGGTCAGGCCTGTTTGTTCTTTTAAAATATCGGTGAGGCGCAATGCCCCATTTTGTTGAATGGTTTTGGCATTGATGATGGTGACAGGAACGGTAATATTACTTAATTTTCGCTCTGATCTAGTAGCAGTAACCACCACGCTGTCTCCATTGGCAGAAAGGGTATCCTTAACAAGGATGACCTTTTGTCCAACAGCCACTAGCGGACCAAAAAACAATAAAATTAAAATGTGCTTTCCCATCTAGCCACAAAGCTCGATGATCCAATTTTCAGAAGCTAGACTTTGCAATTGAAATGTACTCAAAAAGCGTAAAATTTGACATAAGGATGACAAATCACTTTTTATCTAGTATTTTTTTGATGGATTTAATTTCTTCCTCATTGATAAAATACTCGTAAAATCTTTTGTCCTCTTCTTTTCTAATACTTGAAATCAAAGGGGTGTCTGCATTTACAATAATGGAATATTTTTCATTGATTGTATTAATTACATCACTTCTTACCTTTTTTTGCAAGCCTATATTTTTATCTTTGATGCCCAAGACATGATTAATTTGATTGATTTCAATAGGTGTATCCTTCGAAGTTGCTGCTAACAAAAGCTGAATCAAAGATAATTCCGTTCCAACAAAAGCTTGCCCAATACTTTTGGTTTTTAAAATTTTTAAATTGGATTGTTGGATTTTTTTCTTGACCGTTTTTCTGTATAACCAAATAAAAAATATCACCATGATTACAAGTAAAAATATCAGCGCTACTATATAATAATAATTCTTATCCAACCCCCAAATGGGAAAATCTAATTTTGTAAAATCGGTCATTAAAAGCGCTCTTTGATCAAAACCCTTGCTGTTGTTGGCATAGCTATACAAAGAGTCCTTATAAAAGTACATATCTGCATTTGTAGACCTTCTAACCATGTATTGATTGAACTCTGTATTCTTAGATTTAAAAATTGAATTATGAATAAAATCAAAAATATAAACATCATCAACTATCGTATACAAAAACCCATTGTCTATAGTTAAAAAAGTATTGATGACAATGTTATCCTTGACTAATATTTTAGCTTGGGTACTTAAAGTGCCCAATTTTTTCCATTCCATAGAATTCAAATCCAAGCAATAACTATCATACAATCTTGGGGCTTCGCTATTTTGTGGTAGTTTGATTCCCGCATTGCTAAATAATTGAAATGGAATATATAATTTCCCTTCCTTATGATCCATCCAATTGTAACCATTGGAAATAATTTCCTCATTGGCTGGTACAATGTCCCATTCTTTGTCTGAAAAATTAAAAGATCTTAGTAACCCATTCAATTTCCAAAAACCATAACCACCATAACTGTATAAATGATTGTTATATAAAAAATTATTGCATTCAATATTGTAATTAATGTTGATGGTTTGGTCTATCCTATGGAAACTGTAGTTTTTACTAGTATCTACCACTGGATCCAAAACATAAACCACCCCGGTTCTTTCTAATAAAATATAAACTGTATCATGCGCTTTTATTAGCTCTTGTAAAACCCCTGCATATACAGGCCCTGCAGTTGGAACAATCTCCGTAGACTTGGACATAAAAATCTTAGTGCTTAAGTCCTTGGTTTCAATGATTTTAGTTAAAAAAGGAGTTTTTGGGGTAAAAAATTGAGCTGGAAGTTCTCTATTCTGGGCGCTTAGTATGGGTAAAAAGTAAAAAATGCTAAGAATGCTAAAAAATAGATATTTATTGTAAAACATTGATTATCAATTATAAATTAGGTAATTTACTTAGTCCTATATTCGTTTTAATTATTAAATATAGGAAATAACCTATTAAGAAACTTAATAAGTAACTCAATTTAATAGGACAAAATTAAAATTGCATCAATTTTAATTAGCTTTTGGGGGGAAAGCTATGGATTTATGAAAGAGGACTAGTTTACTGGTCCTCTTTTTTTATACCCAAAATCACCCTATTGTTTCTTGTTTTGAATTGGGGAAATTATGCTCCTTTTGGTAACAATTTGGTAACATTGGGCCTAGGGCCTTTTGAAGTCAAAAGGGGACTTTTGTGTTGCATTATTCAAACCAATAAAACGTTTATTATGGACTTTAATTCAATCATGAAAATTTTCTTACCTAAGGATAGAGTTTTCTTTCAATTGTTCGAAGAAGTAGCAGAACATGTGTATGAAATGGGCATCAAATTAAAAGAAATGGTGAACGAACCTGATGCAGATGTAAGAGCCAATATCTTGGCACAGATTGAAAATTTAGAACACAAAAACGACGATCTAACCCATTCTATTTTCACTGAATTGGGTAGAAATTTTATTACTCCCTTTGATAGAGAAGACATCCACTATTTGGCTTCTTCCCTAGATGATATTGCCGATTACATATACGCATCTGCAAAGAAGATTAATTTTTATAAAGTAAACCCGAACGATACAGGCATACATAAATTGGCTGAATTGATTTTACAAGGCACACAAGAAACAAAAAAAGCAGTCTTGGGTTTACGCAACATGAAGAATATCAAAGAGATGACCGAAGCCATGATTAAAGTAAACAGTATCGAAAATCAGGCAGATGATATCTTTGACATGAGTATTGAAAAATTATTTGAACAAGAGAATGATTTTAAAGAAGTAATTAAGAAAAGAGAGATCTATCAAGTACTTGAAATTGCAACAGATAAAATTGAAGATGTATCTAATGTAATTGAATCTATTATTATCAAGTACGCATAATTTAACGCAAGATGACTTTACTTATCATTATCATAGCGCTAGCGCTAATATTTGACTATATCAATGGATTTCACGATGCAGCCAATTCAATTGCTACCGTGGTTTCCACCAAGGTATTGACTCCCTTTCAAGCTGTATTGTGGGCTGCCTTATTTAATTCTGTGGCCTTCTGGATTTTTAAAGACCATGCGGTGGCTAATTCTATCAGCAAAACGGTCTATAAAGATTTCATCACCCTGCCTGTAATTTTTTCAGGCTTATTGGCTGCTATTTTTTGGAACTTACTTACCTGGTGGTATGGTATTCCTTCCTCTTCTTCACATACTTTGATTGGAGGCTTTGCAGGGGCTGCCATTGCGCATGCCTTGATGATTAAAGGCATAGATTTTTCTTGGGCTAAAATTGTAGATAGCGATACTATTTTAAAAACAGTACTATTTATCTTCTTGGCGCCCATCATTGGCATTGTCATTTCCATATTCATCACCGTAGTCACTATCATGCGTAATATATGGTGGCGACTAGCCATCATCTCCATTGCAACTTTACTTACAGTACTAATGTTTGATAAATTTGAGGATACAAAAATTAAAGAAAACGTTCAAAAGTTTTACAGCATAGATAAATACCAAAAAGAAGTAGCTACTATAAAAGAAGATCTAGTTAAAAAACAAACGGATACTAATTTATTGGCTGCTTTAAAACTAAACGAAGGCAAATTAGAGAAAGCAAAAACTTATTATGCTCATTTAGTCCCTTACTTATCTGATTTTGATAATTCATCGGCGGATAAAATTGCCGCAACTGCTAAAGACAGTGGTTGGTTAAAAACTGCAGCGGTTAGTAAATTAAAAGATGCGGTAAGAAACGCAAACGACTTTTTAGTACTAGAAGCAAAAGCGCCAGAAGATAACGCTGCAAAAGCTGAGTACACTATTGCAAAAGATAAAACAGAAGAATACAAGGCCCCTTTAAAATTATACTTAGAAGGGACCATCTCTTTAGATTCAGCATTAGTTATTGTGAATAGCATTTATCCAATTGCAGATAAAAACTTGGATAAGGTAAAAGCAAAAATCACAAAGTTTAATATTGAAAAAACATTTGCAGGTGAAATAGACAAAGCAGACAATTCAATTATTGTATACGGTATTATTGGCGCAGCTATTTTATTTATGCTTGTTTACTTGTATGTAGAAAAAATTAAAACACCTACTGCACATTCTGTTGCGTATATGTTTAAAAAATTACAATTGTTTAGCTCGGCTGCCTTTAGTATTGGACACGGTGGTAATGATGCACAAAAAGTAATGGGTATTATTGGAGCAGCTTTGATTGCCAATGGAAGCATGCAAGATTTTAGCCAATTGCCAAGCTGGGTACCTGTGGCTTGTTATTTAGCTATTGGATTAGGTACCATGAGTGGTGGATGGAAAATTGTAAAAACCATGGGTTCTAAGATTACCAAGGTAACACCTTTAGAAGGAGTGGCTGCAGAAACTGCAGGTGCTTTCACTTTATTCTTTACTGGTCAAATGGGTATTCCTGTTTCTACGACACATACCATCACTGGTTCTATTATTGGTGTAGGCGCAACAAAGCGATTAAGTGCTGTTAGATGGGGCGTTACCACCAACTTATTATGGGCATGGGTCTTAACCATTCCAGTAAGTGGGGTATTGGCCGCCATTACTTATTTGATTGTTCATTATTTTTCTTAATTAATAAACACTCGTTAATTAAAATTTGGGCTAGTTTTTTATTCATCTAGCTGTATAGCAAATGATTGAATTAACTGCTACATTTGCTGGTATGAGATGGTTTTTACCCCTACTATTGCTGGCCTCTTTATTGTCTTTTGATACTGCTATTGGACAAGACAGTAGTTTTTCCAATCTTGAAACAGTCATTATTTCCGCCAACAAATTAAAAGAGAAAAGAATTAGTTCTCCAGTAGCCATTGCTGTGCTAAGTCCTAAAATAATTGAAGAAGCTAAAGCACAAAGGATAGATTATCTATTGAATAAAGTAAGTGGAGTTTATATGCCAAGCATTGGCAATGAACAGCACATGATGGCCATTCGTCAACCCATTTCCTTAAAAGGCTTGTACTTGTTTTTAGAAGATGGCATGCCTATTAGAACTAGTGGCTTATACAGCAGCAATGCCTTGATAGAAATCAATACAAGCAATATTCATTCCATCGAAATTTTAAAAGGGCCAGCATCGGCCTTGTATGGCGCTGAAGCCATTGGAGGGGTAGTTAATTTTTTATCTAGTCCCATCCCCACTAGTCAACTATTCAATATCAGTAGCCAGTTAAATGATGGTGGCTTTAAAAAATTAGAAGCCAACTATGGCCTGCCCACTAGTACTGGTGGTTGGATGATCAGCGGCGCTTTAACAGATCAAAAAAATGGGCCTCTTGATTATTCTGATTACAATAAAAAAACAATTTCTATTAGAAGAGATTTTAAAATCAATACCAAATGGACTGGATTTCAAAGCTTGAACTACATTGATTATCATACACAAATGATTGGTTCGGTGGATAGCCTACATTTTGCACAAAAAAGCTTAATCAGTCAACAAAGTTTTACCTATCGACAAATCAATGCCCTTCGTTTCAGACAAAATTTAGCCTATAGGTGGAATGAAAATAGTACTTCGACCATTAACCTGATGTACCGCAACAATACCATGGATCAAAATCCAACTTATTCGATTGCCTCTACTTCTAACCCCACTAAATTCAAAGGACAAGTAAATAGTAACCATTTTGATGCCTATGTTTTAGACCTACAACATCAATGGAACTTGAAAGCCATTAATAGCAAACTGATCCTAGGTGGCTATTGGGACAATACCCAACAAAATTTAATTGCACATTACATTGATATATTAAAAGACACTGCCATTGGAAAGTATACCAAATACAGTTATCCTACCAAGGATTCATTGGTCACATCTTACAAGACTCAAATTAACAATAAAGCTATTTATGTCAACTTCATTGCAAAAATCTCAAATTCATTGCATTGGAATATGGCCTTACGTTATGACGATTTTGAATACCTATTTAACAATCAATTAAAGTATGGTACGCCTTCTTCCAACAATCATTTTAATAATTGGGCACCAAAATTAGGGTTTACCTATAACCAAAAAAATTGGGGTGGTTATTTAAATTACAGCGAGGGCTTTGTTCCACCGCAAATCACGGAAATTTACAATACAGTCAGGGTACCTTATTTATTACCACAACTTTTCAAAAATATGGAGCTAGGTGCTTGGTATCAACTACCTAAGTTTTATACAGAGCTCTCCATTTATCAACTCAATGGCAACAATGAAATTATTTCTGTGAGGCAAAGCGATGGTGTAAACTTGAATCAAAATTCAGGTAGTACTAAACATATTGGGATAGAGTATCAAATAAAATACAAAATCAACAATGAAATAGAATGGCATTGGAATGCAAGCAATGCAAAACACAATTATATCCATACACAAATTAAAGGCGTTACAGTAGATGGCAATCAAATGACAGCAGCGCCTTCTTTTTTCAGCAATATGACTTTGTATTGGAAACCTAAAGCACCTTTTCATGCCTCCATTGAATGGCAGGATCAATCGACTTATTATATGGATGAAACCAATGCCAGCAAGTATCCTGGCTTTAGTATTTTTAATATCAGAGCAGGCTTTAATTTTAAGAAATCTGAAATATGGTTGAACCTATTAAACGCAGGCAATACTTACTATTCCACTATGGCCACCAAAAATTTTAGTGTAAAAGGAAATGCAGCCTATGCCTATTATATTGGCGATCCAAGAACGATCACCATTGGATGGAAATGGTCTATAATAAAATAGTATTTATATTTTTATTATTGATTGATTCTAATTCTCATACCTCCCATTCCTCCGCCTTTTTGCATGTCTTCCATAATTTTCTTCATAGCTTCTTGAAATTGAGCTCTATTCATTTGATCTCCCTTGGTGGGTTGTACTAATTCTTTCTTAGGATATCTTGTAGCCACTTCTATGGCAGTAGTAATATTGGCGCCATTGTCCATGTCTACTTCTAAAATAGCGCCAGGCAAACCCGCAAAGGTATCTGGACCAATAGAAGCAGGAATGTCTTCTGTATACCAAACCACCACGGTTTGTTCCTTAGGTAAGGCAGGTGTTTTTTCTGTCGTATCAGCGTTTCTTCCCCCTGGTCTTCCACCACCAATACGCATAGTTTGCATTGGAACTGAAGTAGTTGCTTTTTTACACAAATGCTTGGCAATGGTTTTTGTTTCTTCAGAAATTTTCCATTGCATCGGTTTTAAGGAATCTATGATTAAAAATGTTTTTTCGAACATACCACGTGATTCATATTGTATTTGGGTAGCTAAGTTGGTATAGGTAGCCGTCTCTGGCATTCTAAACATAAATCTTTGTCCACCTCTATCACCACCATTGTTGGCAAATGGATCAGGGGCTTCATCTTCAGGAACGGTTCTAAACAAACTGGCCTGCTCATTGAACAACAACTCAAATTGAGAAGTCCTAAATTCAGGCATTCTTGACCTCATTTCAGGATCAGTGATCATACGGTACATGTTTATTTTGCGCTCATAAACAATTTTACCTTCTTTCATTTGAGCCATCGTCAAATGCGTCATTCCAAAAATTAAGGCAAGTACTAAAATAAAATTTTTCATTTTTTATTATTTATAAATTAAATATACAATCAATTACATTCTAATGGTCATTCTAGGTCCACCACCATTGCCTGCCAGCCCAGATTTTTGTAAACTATAGGTAAAGCCCACTAAAAAATATTGATTGATGACATTGTAGGATTGATCCACGATTTGATTTTGTGATACATTTCTAGAAATTCCTGCATTTTTATTTAAAATGTCAAAGGCACTTATTTTTATTTCGGCTCTTTTATTTTTTAGAAAAAATTTAGACAGGCTTGCATTCCAAATAGGCACTGCTGTATTAAAGCCTGCTGCCCGACCTTCATTGATGGTGTAATTAATGGATTGATTTAGAACAATGTCCAAGGGCAAATAATTCGTTAGATCTGCACTATAAACCCTTGTTAAGTAATTGGTGTTTAAAGCTTTATTGATGGCATTGTTAGTGTTACTATAGGCATGTCTTGCAAATAAATTTAAATCCACCACTTCATCCAAAGAATAGGTATAAGTGAAACTTGGACCTACCGATTTTATAAGGGTAGTATTGAGTAGGCCATTGGAATAAGAAATATTATTGCTGATGCCTCCATTGATACCAAAATTAATTCTTGAATAAATTTGTTTAATCCCAAAACCATAATTGGCAGTAGCATTGACGCGGTAGGCGCCATTGGCGTTGACTGGTGTTGAAAGTATCGCTCTACTAGGAAGTATACTGTCGTAATTCACAATGGAATTATTAATGACCTGTGCGTTTAATAAAGCAAAGAAATTTCTTTGGGCTAAAATTTTAGAAGAAAAATAGGTTAGATTAATATTGTGGGTATAGCTTCTTCTTAAATCAGGATTACCAATGGTTTGATTATTGATATTACTTTGATCTCTTACAGGTTGCAACTGTGTCAAAGTGGGTTGATTGGTCGATGTTCGATAATTGAATCTTAAATTTTGCATTTGAGAAAAATTATACACAAACATAGCAGAAGGCAAGATGTCTTTGAATTCTTGTTGAATTTTTGTATTGGTACTGGTATTGTTGCCTTTTAAAATGGCGTCCTGTAAAGAAAAGCCTGTAGAGAAATTATATTTTTTTTGATTCAACCTATAATTCATGCCGCCACCCGCATAGGTATACTCACTGCTGTATTCATTGGTGAGTTTGGTATTCAGTAAATCATAACTATTGCTGCTACCATTTTTATCAAATACTTTTCTGCTCGTAGATCCAATGTCTTTATTTAAAAAAGCATTGAATTCCAACAAAGATTTTTTACCTAAGGGTTCGGTATAAACCAAATTGGCAGAATAGGTTTCAGTCAAACCTTTTCTTGAATTTTTTTGATCGATGATGGAATCTTTTATCACTCCATAAAAATAAATTAGTTGTTCGGTATATTGACTGCTGTTGGCACTTGAATTATTATAGCCCTGTGTTATCGTTGAAGATAGGGTTCGCCCTTTTTTTACAAATTTCTTTCTCAACAATAAAGTATTTGAAATATTCACCGCATCTGTAGCACTTGCAGCATTGGTCTTCGTCGCATTGGTTAATGTGCCATCGGGTAATAAGGTACTACTCGAAGACTCACCCATAGAAGTATTGTGTTGGTTAGTAATACTAGGCGTATACTTATAAGAGAATGATTCAGAGACTTTATTGTCAATGGTTAGACCCATTTTTTGTTGTTGATTTCTATTGATGGTATTTGAACGATTATTTCTATTAAATAAATTACCTGGTGTTAAATTTTGTGTATAAGAATTACTAATATTGTTTCTCTCCACATCACTGATATTGGTATTGGCATTAAAATCCATTTTTTTATCATTCAATAGATTGGAATAGTTTCCCCCTAAGGAATAAGTATTGGCCACCCCTTGTGCATTGGCTTCGGTACCACCAGCACCACCGTTTATATTAATCATCACGCCTCCGCCGCCTCTGCCACCACCACCGCCAGAAAAATTAGCTGCATCTCCATTTGAAAATGCTTGTCTATTGGTATTGTTGGCAGTACCTATGATGGAAAATTGTTCATCGTTATTGATTCTATTGACATTGCCCTGTGCATCAAACCTGCCTGGGGTTCCAGCACTCCCATTCAGTTTTCCAAAAGTGGATTGTTTGCGGTCTTTTTTGGTTTTAATATTGATGGCTGTTTCGTCATTGCCATCGTCAATACCCGTAAACATGGCTTGATCCGATTTACGATCATACACTTGAATTTTATCTACTGCATCTGCTGGTAAATTTTTAGTCGCCATTTTAGGATCTCCTGTGAAAAATTCTTTTCCATTCACAAATACCTTGGTTACTGATTTTCCATTCACAGTAATCGCCCCAGATTTATCCACCTCAATGCCTGGCATTTTCTTTAACATGTCTTCTACCACTGCATTGGGAACAGTTTTAAAATTTTCCGAATTGAATTCTATGGAATCACCGTTGATGACCACAGGAGGCCTTCTCGCGGTAACAGTTACCGTACTTACTTTACTCGCATCAACTAAATAAATATTATTTAAATCAAGTATTGGATTAGCCCCTGTTTTAAAAACCACCCATTGTTGTTGATAGCCCACATAAGAGATAGACAACAAATATTTTCCAGCAACCATATTTTTAATCGTAAAACCACCTTCTTCATTGCTTCTAGTAAAACTTACTAAAGAGGAATCCTTAGCATGTACTAAAGAAACAGTAGCATAAGGCAAGGTTCTATTGGCGCTACTATCCATAATGATGCCTTGTACCTGAAAAACCTGACCAAAACCTGAAATGCTGAAGTATAAAATGGCGCTAATTGTAAAGAAGGTTTTTAAATACTTATTGATCATGGAGTTAAAAATACGATTTAGTGTTTAAATTATTACTTAAGTCATCATCAGGTCCCCGCCGCTCCTCCTTTTTTCTGCCATTTTTAACCAATTTTTAGTAAGTTTATTTATAAAACCGATTGTTATGCAAAATTCAAGAAGAAAATTTATTCAAAATGCTTCTCTGGCCATTGTTGGGGCAAGCTTAAATCCAAGTGCTTTGTGGTCTAAATCCCTGAGTGCTGCCGATACCAAACGTTTGATTGGTATTCAATTGTATTCTGTTCGTGAGGACATGAAAAAAAATCCTTTGGAAACTTTAACCGCCTTATCAAAAATGGGCTATGAGTTCGTAGAACATGCCAATTATATCAACCGAAAATTCTATGGCTGGACTGCTACAGAATTTAAAAAATTATTAAATGATTTGGGCTTAAAAATGCCAAGTGGACATACTGTAATGGGCGCAAAACATTGGGACAATACGGCCAAAGATTTTACTGATGATTGGAAACGTACTGTGGAAGATGCCGCTATCATGGGACAAGCATATGTTATTAGCCCATCCATGGACGATAAATTAAGAAGTACTTATGATGGATTAATGTTACAATTAGATGTATTCAATAAATCGGGGGAATTATGTAAGAAAAGTGGAATGAAATTTGGTTACCACAACCACGAATTTGAATTTAAAGAAAAATTGAATGGTATCTTGATGTATGATTTAATCTTACAAAATACAGATCCTAATTTAGTTATCCATCAATTAGATTTTGGTAATATGTATGGTGCTGGCGGAAGAGGCGCAGAATGGATTACTAAATATCCTGGTCGATTCCAATCCTTACATGTAAAAGATGAAATAAAATCTGCCAAAGGTGAGCTGAATGATGGCTATGAAAGTACCATTTTAGGCACAGGCGTGGTAGATCCTAAAGCGATTGCTTTACTGGCAAAAAAAATAGGTGGCTCCCATCATTTTATAATTGAGCAGGAGTCTTACCAAGGCATTAGCCCATTGGAATGCGCTAAGAAAGATTTAGCAATTGTAAAAACCTGGGGCATCTAATCAATAAATGTTTCCTTTCAAAAGCACAAACCATTCAAGTTTGTGCTTTTTTTATGCTTAACTTTAATGACTAATGTAGTCCACTTACTATTTAATAGATTGTATATGAAAAGAAATAGAATAGAAGATTTATTTATTGTTATTTTAAGCTTTTGTTTGGCGACAACTGCGCAAGCGCAAAATATTACTGCCGCAGATAAAGCGCGTTGGGCAATACATGCCAATCAGGTAAACATTATTAGAGATGAATGGGAGATCCCACATATCTATGGTAAGACAGATGCGGATGCGGTATTTGGTTTAATGTATGCACAATGCGAAGAAAATTTTGAACAAATAGAACTAAATTTTTTAGAAATGTTGGGCCGCACTGCAGAAGTCAATGGACCAAAAGCCATTTACGAAGATTTAATGATGCGATTGATACAAGACAGTGCCGAAGCAATTCAAGATTATAATAAAAGTCCTATTTGGTTTAAAAATTTATTACAGGCCCACGCGGATGGATTAAACTATTATTTATACAAACATCCCGAAGTTCATCCCAAGGCCATTAGCTATTTTAAGCCTTGGTATCATTTAATGTGGACCGATGGCAGTGTTTCTCCCACCAGAACTGGAGGAATTGAAACACAGGATGTAGAAAATTTTTACGGTGATAAAAATAAAATAGTGCAACAATCCCGTATTGATTTTGAAGAAAGAGCCACCAAGGGCTCCAATGGATTTGCGATTGCACCCAAGCATAGTAAAAATGGAAATGCTTTGTTGTACATCAATCCGCATGTACCTTTTTATTTTAGATCGGAGATGCATATGAACAGCGAAGAAGGCCTGAATGTTTATGGGGCCGTAACTTGGGGGCAAATGTTTATCTACCAAGGTTTCAATGAACATTGTGGATGGATGCATACCAGTAGTTACGCCGATGTAGCGGATGTATATGAAGAAAAAATTAAAAAGAATAAAATAGCTTGGGTATCTATCTACGAAAAGAAAGAAAAAAATATTAAAGAAAGAAAGATTGAATTAAAATATACAGAGGCTGGCGAAATAAAAATTAAATCATTTCTTACTTATAAAACAATCCATGGGCCAGTGATGGGTAGTAAAAATGGCCATTGGTTAAGTTTGCAAGAAAACAATCGGTCTTTGAATGCCTTGATGGAATGTTGGTCTAGAACCAAGGCCACCAATTTAAAAACCTATCAAAAAGCATTGTCTTTATTAGCGAACAACAGTAATAATACGGTCTATGCAGATGGCGAAGGCAATATTGCTTATTGGCATGGAAATTTTATGCCTAAAAGAAATCCAAAATATGATTACAGTTGGCCAGTAGATGGTTCTATCAAAGCGACCAATTGGCAAGGCCTACATGCATTGAATGAAATTGTACAAAGCATTAATCCATCCAATGGTTGGTTACAGAATTGCAATGCTACTCCTTTTACAGTGGCTGGCATGAATAGTCCCAAAGCGGAAAACTATCCACACTATATGGCTCCTGATGGAGAAAACGGCAGAGGTATTACCGCAGTTAAATTATTAGAAAAAATAGAGAAGATTAGTTTAGATGAGTTGATTCAACTTGGTTACAATAAACATCTATCGGCTTTTGATGTTTTATTGCCTTCCTTCTTAGCTTATACAAAAACCATAACACTGAATACGAAAGAACAAAAAGCCATTCAATATTTAAGCAATTGGAATCATGATGCTGATACCGCTTCAATTGCAACTGCTATTGCCATTGAATGGGCCACAGAATGGGGCAAAGAAATACCAGCCGCCGCTACTGAAGAAACTGGTACTGAATTATGGAAAAAATATGAAAGCATGGCCACTACTGTTTCTAATGAAAAAAAATTAGCGCTATTGAATAAAACCTTAGCACATATGGAAGAAGTATATGGTAGCTGGGAAATGGCTTGGGGTAGCATCAATAGATACCAAAGAGTCAACCCAGGAGAAAAAATGAATGACCAATTACCTAGCTGGGCCGTTGCGCAAGCTTCCTCAAAATGGGGGACCCTTCCTGCATTTGAAAGTAAAAGACAAGACAATTCACAGAAGCGTTATGGTTATTCAGGAAGTAGTTTTATTGCAGCCGTTAGCTTTGGTAAAAAGTTAGAAGCTAAAACAATTATTACTGGGGGGCAGAATCGTTTTAATAAGTCTAACCATTTTACCGATCAAGCTAAGCAATACATTGAGGGTAATTTTAAAACTATACATTTTTACAAAGAAGATGTTTTAACACATGCAGTAATATCATACAAACCCGGGTTGACTAAATAATGATCATAGAGCTTGGACACAAAGGCTACTTTGACCAAGCCGGCTAAGTTTTTAACTTCTAGTTTTTGCATCATTTTCGTACGATGCCCTTCAATGGTTCTTTTGCTATGGCCCACTTCATAGGCAATCTGTTTACTTGAGGCCTCTTCGCAAATACGGAGTAAAATATATTTATCATAAGTATGGAGCTGATGGACTTTTTCGATTAACTTAATTTTTTCCATATGGTTGACCAGGCTAAATATTTTGTCTGCAATGGTCTTGCAGAAATAAATTTTATTGAGCCTAGCCATTTCTAGGGCCTTGGACCATTCTTTGTTACTTACACCTCTAGCAACAATTACGTTTACGCCGTTATCAATTAACTGATACAAATGCGCATCATCCTGTTCGTTAAAAACCACCATGATGGACATCTTCTTTTTAATTAGGGCTATTTGATCCATCTCTGCTGCATGAGCATAATCAAACAAAGCGCTATCAGCCACCAAAATCATTGGCAAGGCTGCTGGATTATTGTCTTTTTCCATATCAAATTTCAGTTCCTTTAAGTTATCAATGAGCTGATAGCCCATTAACATTGGGTTGTCCTTAATAAGTAAGCTGCAACCCATCGCATAGATGGTTTGTTGATCACATATAATTACTTGACTTTGCATATAAATATAGTTTGAGTTTTTATACTGCAATTAAATAATATTTTTATAACCTATTGATAGACAAAGAAGTAACTTCTATAAATGGCTTTTAAAACCATTGCGATTGACCCCATTCATGTATTTTCTAATTTAGCAATTGGTTGATACTATTCATAGAAGCAAGTAGTTATTAAATAAAGCCCGTAATTATTTGTCAGTATTATATATTTTATAACTTCATTGAATATTATACTAACCCCTTTGCACAGCGTTGACAACCATTCGTAACTTATTTTACCCTTTTGTTCCAGTAGGACATTTGAAAGTGTGGGTCTTGGCCCCAGCCTTGGACAATCCAGATCCCAATTTGGCTTACTATTACGACTTTACTCAAAGTATAGAAGAATATACCCGCGTTTTTGAACAATTGGATTTGCCATGGAAATGGCAACCCGTTTCTTTAGAAACTTATAAAACCATTGTACAAGAAATTGCACATGAAAGAGCAAAAGGAATTTACTTTCCTGTAGTTTTAAATTTATGTGATGGAGATGAAATCAATGGTGCACCTGGCGTTTCTGTCATTAAAGCATTGGATGCAAAACAATTGGTGTACACGGGTGCCAACGATTATTTTTATGACATCACTACTTCTAAAATTCCAATGAAGGAAGCATTTGATATAGCGGGTGTGCCTACACCCAAATGGGAAGCCATCAGAACCAATGAAGTGAATGTACAGGAAGTAATTGAAAATTTAGGTAGCCCTGTGATTGTCAAGCCTGCTGTTTCTGGGGGTAGCTTAGGGGTAGGTGTAAAAAATGTAGTAGAGAATGCTGCTGATTTAAAAATTCAGTTGGCAAAAATGTTTGAAGGCTATAGAGGCTGGAACCTAGCCTCAGACGGCATCTTAGCAGAAGCTTTTATTGAAGGGCCCGAATATACAGTAATGATTGTTGGAAGTCATACGCATCCGGAATATGCAAAAATCTATCCTCCCATTGAAAGAGTGTTTCACGCCTCCCTTCCCGAAAAAGAAAAATTTTTATCCTTTGATCGTTTATGGGAGATTTATGAAGAAGAAACACCGATGCCCCAGGACGAAAATTTTTATCAATACCAATTAGGTGATGAGTCTATTCAAATGGCAGTTCAAAAAGTTTCTTGGGATGCCTATGTGGCTTGTAATGGAACTGGATATACAAGAGTAGATGTTAGAATAGATAATAAAACTGGCGTGCCTTATGTTTTAGAAGTGAATGCACAATGCGGCATCAGCGAAGATGAAAACTTTACCTCTATTGGTGCCATTTTACGTTATGCCAATCAAAGTTTTACCGAACTAGTCATTCATATTATTAATGACGCATTTGCTAGAAGAAAAAAATAAAATTATGCGCCCGCTTCCTATATTAAACCATCCTGAAAGTTTTAAAGATTTAAAAATTTGTGTACTACAACCAGACTATTCTACTTCTGGGGTGGATTATCAATATTACGATCCTAAGCGAGACCTATCGGCCATCATGCCAGAAGCCCATATTGACCATGTTTTTCTTAATAAGCTGAGCACCTACCAGCAACTAAAAGAATTGAAAGACAAGCAGTATGATATCTATATCAATTTATGTGAGGGTTATTTAGAATGGAAAGTGCCTTCTATAGATGTTATTATAAGTATGGACCTATTAGGCCTACCTTATACAGGACCCAATGCCAATTTGTATGACCCGCCCAAAACCATCATGAAGTATTTGGCTTTTTGTGAAGACGTGGTCACCCCTGCGCATGTATTGATAGAATCTATGGATGATTTAGATCAATTGCCAGGTAATTTAAAGTTTCCGCTTTTTGTAAAACCAGCAAAAGCAGGGGATAGTCTTGGTGTAGATGATGCTTCTAAAGCAAACAATACCGGTGACTTAATTGTAAAAGTTAAAAAAATAGTAGCCGAATTTGGTTCGGCCTTGGTAGAGGAATACATTGATGGCCGTGAATTCACGGTACTAGTTTGCGGCAATGAAGATGGAAAAACTTGTACCAGTTTTGTACCTGTTGAATATATTTTTCCTGAAGGGTTTAGTTTTAAAACCTATGCTTTAAAAACTTCTGAATTACATCCAACGGCCAATATTCCAGTGACGGATACTGCCTTGGCTACAAAATTAAAAAATATTGCAGAACAGGTATTTATGTCTTTTAATGGGGTGGGTTATGGAAGAATGGATTTTAGAATGAATGACAAAGGAGAGATTTTCTTTTTGGAAATAAATTTTACTTGTTCTGTTTTTTACGCAGCGGGCTATGAAGGATCTGCCGATTATATTTTAATGCATGATGGTATTGGACAAAGAGGATTTTTAGAAAGAATTATTATCGAAGGGATGGCAAGGTACCGCAGAAAAGAAAAATTATTTACGATTAAGGGTAATGCGATCTCTGGTTATGGTATGTATGCGAACAGAGATTTAGCTAAAAATACTTTGTTGTTTAAAGGAGAAGAAAAATCACAAAGAATAGTTAGTAAACAATATGTAGACGAAAACTGGGACGAGCGCGAAAAATTAAATTTCAGAAGATACGCTTATCCTATTGGCGCTGATGTTTATATTTTATGGGATTTGCAACCAGAAGAATGGTCGCCTCAAAATCATCACTGCGATGCCAACTGCACCTACAAAGGCTTAAACTTATACATCAATAGAGCTATTAAAAAAGGCGAAGAACTTACGCTAGATTACGGCAGCTTCTTAGATGAAACCATGGAACCATTCAATTGTAATTGCGGTTCTCCCAAATGCAGAGGCTTAATAAAAGGTACTGCTAAAATCAAAGGCTAGGGCTGATGATTTATTTTTTAATAATTTTTCGTATCTTAATAGCAACGATTGTTAAGTATGGGAAAAATTCATCCTCCTGCATTTATAGCACCCTTCTCCTTGTTTTGGTGGGAATGTATTGTTATGGTTATTCTTGTCATAGTCATTGTGGTGAGAGTGCCACTACATTTAAAAAAAATTCAACCTAAAACCTACGCCAATTTTATTGCCTTGTTTTTTGGCATCAATTATATTATAGAAAATTATTACAATTATGCAACAGGCTATTGGAACTTACAACAAAGCCTTCCAGTTCATTTATGTAGTATTAGTTATTTTTTATGCATTATCACACTCATTAATTACAGGCAATGGTTGGCTGAATGCCTTTACTACTGGGGTTTAGCGGGTGGTATACAATCTTTACTCACACCTGAATTTACCGTAGGTATGGAAGGATATAATTTTTATGCTTACTTTATTGACCATGGAGGCATGCTATTAGTCATTACTTATATGATTGTTCATTTAAACTTTGTACCCCGACCAAAATCTTGGTTATGGGTATTAGGTTACACGCAAATAGTAGCTATTGGCGTGGGTATTGTTAATTATACAGTGGGTGCTAATTATATGTATCTATCGGCCAAGCCTGAAGTGAGTAATCCTTTAGTCATTGGAGAATGGCCTTATTATATTTTAGTATTAGAACTAGTGGCCTTAATACATTTCTGGATTTTATACCTACCCTTCGCTAAAAAAAATAAACAAGCTATTAAAGCTCCTCTATCCTCTTAGCTTTATCGTCTATTACTAAATCAAAATTAGGTTTTGTAGGTCCTCCATTAGGGTCATAGCCTGTAATTAAATCGTGAAACTTACAACCCCATTTATTAAGCTGTTCTAGAGTAAGGCCTCTTAAATCACGCTTTGAACTTTCGCCCCTGCCTGTCCAATAAGTAATATGCCAGCCCTCCTCATATAGTTGATTAATCTTAGCTATATTTTCAAAGTTAGGTTCTGCCAGCTCATATACTCTTTTATCTGTATAAAAGCAGATGGTTTCATCTATATCAATTAACGCTTTCTTAGAACCGAACCTTTTGGACTCAATCATTGTTATCTATTTAAATTATTAACTATTGCAAATTTAGATAGTTTCTATAAATTACACCGTTCAAATTATAATTAAGCCAAAATAACTCTACATGCGTATTTTACTTTTATCTGTTTGTATTTTAATACAACAATTAGCTACTGCTCAGTCAAGTGCTGAACCCCTTATTCGTATTGATAAAATTACCATTGCAAGAGATACTTATGGCGTGCCACATATATTTGCCCCTACCGACCCAGAAGTGGCCTATGGCTTGGCCTGGGCACATGCAGAAGACGATTTTACCACCATTCAAACCCTAATTTTAACAGGCAAAGGAAAGCTGGCTACTTATTTAGGTGCTAAAGGC
Organism: Bacteroidota bacterium; assembly: GCA_026391155.1. Lineage (GTDB taxonomy): Bacteria > Bacteroidota > Bacteroidia > Chitinophagales > Chitinophagaceae > Sediminibacterium. The sequence continues at coordinate 54,118 of JAPLEP010000025.1, forward strand.
GCCCCCGTTGATTATGTATTTGGTTTATTAAATACCAAGTCTATTGTGCTAGAGCAAATAAATAGTTTAGACCCTAAATTTATTTTACTGGTGAAAGGTTATTTAGCAGGCTTGGAAGCCTTTGCTAAAGCACATCCCGATAAAGTTTTAAATAAACATGTTTTTCCAATAAGCATTGAAGACTATTTAGCGTCAACTGTTTTTTCAGTAGCAGTATTTTGTGGCGTGGACAGATCTTTGCCTAAAATTTTAAACGGTTCCATTGCTCATTTAGCAGGCATGACAGGAGAAGGTTCTAATACCATTGCAGTGCATTCAAGTAAATCAACCACAGGTGAAAATATGTTGGTGATTAACGCGCATCAACCCATTGAAGGTGCTACTGCTTTTTATGAGGCACAAGTACAGAGTGAAGAAGGTTGGAATATGTTAGGAGGTTTATTTCCAGGCGCTCCCTTAATTTTTCATGGTACTACTCCTAATTTAGCTTGGGCCCATACAGTCAACTTTCAAGATAAAATAGATATCTATCAATTAGAAACCAATAAAGCACATAAAGGCAAATACAAAGTAGATGGTGAGTGGCTTGCATTTGAAAAAAGAAAAATTAAATTAAGTATCAAAGGCATTCCTTTTCCATTATATAAAACGGCTTATACTTCTATTTATGGGCCTACCGCTGTAACACCTGAAGGAAAATATTTTTCAATGCGTTTGCCTGCTTTAATGGATGCAGGTGCCTTGCAACAATGGTATGCCATGAATAAGGCTACTAATTTTACTGAATTTAAAGCAGCCGTGGCGCAAAACCATTTAGCTATGTTTAATATCATGTACGCCGACAAACGCGATACTATATTTTATATCTCTAGTGGTAAAATGCCTTATCGTAATGCCGATACTAGTTATCATTGGAATTCAACAGTACCGGGCAATACAAGGGCTACCCTTTGGACAAAGTTTAAACCATTAAACGAGTTTCCTCAATATACCAATCCTAAAAGTGGGTATTTAATAAACATGAATCACTCTCCATTTTTAGCCACTGCAGAAAATGAAAATTTAGATCCTAAGAATTTTGATCCTAAAGATGGTTATGAATTATACCACGACAACAGAAGCCGTCGTGCCAAGGATTTGATTGACCCTCTAGATAAAATTTCTTACGCCGATTTAAAACGTATCAAATTTGATCGTCAATTACCCTCTACTATTTTATTTCCTTATGGCTTTACAGCAGATACTATGTTTTTAGTAGATGAGAATAAATATCCTACCCTTGCACCCATTATAAAAGCTTTGAAGACTTGGGACCACAATACCAATCCTGAAAGTAATGGGGCGCTTATTTATAATTTAGCTTATTATGAAATTCCTAAATTAATGGAGGGAAGAAAGGATGATAAATTAACCATGCAAGAAGCCATTGCTACCTACCAATACATTTATGATTTTTTAATGAAAAATTATAATAGACTTGACGTGAGCTTAGGTGAAATGCAAAGACTTGTAAGAGGTGATGAGAACTGGCCACAAGGTGGAATGCCTGATGTACTTGCAGCAGTGCAAACTCAACCCTATGGTACTGGACAAAGAAAAATGAATAGTGGTGACGCTTATATTGAATTTGTTCGCTTTCCTAAAGATGGCAGTTTGCCTTTGATTGAAACCGTAAATACTTTTGGCGCAAGTTCTAATAAAGGAGACAAGCATTATGCCGACCAACGAGCCATGTATCAGGCACAACAAGTGAAAAAAATGACCTTAGATAAAACCGAAGTACTTAAAAATGCAGAGCGTACTTATCATCCTCAGTAAGTATTATAATCTTGCTGTTACAATGCTTCTATCTAAGAAGGCCTTGGTATCGTAAATGATAGTCTTATCTGAACGCTTCAGGCTTGCATAATCTAATGACTTAAAAAACGCATGTGCAACCACAAGCACTATCGCGTCATATTTGCCTAAGTCTTTCACTAATTGAATATTATGTTTTGCTTTTACTTCTACCTCATTGGCATAAGGGTCAAAGGCATCTACCTGCATACCCGCAGCACTAAGCTGGCTATATATTTCAAAGGCTTTTGAATTTCTAATATCAGGACAATTTTCTTTAAAACTCACTCCTAATACTAAGGCCTTCGCTCCTTTACTATTTATTTTATTGGCAGTCAATAGTTGAACTATTTTACCAGTTACAAAAGCACTCATTTGATCATTCACATGCCTACCCGATAAAATAACTTGTGGATGATAGCCTAGGCTACTTGCTTTATGTGCTAAGTAATATGGGTCTACTCCAATACAATGTCCACCCACTAAGCCTGGCTTAAAAGGTAAAAAATTCCATTTAGTAGCAGCGGCTTCTAATACCTCATGGGTATCAATATTCATTCTATCAAATATGAGCGCGAGTTCATTGACAAAAGAAATATTAATATCGCGTTGTGCGTTTTCAATTGACTTAGCCGCTTCTGCCACTTTGATACTAGACACTTTAAAAGTGCCTGCTGTAATAATGCTTGCATAAAGTGCGTCTACCTTATTAGCCATCTCAGGTGTAGAACCCGATGTAAGTTTTTTAATAGTTGTAAGTGTATTTACTTTATCGCCTGGATTAATTCTTTCAGGGGAATAGCCGCAATAAAAATCTTTATTAAAAACCAAACCACTTTGCTTTTCTAAAACAGGTACACAGTCTTCTTCTGTGCAACCAGGATACACTGTGCTTTCATAAATAACCAAGTCTCCTTTTTTTAAAATACTGCCGATCATATCAGAAGCCTTCAATAAAAGTTTTAAGTCGGGTTGTTGGAGTGCATCCACAGGGGTAGGTACTGTAATAATATATACAGTACAATTTTTTAGCTCATTTAATTGATCAGTAAATTCTAATTGCTGCACTGCTTGAATTTCTTCTGGGGTAGTTTGTAATGTATTATCTACACCATTTTTTAATGCTATTATTCTACTTGCATCAATATCAAAACCAATGACCTTGTATTTTTTTCCAAATGCAATCGCCAAAGGCAGGCCTACATAGCCTAAGCCAATAACAGCAATCGTATCCAATGTATTTGGTGAATGGTTCATTTCCAGCCAAAGTTAATGGTCTACTTAGTGATGACCATAATTTTTTTCACCAGCGGTGATGCTTAGTTTTAACCTGTTTTGTGGAGGAGGTAAAGGGCAGGTGGCAAAAGCAGTGAAAGCACAGGGCGGATTATATGCTTTATTAAAATCTATCTCGGTATTACCCAAGGCATCTGGCTTTGGAATATCGATAAAACGTCCTGCTCCATAAGTAGTTTTTCCCGCTGTTTCATCGCCAAATACAATAAACAAATTAGGTCCTCCTTCATCAATTACATCTAAAGTGTATTCTTTATTATTGATGGTAAACAACAATCGGCCTGCACTTTTTTGAGCAGTTGTTTGGCCCAGCACATTGGTAATCATTAATAAATTTTGTTCTGGTTGCACTAGTACCGCTTTTAGCCTCCAATTAGAATCTACAGGGAATCGATCAATCCCTTTAAATGCGGTCAAAGTAGCCGCTTGTAAATTTCTAAATCGGATGCCTACTTTATCTTCCCTTTTGATCACCACCCAGCTAAAATGAGACCAGTCCATGGTTTTAGCCAGCCCTTCCGCTTTAAATACAGTAATGGCTTGCGTACCTTTTTGTTCTTTATTATTAATCTTGATGCTGTTACTATTTTTGTTCACCCATTGCACTGAATCTCCTTCATAAATAAAATCACCAAGGTATTCAGGAAATTCATTGTTGGCATATTTACTGTCCATACCTTCTCCTTTACCAAAACTATTGACCCCTTTGTGCAACCAAAAAAGTCCTTCTAAATTTAACCAGCCATTGGGTTGTTTAAGGCTATTTTCTCTTTTTATATGCCATTCATTGATCGACTTGAGGTAGTTCTTGCTCGATTGACTGTACAAAGCATTTAGTTGAAAAGTAATTAAAAGGAGTAGCCAGTATTTTTTCATAAAATTCTATTAGCGCATTGGGTTAATAATCGCTGTAAAATTAAGCTTTTCGAACGACCTTTCTTTAGTATAGCTTTAAAAATTCTTAAAATATTTTAACAAAAATTACCCCATGTTTGTAGTAAATTTATGGGAAGAAACCATCCTTATGCATAGTAAAAAAATTATTTACACTTTATTTTTTTTATTGATACTTGGCGCTTGTACTAAAAAAGATGTAGCTGTAAACAATCCTGCCACCACTACCAATGCCGATGTCAACAATTGGATACACCAAACCATGAGTAGTTATTATTTATGGTCTACCAATATGCCGGCTGTTGCTAAGACCAATCTGAACTTAAATCCAATGAGCTATTTTACTTCCATCTTATATGATTATGGAGCTACAGATCGTTTTTCTTGGATAGACAGTAGTTCAAGTAATTTAATCAATCAACTCAATGGGGTGAATAAAATTTTAGGTGTGAAGATTAATGCATTTTTAGTGGACAATGCCAAACCAGATGGCGATGTGGCCTTGGTCATAGCTTATGTTTTAAAAGGAAGCCCTGCAGAAAATGCAGGTTTGAAAAGAGGAGATATCATTTTATCTGTAGATGATCAAACTGTTACGACTAAAAATTATTCCAATATTTTACAAAATGAAACTTTAAAATTAGGGTTTGGCATTTTTACCAACAATGCCTTTTCTAGCAATGCAAAAACTTTAACTCTAACAAAAGTTGAATTGCAAACCAACCCCATTCTTACAGATACGGTATTTAATTGGTCAGGAAAAAAAGTAGGCTACCTTGCTTATGTACAATTTTTAACAAGTTTTGATGATAGCTTAAGGGCAGTCTTTGGTCGATTTAAATCCAAAGGAGTGAATGAACTGATTGTGGATTTGCGCTACAATGGCGGCGGTTATGTAGCCTCTGCAGACTTACTCACCAATTTAATGGTGAAAGACTTAGGTACCAAAGTAAACAAGGTGATGAACAAAAAAGTATTCAATGCAACCTATACCGAATATTTAACCAAACAAAATGGAACCAGTGCCTTTGTCACCAATTTTCAAAATGAAGCCAACAATATTGGTGATTTAAATAGGGTGTTTGTACTTACTTCCAACGGCACCGCATCGGCAAGTGAACTCATCATCAATAATTTAAAACCATTTATGGAAGTGATACTCGTGGGGGACCATACTTATGGAAAAAATGTAGGCTCCTTTACCATCACCGATGATAAAAAAAGATGGAACTATGGGCTTCAACCCATAACTTTTAAAATTGCCAATTCTTTAGACCAATCTGATTATGGAACCGTGAATGGATTTTTACCCAATATTCAAGTATCAGACAATCTATTGCCTTTTAAGTTATTGGGAGATCCTTCGGAAACCTTATTGAGTAAGGCGCTCAATGTTATTGGACCTATTGCCTATAAAGCCAATAGTACGACCAACAGTCCAAAAATGATAGGTACATTAATTCAATCAGAAGCCATTGGCGACAACCACAATTTAGACAAGCATGACATGTTTGGCCATCCACCAAAGCATCCATAAAATAATTCAATCTTGACAATTTGTTTTTAGTATCTTGGAATTACAAAAAACGAATCGTACTATGAAAACCATTTACACCCTGTTTTGTTTATTTTTTGCTTTAAACATACATGCACAAAATAAAACTACCAAAGTGCACATCAACCATACTGCGGTTTTTGTGATTGATATGAATAAAACGGCAGAATTTTATTCAAAAATTATTGGCCTCGAAACGATACCAGAACCATTTCATGATGGACAACATATTTGGTTTAAAACCGGAGAGCATAGTCAATTACATGTTATACAAGGCTCGACGCAAAAAAAAGAGTACTATAAAAATCAACACACTTGTTATACCGAGCCTGATTTTAATGTATTTATTGCAAAATTAAGAGCAGCCAATTGGCCTTTTGAAGATGTCAGTGGAAATAAAAATACCATTACTACCCGCCCCGATGGCATCCATCAAATATGGTTGCAAGATCCAGATGGCTATTGGTTAGAAATCAACGACGATACTTATTAATTCAACATTTTAGAAATTTAAAAATAGTTTTATGAAAAAAATTCAACTAGTTATTTTATTTATTTTTTCTTTTACCATCGGACTTTTTGCACAAGGTATAGTGAAAGAAAAACAAGTCATTAAAAGTGCTATTTTAAATAAAGAAGTACATTATTCTATTTACTTGCCAAGTGACTACAATACGAGTGAGCGCGCCTATCCGGTCACTTATTTATTACATGGATACGGAGACGCAGATGATGGATGGATTCAATTTGGAGAAATCAATCGTTTGGCAGATGAAGGTATCGCCAATGGTAAAATGCCTCCAATGATTATTGTTACCCCGGATGGATTTACCAGCTTTTACATTAATGCAGCAGATGGATCGATGAACTATGAAGATTTTTTCATCAAAGAATTAATTCCGCATATTGAAAAAACATATAAAGTAAAAGCTGAGCGAAAATACAGAGGCATTGCAGGTCTTTCCATGGGTGGTTATGGGGCTTTGATTTATGCTTTAAAATATCCTAATTTATTTACTGCGGCGGCTCCTTTAAGTGCCGCTGTTTGGACAGATAATGACATTGTGAACTTACCTGAAAATATGTACAATACCTTATTTGGAAGCGCCATGGGTAGCAATTTAAAAGGAAAAGAAAGATTAACTGCTTCTTGGATGGCCAATAGTCCAATGGGCATCATTGAGAAAAAAACATTAAAGGAATTGTCTACTGTAAAATATTGGATTGATTGCGGAGACGATGATTTTTTAACCATAGGCAATGCAGAATTACATATCGCCTTGACCAATAAGAAAGTACCACATGAATTTAGAATGAGGGACGGTAGTCATAATTGGACTTATTGGAGAACAGGCATCATTGATGCACTTTCTTTTATTGGAGATAACTTTCGTCAAAAATAAATAAGCATGTCTGCAGCAATTAAAGTGTTTATTACTGGGGGGACATTTGACAAAGAATACAACGAACTAAATGGGACCTTGTATTTTAATGAAACACATTTGTTTGAAATGCTCACCCTGGGTAGAAGTAGGTTGGATTTATCCATTCATACTTTAATGCTAAAAGATAGTTTAGACTTTGAAGAGGCAGATAGGCAGTTGATTGCCAATGCTTGCAATGAAACAACTGCAAGCAAAATTTTAATTACACATGGCACCGATACCATGACCAATACCGCCTCTTATTTGTCTAAACATTGTCCTAATAAAACTATTGTGTTAACAGGGGCCATGGTGCCCTATAAATTTGGTAGTTCTGATGGAATGTTTAATTTAGGGAGTGCGCTTGCTTTTGTTCAGGTTTTACCTATTGGTGTTTTTATTGCCATGAATGGGAAAATATTTGAAGCAGGCAAAGTAACCAAAAATACCAACAGAGGAGAATTTGAAAATATATAATTTATTATCAAACCAAAAAATATAGTAATGAAAACAACTAAGATTATTTATTGGATCACCACAACTATTATTTGCTTATTTGCTTCTACAGCTATTTTTATGAATTCAAAAATGGCCATTGATGGAGCCACCCACTTGGGCATACCTCGTTACCTTGGCATAGAAGTAAGTATTGGACAACTGATAGGTTTGGTCTTATTAATTGTTCCTGCAGTGCCTGCTAGGTTTAAAGAATGGGCCTATGTTGGTTTTGGCATCATGTACTTAACTGCGGCTAACGCACATATTTCGGTGGGTGACCCCATGGGCAATACCATCATGGCCATCGTGTTTTTTGGCTTATTGTTAGTTTCTTATACCAGCTTTCATAAATTAGAAGCCGCTAAAAAATAGCTAGCAATAATTTTTTAGATGCCATCTCCCATCAAAGAGATGGCATTTTTTATGCTTGCCCTATACGGAAAGCTTTGAAATTGCTAAATATATAGTTTGCTTAAAATCTTAAGCGAGTTCACGAAGTATTGTCTAAATTAGCATTCTATGTCAAGCGACCAAGAGCTTATTATACAATTTCAGCAAACCATCGACAAAGAAGCGGTCTTTACTCAACTCATGCGCAAGCATCAGCAAAAAGTCTATTATCAAATCAAAAGAATGGTCTTGGAACACGCAGATGCAGATGACATCGCTCAATTAGTTTGGATTAAGGTTTGGAATAAATTAGATGGGTTTAAAATGGAAAGTGAGTTCACCACCTGGTTATTCCGCGTTGCTTACAATGAAACATTGAATTATCTGCAAAAACAAAAAAAGCAGGGAAGCAGGCTGTCCAATGATGATTTATTCGTTTATGAAAATGCCTCCGCCAGCACCGACGAACCAAAAACTACCGAAATTCAGATTGCCTTGGACAGCGCCATTAAACAACTGCCTGAAAAACAAAGAATTGTGTTTATGTTAAGGTATTTTGACAGTTGCGAGTATGAAAAAATAGCAGCCATGATGGGTACCACTGTTGGGGGCGCCAAAGCCAATTTTCATCAAGCCGTAAAAAAAATTGAGCGATTTGTCAAAAAGCTTTAAACTTTAACACCTATAGACCATCCAATTAAAACAATGAAAATGCAGACAGACAAGGATTTACTAAAGCAGGACCAGCAATGGGTTGAATCTATGATAGAAAAAGATCATTTGAATCGATTTAATTCAACCAATACGGATGCGCCAATTAATTATTTTGAATCTTTCCCAGATAGATTGATGCAGCGTATTCAAATGGAGAAAAATAATCATACAAAACCTTCCTTGTTTAAAATATTTTTTTTACAGCCCTATGCAAAAATTGCTGTAGCTGCTGCTTTTATTTTGATTGTTGCTGGTGCCTATTTATGGAACACGGCCAATAAAGCAAAATTTGAAACTGTTTCTATTCAAGAGATTTCGATAGATGAAATGAAAAGTTATGTCAGCAACAATGAAGCCATTGCAGAATTAGATTACGACTATGTAATAAAAAAAGAAAATGCTTCACTTGAAAAATTAAGAGAATCTGAAATTAAAGAAATACAAAAAGCAATCATTCAATAATTTTATATGAAAAGAATATTTCTATTAGGCTTATTTGGTTTACTATTGATGAATGCCTACGCGCAACCTCGTCCAAATCGAAGACCTCCGCCACCGCCACCACCAGAAGATGACCAAGAAATGTTTGAAAGAAGAGGTCCTCGGATGCAAGGAGAAGACAGAAAAGATCGCAAAGAACGTATTGAGGTTTTTAAAATTCAATTCATTACTGAAAAGCTAGAATTAACTCCTAGCGAAGCGGAATCCTTTTGGCCAATCTATGAGCAATACAATAAAGCAATCAAAGAGATTGTCAAAACTAAATCCGAAGATGAAATCTTATTTCAAGAAGCCATCTTAGTAGCTAGAAAAAAGTACAAAACCGATTTAAAGCCTATTTTAAAATCGGATGACAGAGTCAATGATGCTTTAAAAATAGAAAGGGAATTCTTAAATAAAATTCGCTTTGAAATGAATAAAAGAAGAGGTTTTTAATAAAAAATGCTCCTTTGCTCCCAAAAGCGCCCCTAGTAACCACTAGGGGCGCTTTTATTTTATAGCTTAGTTTTCGTATATTACAGATTATAATTAAAAATATTTTTATGAAAAAAATTGCGGTATTTATTGGAGTTGTTTTACTAGCCATTGTTGGTATAGTTTTATTTAAAACTTTATCCAATACCCCGGGTGCGCATCAAAAAAGTAGTGAATTAACGCCTTTGACCAAAGAAGCCATTGCGCACATGACTGAGGCTATTCAAATTAAAACGGAAACGCCCAATGATGCTTATGAATTTGATACCGCTACTTTTTTTGCCTATAGAAAATTTTTAGAAAAATCTTATCCCTTAGTACATAAAAATTTACCACGCACCGTGGTAGATAGTTTCAATTATATCTACGAATGGAAAGGAACCGATACTAGTATTTTACCCATGGTCTTAATGGCACATTACGATGTGGTGCCGGTTGAAGCTTCTGCGGTGAAACTTTGGCATGCCGCTCCTTATGGTGGAGAAGTGAAAGAGGGATATATCTGGGGCAGAGGGGTGATTGATGATAAATCCAGTATGATTGAAATTTTAGAAGCGGCTGAAGCTCAATTGGCTAAAGGATTTCAACCCAAACAAACCATTTTACTCTGCTTTGGCGCTGATGAAGAATCTAGCGGCAAAGGGGCTACTGCAGTGGTGAAATACTTTAAATCTAAAAACCAAAGATTTGACATTGTAGTAGATGAAGGTGGTGAAATTTCTACAGAAGACATGAAAGAGGTGAAAAGACCCATCGCCTCTATAGGCGTAGGAGAAAAAGGCTATGTCACTTTAATTTTAACTGTTCAAATTGCAGGTGGACATTCATCTATCCCAGCTAAAAGTACTGCTATAGACATCTTGAGCAAAGGCTTGTATCAATTGAGACAAAATCAAATGCCTGCCAAATTAACACCGCCCATTAGAGCTTATTTAGAAAGAGTAAGTAGTTACACAGAAAATTTTGGTAAAAAAATGGCTTTGTCCAACTTATGGCTTTTTGAAAAACAAGTCTTGAGTTCAATGTCTGATGCACCTAGCAGCAATGCCATGGTAAGAACCACCATTGTGCCCACTATCCTTAATAGTGGTGTTAGAGATAATGTGATTCCAACTTATGCAACCGCCTATGTGAACAGTAGAATTTTACCTGGTGAAACACAGAAAGACGTCTACAATTTTGTAGAAAAAACAGTGAATGATACCAATATCAAAATTACCTACTATCACAATTATAGCACCATGCCTTCCCCTACCACAGACATTAACAGTAAGGCTTTTAAAAGAGTAGAGAATGCCATCATTGCTGTTGTAGATGATGTGATTGTAGCACCCATGGTTATGTTAGGCGCTTCTGATTCTAGAAATTATAGAGAAGTGAGTGACGGGGTAATCAATTTCACACCTATTACCAATGGCAAAGGTTACCATGGCATTGATGAACGCATGCTGGTTACTGATTTTCAAAAAGGGATTCACTTTTTTAGTTTGTTAATTCAAGGTTCAAAATAAATTTTATGAAAAGAACTCATCGTATTTGCTTGTTGCTTATATTAATTTTTTTTAAAATGAACATGACTATGGGACAATTCAAACCCTTGTACACTGTAACGCCCAACGAAAAAAAACATGAAAACCAAGAAGCCTCCAATACACAATCTGGGATATTGATCATTGAAAAAGTTTCTACGCCTACTTATCAATATTATAGAGCAGTTAAGGACAATGAAAAAAGACCCTGTGTGATTATATGTCCTGGTGGTGGCTATTATATTTTAGCTGCTGGTCATGAAGGCGCAGATGTGGCTGAATTTTTCAATAGTATTGGTATCAACGCGCTGGTTTTAAAATATCGCATACCCAATGCAGACAATCAAATAGATAAAACCATTGCACCTTTGCAAGATGTACAACAGGCTATGTATTTGTGCAGATTGAATGCAGCCAATTGGGGGATTGATGCCAAAAAAATTGGGGTCATGGGCTTTTCCGCAGGAGGACATTTAGCAGCAAGCTTAGCTACGCATTATGCCGATGTAAAAATTAGTAACCCTGAAAATATATCTTTAAGACCCGATTTTCAAATTCTTATTTATCCAGTAATTAGTTTTCAAAATTTTGGTCATGGCGGTTCTAGAAATAGTCTTATTGGGCCAGTGATGACCGAGGAAGCCATTCATTATTTTAGTAACGAAGAACAAATCAATACTTATTCACCTCCTGCCTTTTTGGTACACGCCAAGGACGATGATGCAGTGCCTGTGCTCAATTCAACTATTTATGCAAAAACCCTTGAAATGAACAAAGTGCCTGCCGAAATTTATTTGTATGAAAAAGGGGGCCATGGTTTTGGGATGAAAAACCCCACCAGTGAGGTGTATTGGCCAAATTTATTGAAGGATTGGTTACACAAAAAACAAATTCTTTAATAAATTGTTATACTATTATAGTCCCGAATACTAAACTAAACGGGGTTTAAAATTTTTAAAAAAATATATATGCGTTATTTAGTTTTTACTTTAGCTGTTTTTGTTTGTTTGAATCTGTCTGCTCAAAAAACCATCCTCATCAAGTGTGGTAAATTATTGGACAGCAAAACAGGTATGGTCACTGAAAAACAAAATATTTTAATCAAAGGCAATCAAGTCGTATCTATTAGTGCGAGTTTATTGCCTGCAGACTCTACCATAGATTTAAGTAATTATTTTGTCATGCCAGGCATGATCGATTGTCATACCCATGTGCTTTTGCAAGGCGACATCACTTCAGAAGATTATGATGTACAAGCATTAAAGGAGTCCATTCCTTATAGAACCATTAGAGCTACCAAAAGTGCCGAAAAAGCATTGATGAATGGATTTACCACCATTCGTGATTTAGGTACAGAGGCTGCTGGATTTGCCGATGTGGATCTTAAAAAAGCCATCAATAGAGGAGTCATTAGCGGTCCAAGAATGATTGTTTCTACTTTAGCTATGAACACCACTGGGCATTACCCAATTAGAGCATCAGATTATGCTTGGGAATTACATCTTCCAAAAGGTGTCATCGAAATCACTGGCGCAGATGAAGCCAGAAGAGCAGTAAGACAACAAATAGAACAAGGTGCTGATTGGATTAAAATTTATGCAGACCGTGGTTATTACCGTTTAGCAGATGGATCCTTTAGGTCAATTCCTAATTTCACCACAGAAGAAATAAAAGCAATTGGCGATGAAACCATCACCAGTAGAAAAAAATTAGCGGCACATGCCATGACTAGAGATGGTATTTTAGCTGCCATCAATGCAGGCGCTTCCACTATTGAGCATGGAAGTGGTATGGATGAGGAATGCATGCGTGTAATGGCTGAGAAAGGAATTTATTGGTGCCCTACTTTATTTGTGAATGAATTTGTTGCAGAAGGAAGAGCCAAACTAGGAAGTCCAATCAACTTATATTTTCAACAGTCTATTCAAGCTACTTTTAAAAAGGCCATTAAAATGGGTGTGAAATTGGCTTATGGTACTGATATTGGCGGTTATGATTGGAACTTAGCTCAAGCCAAAGACTTTACCTATTTTGTAGAATGGGGATTAAGTCCTGTGCAAGCCATTCAAACTGCTACTACTACAGCTGCCGAACTTTTAGGTTTGCCAGGAAAAATAGGAGAAATCAAAGAAGGTAGTTTTGCGGATATCATTGCCTTAAAAAAAGATCCCACTAAAGACATTAACGCTTTACAAAATGTTGACTTTGTAATGAAAGACGGAAAAGTATATAAGCATTAATAAAATTATTAAAGTAGTATAAGATTAGTTAATTTTTTTACTAAACGCTTATTTTCTGCTATTTTATAATCTTTCTATATTATACTTTTTTAATAACGCTACCCTTCCATCCAAAATAGGCTACTACTGCGAAAGCAATGAGTGGAACTACATAACCCATTTGTATATTACCTGAGGCATCGCTGATCAATCCAAAAATTCTGGGAAGTACTGCACCCCCAACAATGGACATCACGATTAAGCTGCTGGCCATCTCTGTGTCTGGACCAAGTTGTTGGATGCCCAAGGAAAAAATAGTGGGAAACATAATAGACATAAAAAAGCAGATGCCTATTAGGGCATAAATGGTCATCATTCCTTTACCAAAAATAGCTATCAAGCATAATAGTACACATACCATAGCAAAAGAAGTTAATAAATGTCTAGGCGTAAAATATTTCATTAAAGCCGTACCTAAAAAGCGGCCTACTAAAAAAGCAAGGCCCCCCATACTTAAATAATCCGCAGCTTGTATTTCAGAGATTTGTGCCGACTGTGTCGCATATAAAATAAATAAACTTAAAACACATACCTGTGCACCTACATAAAAAAATTGTGCCACTACGGCCCAGCTTAAATGGCTATGCCTGAAAGTTTTTAAAATAGTTTGGTTTTGACTAACCGCATTATTATCTCTAATATCTGGTAGCTTGATTTTAAAAAACAAGAAGGCTATAAATAAAAGTATAATGCCTAAAATGGTATAGGGTGTTTTAACCGTGTAGGCCTCTGTTGCTAAAGCTGCTTTTTGCGCAGCAGCCGTCATAGTGGCTAATTCTTCACTAGTATAGCCCTTGGTTAAGATTATTCTTGCCCCAATGGCTGGTGCCAAGGCAGCGGCTAATCCATTGAAGGATTGCGCTAGGTTGAGTCTTTGGGTAGAAGTACTAGGGTCGCCTAATGAAGAAGCATAAGGGTTAGCCGCTGTTTCTAATATAGTTAAACCACAGGCAATTACAAATAAGGCAAACAAGAAGTAATTATAAGATTGGTTATTAGCCGCAGGTACAAACAGAAATGAACCTACAGCAAATAATAAAAGACCCGCAATGATGCCTGTTTTATAGCCCCATCTTTTCATAATATAGCCAGCAGGCAAAGCCATAAAAAAATAAGCCACAAAAACCGAGGAGTCTACCAAGGTAGACTGAGTAGTAGTTAGGGTAAATGACTTTTTTAAATGTGGGATTAATATGGGATCCAAATTGTGGGCAAAACCCCATAAAAAAAACAAGCAAGTAATTAATACAAAAGGAATTAGATCAGATTTTGATTTTTGCATGTTTTTATAAATTATATTTAAATATAATCTATCCATTAGATTTGAACAAAAAATATACCATTAGCCTATTTTAAGCTAGTTAAGCACTAAATTTGGTAACATTAAAAAATTAACCCTTTACTACAATGAAAAAATTACTACTTAGTTTGGTAGGTGCTTTTGTCTTATTGGTAAGTTTCGCCAACGTTCCTAAAAGTCCAACCCGCGACTTTTATATCATTCAAATTTACCATTGTTCTACGCCTACTCAAATTGCCAACATAGATGCGTATTTAAAAAATACCTACCTACCTTATTTACATCAGAACAGCATTTCAAAAGTGGGTGTGTTTGCTCCATTAGACAATGACACTGCAACAGATAAGCGTTTATACGTATGGATTCCCTTAAAAACAATTGATGAATTAGATGTATTGGATCAGAAAATTGAAAAACTAGATCCTATGGGTAAGGACCCAGTCATTCATTTAGAAATGGGAGACAGCAGTTTGCCTTACAATAGAATTGAAAAAATATTAACTAGGGCTTTTAAATTTCAACCTAATTATGTGACCAAGTCAAGCCTAACTAAATCTAGCAGCCGTGTGTATGAATATAGAAGTTATGAAAGCGCTACCGAAAATTTGCACTTAAGAAAAGTGCATATGTTTAATGAAGGTGGAGAAGTGCCTTTATTTGAGCGTCTTAATTTTAACGCTATTTTTTATTCTAAAGTAATTGCAGGTAGCAGAATGCCCAACTTGATTTACATGACCAGCTTTAACAATATGGATGACCGCAATGACCATTGGAAAGCTTTTGGTGCAGATGCAGTTTGGAAAAAAATATCTGTAGCCCAGGAGTATTTAAAATCTGTGAACAGAAACGAAACTGTATTAATGAGTGCCCGTGATTATGCCGATTTTTAATCGACCAAATCAATACCCATTAATTTAACTAATTCCAATTGCGCATTACAAAGTTGATATTCATATTGTAATTGATTCAATAAAGCCCTTTGATAATCTGCATTGGTGGAAGTTAGTTCAATAGGGGTAGTGGTACCATTCTTTAATTTACTTACACTTAGTTTTTGTGCTAATGCAGCTTGCTCAATTTGAGAAGCTGCATTTTTTATTCTACGTTCATTACTATTTATATCAATTAAGGCTGATTGTATGTCTTTTTCAAAGTCATGCAATTGAGCAGTCACGCCAGTTTCATTTAAAGCAACGGCTCTTTCTTGTATCTTAATTTGTTGCTTAATCTTTCCTCCATTGAATAAAGGCATAGAAAAACCTATGCCCGCATTGTAATTAAAACGAGGGTCATTGATCTGAGGTAAATAACCATTTCTAGAACCCACACTTGCTTTTAAGCCGATCAATGGCTGTTTGTATAATTTAGCAATGGCCACTTCTGCTTTGGACAGATTCACTTTTTCTTTAGCAATGGCCAAGCTTGGATTTTTTTGGATCGCAATTTGCAAGGCTTCATCAAAACTATAATTTTTAAGCGCGATGGATAGTTGTCCTTCTTGAATCTTGTTCACACCTGTTGCATAATTTAATAGGTTGAATAATTTTTTCAAGTTGGTCTCTAGGTCTATTTTGCGATTGTTTTCATTGTCAATCTTAGATTGAATGGTCAACAGGTCTAATTGGATGGCATTGCCATTTTTCAATTGCGCTTCCACTACAATTTTGTTTTCAGTCAACAAGGCAACCACTTCATTTTGTATGTCAATGGCTTTTTTTGCATAAATGATTTGATAATACAATTGGCTTATTTGAAAAAACAAACTGTGTTTTAATTGTTCTGCCACATGTTTAGAAGTTTGTACTTCAAGTTTTGCTTTTTCAATATTTGCCGCTAAGCGACCAAAATCAAATAAAGTATAGGATCCATTTAAAGCCCCAGAAACATTGTGCTCTGGTGCAAACTGAAAAGTTTTATCGCCAAAGGGAACTTCAATTTTGGGTTGCATATAAGCATAGCTTGCATCTAATATCAAATCTGGATATTTATTCAATTGCGTCAATGCCAATTTAGCTTCGGCCATTTGAACTGTTTCTTGCACTTCCTTTACTTTAGGAAAATAGGTCAAAGATTGATTTAATAGATTTTTAAGTTCTCCATTAATTAAATTTTGAGCATGGGCATTGGTGAAATGCAACACGACTAAGAACAATAAGATTAATTTTTTCATAACTCGTTTACTTTAAATTGTAAGCACACTATATTTAATGCGCTTCCGCTGCAGCTTCTGCTGCAGCCTTATCCATTTTTTTACTAGTTCGAAGGAAAAATACCAGTGGTATCACCACGATAAAGAATATACCTACTAACCTAAACGTATCCAAATAAGATAAATAATAGGCTTGCCTATCCACCGACATATCAATCATTTTAAGGGCAGTTTGTTTAGCCCCTGTCAAATCACCTGTTTTGGAGGCAATGCCTTGTGTTACCGCCGTAACCCTTTCCTGCCAAGCTGCTCCATCGGCTGGCATATGTGCAATTAAATTAGTACGGTGTTGAAAGTACTGTTTAGCTACATAATTATTAGCCATGGCAATACCAAATGCACCACCCAATTGACGAATCATATTGTTTAAGGAAATGCCCGCTGCATAATCCTTGGGGGCTAAACCTACTACCGCTTGGTTAATTAAAGGCAACTGACTCATAGAAATACCAAAGGCCCTGATTAATAAAGGCCAAAAGAAATCCCATTTGCCAGCATCGAGTGGCATGGCCGCACTATAAAAAGCATACACCGAAAACAAACTAAAACCTACAATCACAAAGGGTATAGGAGTTACTCCCTTACTCATTAATTTTCCGATAATGGGCATCATAATCACACCCGCTAATGTGGGAGGTAATAAGGAGATGCCCGTTTCAAATGCAGTATAGCCCATGATTCTTTGCGCTAGTACTGGATAAACAAATACCGAAGTAAATAAACCAAAACCTGCTACAAATGTAAAGATGGTAGTAAAGGCTAGATTTCGATTTTTCAATACCCTTAAATTCACTGCCGGTTGCTTGATATTCAACTCATACAAGACAAAGGAAATCAACCCCAATACCGCAATCCCGGAGCAATAACGAATAGTTTCACTATTGAACCATTCTTCGGATTCCCCTCTTTCCAAAACATATTGCAGACATCCAATGCCTGCCATGAGCAGCATAATACCGGTATAATCAATCTTAATGGCATCCTTGCCCTTGCCCTCCCCTTCTTTTTTGTCAATAAAAGTGAAGGATAAAAAAGTGGCAATAATACCAATAGGAATATTGATCATGAAAATTAAAGGCCAGCTATTATGCTCAATAATCCAGCCTCCTAAAGTGGGGCCCAAGGTGGGACCGAGTACAATACCCATACCAAATAAACCTGCTGCCATGGGTCTGTCCTTGGGCTCAAAGGCATCAAATAAAATGGCTTGTGAAGTAGACAGTAATGCACCGCCACCTATACCTTGTACAAATCTCCAAATAATTAATTCAATTAAACTATCAGACTGGCCACATAAATAAGAAGCCACTGTAAAAATGATCATCGATACGATGTAATAATTTTTACGCCCAAAATATTCTGCTAAAAACCCTGTTAATGGGATGATGATTACATTGGCAATTGCATAAGCAGTAATCACCCAACTCACATCTTCAATGCTTACGCCTAAACTTCCAGAAATATCATTTAGAGCAACATTTACAATAGAAGTATCGATCAACTCCATAATGGCAGCTGATACAGTGGTAATTACAATGATGGTTCTTGCTAAGCCTTTAAGCGCTGCCATTCAAACTATTTGTCAACGGTGATAAATACACTCATTCCTGCTCTTAATTTATTTTTAAAAGCAGCTTGATTGTTAATGGCAATTTTTACAGGAATACGTTGTGTTACTTTAATAAAGTTTCCACTTGAATTGTCTGGAGGTAGTAATGAAAACTTTGCACCTGTTGCATCACTTAAGCTTACTATGGTACCTTCTATAGCTAGATCTGCAAAGGCATCTAAGCGAATATTTACTTTTTTACCTTCTTGTAAACTCTCTAATTGACTTTCTTTGAAATTGGCTACAATCCAATAGCTGCTGTCATTTACAATAGAAAACAATGGCGTACCTGCTTGAACAAACTGTCCAATATTGATGTTCTTTTTCCCAATCTTTCCAGCACTAGGTGTGATGATCTTGGTATACGACAATTTTAATTCGGTCTCTTTAATTTTAGTTTTCTTCATATCAATCATCGCCAAGGTTCTGTTCACGTTTTCTCTTAAGACGGTAATTTTATTGTTGGCAGTTGCTAATTCGGTTTGTGCATTGCTCAACTCTTGATTGGCAGAAGACAATTGATATTCTGTTTCTTCCAATTGCTTTCTTGTAATTGCTTGTTCTTTAAATAAATTTTGATCGCGGGTTAAATCGTTGGTAGATTTTTTTTGTTTGATGGTTCTTAAATCAATCACCCCTTTATTATTTTTTAAAGATAAGATGGCATTGTCTAATTGCGCTTTAGCATTGGATACTTCTGCAGATGATTGTTGTAAATCTGCTTTTTGTTCTTCCAATTGCATTTGCAATTCGGCATCATCAATTTCTGCCACCAATTGATTTTGGCCCACAGAATCATAATCTTTGATGGCAATGGTTTTTACATAGCCGCCAATTCTAGTCAATACTGGCACAATGGAAGTTTCAATTTGTGCATTATCCGTGGTTTCATGCGTTATTGAAAAGACTACTTTTTTACCACCAAAATAAAGCGCTACGACTAATAAAGTGCTAATCACTACCTTACGAATATTGGCTTGTTTTTTCTTTTTTTGCTCCTCCATAATATTATAAAAATTAATATGCTAAATAAGGATGCAAATTAATGTAAAAATGGTAGATGATTTGAGAAAAATGATTAATTTATGTTAATATAGGGCATAAATAAAGCTACTTGCCAATATACACCATCAATAAATTTCCATTATGCTTAAATATCTAAAAAATCTAGCATTACTACTTCCTTTTTTTACCATGTGTACAGAAAAAAAGGAGGCCCTGTCCGAAAATTTTGAATTGACAAAATCAAGTCCCATTTATTTTAAATCCTTTGTGGATTGTAATATGGCCGAAGTATGGGTGGGCGATACCTTTCGCATCTTTCCGGGAAAATATGGAGAAGACCCACTTTGGGGTTATTCCAATGAACTAAAATTTGCAGAGGGGAAAACAGTAGAAGAAGTATTTAATAGAAAGTTCCATGAATTTGTTCCGCCCATGATGCCGCCGAATGTGGCCCCAACTGCCCTGGGCTTGCATGGCGCTGTTTGGTTTGAAACAGTATATCAAGATAAAAAAGATGCTACTGGAAAAACATTGTACGCCTTATACCACAACGAAAATTATCCAGAAACCTTTCCCTACAATGAAGCCACCGGAAAAGGCTACATCAATAAAAATTGGCCACAAGGCTTAACGGGCGCTAAAACACCTGCTGCTGTTTGTAGAATTGGCATCATGAAATCTACCAATGGAGGACATAGCTGGGAAAACAAAGGCATTGTTTTAGAAGACAACCAAGAAAGAATGATTTTAAAACCTTACAATAATTCAGTGACTTTTGCAGGTGGCGTTGGAGATCCTTCTGCAGTAGCCAGTGGTGATTATTTGTATATATTTTATGGTGAGTATGGTTACGCTGGAAAATATGATTCACTCACTTATGATACTAAAAAAGAACAAGCAGGTCAATGCATTAGTATGGCTAGAATTAAATTAGCTGATTTAGACCAGCCCAATGGCAAAGCCAAAAGATGGGATGGAAAAAACTATGCAGCGCAGTATGATGGAATTGGACAACCGATACAATCCATTCAAATACCTTCATCCGCTGGAGGCGGTCCAAGTTCCAACTTAAACAGTAAATATTATTGGGGGCCTTCTGTTAGTTGGAATAATTATTTAAAATCATGGGTGATGTTGATGGCCAAAGCAGAAGGTGCTTCTTGGAAAGGCAGTAGCATTTATATCTCTTTCAATAAAAATGAAGTACTGGACGAAACCACATCGCAAAACTGGACAGTGCCGGAACTGCTTTTAACTAAACCGGGTAGTACATTATGGTATCCTGCCTTGCAACCCATTGGAGATCCAAATGCAGTAGTAAAAAAATTAACCACTTTTAATTTGGGCGAAAAAGCAAGATTATTTTATAAAGACCAAACCAAGGATACAGCGGTTTATATTTCTGAATACCTGATTCGATTTAAAAAATAAAACTAGAAGATTAAGGAAGTGCATAAGCAACATAAGCATCCCCCGAAGCCGTTCCTAATTTTCCGCCGCCGCAAGCGATGACGATGTATTGCTTGCCTTTATAACTATATACTGTGGGTGTTGCAAAACCAGGTGCTGGCAAGGTAGTTTCCCAAAGTAGTTTTCCATTGTACTTATTGAATGCCCTGAACTTACCATCCTTGGTGGCTGCAATGAATAACAATCCTCCAGCAGTGACTACAGGCCCTCCGTAATTCTCCGTACCTGAATGAATGCCTTTAGCCAATAATTCTGGATAATCACCTAAGGTATCTTTCCATACATTTTTTCCAGTATTTAAATTAATGGCATTCAATGTGCCCCAAGGTGGGGTTACTGCTGGATAACCTTCCTTGGTTAAAAATTTATTGTACCCAGTTGAAGTATAAGCCATCTTCCAATAAGGATCCTCAATTTGAACTGGTGCTACATAAGTTAATTTTTGTTTTTCTTTTAAATCTAAAACATAAGTAGACAAGGCTTCCACTTCTTCTTTTTTTAAGCGCTTGAAAGAGGGCATCATTCTTCTTCCGGCTGCAATCAATTCAGTAAAACTAGCACTGGTATATTTCTTATCTACCCCTATCAATGTAGGATAATTTCCGGATCCTTTTTTCTCTAGACCATGACAAGCCGCACAATTGTTCATATAAATTCTTTTGCCTGCCATTTCATTGGTTTGTTTTTTTGGCGCTTCATTTTTATTGTCAATCATGGTTAAGATCCAAGGCATTTCATTGGCATTCACATACAATAAACCAGTAGTGGTATCAAAAGCTGGGCCACCCCATTCTGCACCGCCATCAAATCCAGGAAAAATTACTGTACCTTTTTTGGAAGTAGGATTGAAAATAAAACCAGAATTTACTTTGGCCAATCTTGCTTTAATATCCGCATAAGAACTATCTGGAATAAAATGATTCAAATCTTTCTCCGTTAAAGATTGTCTTGCGAAGGGTTCAATAAAACTTGGCCAAGGCTGCGTGGGTGATAATTTTTCTCCTAACAATTCAGAGATATGCGGCACTGGCTTTTCTTCGATAGGATAAATGGGTTTACCTGTAAGTCTATCCAATAAAAATACAAAACCAGATTTAGTAGGCTGTGCAATGGCTTCAATTCTTTTACCCTCTTTTGTAATCGTAACTAGTGCTGGTGCGGTGGGTAAATCTCTATCCCAAACATCATGATGCACGGTTTGATAATGCCAGATTCTTTTGCCCGTGGCTGCATCTAAAGCCAATACAGAATTAGCAAATAAATTATCGCCTAAACGTTTGCCTCCATAAAAATCATAGGAAGCAGAACCAATAGGTGCATACACAATCCCCTTGGCCTCGTCCATACTAAAGCCAGCCCATGCATTGGCACCACCCATATGTTTCCAAGCCTCTTTGTCGTCCCAGCTTTCATAGCCCAATTCTCCTGGTTGTGGAATGGTATGAAATATCCAACGCAATTTTCCTGTATGTACATCATAGGCCCTGATAAAACCAGGTGCTGCAGCAGCCCCTTCATCAACCCTTGTACTTAAAATAATTAAATCCTTATAGATGATGCCAGGGCTGGTCATGGCTACATATAAATCTTGTACTTCTCTGCCAAGATCATTGTGCAAATCAATTTTGCCAGCATTGCCAAAATCTTGAATGGGCTTTCCAGTGATGGCATCGATACAATATAAGTTGGAGCCAGCACCATAAAACAATCTTTTGGTTTTTTCATCTGCATAATAAGTAACACCTCTACAAACATTCATTGCAAAATAACCAGCTCCTTTGTACTCATTGTTATTGATGTCATATGGATCGAATACCCAATTTTGAACACCTGTGGCCGCATTCAAGGCAATTAATTTTAACTTAGGAGAAATCGCGTACAATAAATCATTGACTACAATTGAATTGAATTGCATTTGCGTGTATTGTCCAGAATCCCCCGTATGAAATTCCCAGGCCTTGGTTAAGGTTTTTACATTGTTGGTGTCGATTTCTGTTAATCCGGAATACCTGGTGTTTTCTTTACCACCACCATAGACCTCCCATTTCCCTAGGCCCTTATCTTTAGTGCTACAAGCAATCAATAAGATGTTTAAGCAAATAAAATTTAGATAAACGAATTTTTTCATAGGAGATTTTTTTTAATTAACGTGGATTCAATTGCCATTGTTCTGTAGCTGCTTTTAAAATAAGTGGCTTAGAATAATAAGCAGGAAAATAGCCGTCATTGGCCCAAGTGGAAAACAAGTTACTATAAAATGGGCTTTCACTATTGCCTGATTGTCCTGGGGTATTGATCATTAAAGCTTTGTCCCAATCCTTGGTATCAACTAAAATTCTAAAGCTAGCGCCACTTACTTGATTGTCTGCACTACCCGTAGAGCCTGGAGTTTGGCCATTGCCACCTCTTGGCGCTGGCCCAATATTTAGTTTTGCTTGCATCTTCGCCTCTACCAAATTGGCCAAGGGATGTTCTAAGGTAACATGCTTGTATTTGGCTTGTCCATATTGCCAACTAGTCATATTGTTGCCTAATTTATTTTTTAAATTGACTACTGCTTGATCAAAACATTTTTTTAAAAATTCATCTCTTTGAGTGGCTGCCTCTTGTTGATTGGTTCCAAAATGATTCAATGGATTTTTTACTTGTTCGATTATTTTTTTCAGCGGCATAGTAATTAAACCCTCTGCCTTTTGAGGCACAAAATATTTATTGGCAGCCAGGCTGATTTGCTTTTCCCATTGCACATAAATACCAGCAGCTATACTATTCTTGTCAAGGGCGTAATTCCAATTCATTAAATAATTTTTCGCTTCCATAGAAGAGGCATCATTCACTGAAATATTTTTTAAGAAAGGCACTAACTCAAAGGCAGGTATGGAATAGGGATCAGTTTGAAGTTTGGCCATATCTTCTATGCTTAGTTTTTCAATACTACTTAGCACATTATTGATGCGGTCTCCACGATAAGGATCGGCCCAGGTATAGCCCACTGCATCCCAATGCGTATAGTTGGTAGGCGTTACGTTTTGATTGGCGGTGGCAAAAAATGATTTGCTTGGATTTAATAAATGCGCTCTTTCTTTGATGGGCAAAAAACCAGCCCACTCATACCTGCCATCACCAGGCACAGGCACATAACCACTAAAATTCTTTCTGATGGGTACAATGCCCACTGCCTGCCATCCTATATTACCTTTCTTATCGGCCCATATCATATTCTCTCCAGGTATATTGCTATAAGCACAAGCATTTCTAAAATTTTCCCAATTGGTGGATTGGTCTATTCTTAATGATGCCAAGTAAGGGGCCCCACCTGGTTCCATCCATGCACATTTTAAAGCATAGGCTTTATGATGCACAGAATCGATATAAGTTACGGGACCATGAATGGTATATTGTAATTGCACATTTTGTGCTTTTTGATTTTTAATGGCAATGGTTTCGGTAATAGATTTCATTTTTACCCAACTTCCCTTGTACCAATATTCTTTGTTGTTTTTTGGATTTAGATTGTATACATAAAGATCTTCTCCATCCGTTTCATAAATGGTTAAACCCCAGGCACCATATTGATTGTGGCCGATGGAAACCCCTGGTATCTCTGGCTCTCCACCACCTATGACATCCCAACCTGGCGCCACTAAATGAACGATATATCTTAAAGAAGGTACTGCAATTTTGCGGTGTGGATCATTGGCCAACATGGGAAAACCACTGGTTGTTTTAGCGCCACTAATGATCCAATTGTTGCTGCCTTCCATTTCTTGTTCAGGCAGCTCGTCTACCTTATTTTTTCTTTTATTTAAAATGTTTAAAATAGAAGCGTCATCATCGTCTTTTTCTTTAAGGTCATTTTTTATAAATTCTAATTCGGTTCGATAAGCATTGTACAATTCTAAAATATCGGCACTCAGTAAGGCACCATCAATAGCAGTATCTAATTTTATATTGGGATCTTTAGGATGAAACCACATCACTTCTTTTACTTTTTGTTCGCCCACTGCAGCCACCACTCTACCAATATTTAATTCCTGTGTACTATTGCCCAATAAGCCTTGGTGCCTTGAGATTACTACTTCTGGCGTCCATTTTTGTGGCACAATGGACAACAACTTAAATTCGATAGGAAGTTCTTTAGGATTTTTTAATGCTTGGGTAATATAAGCGTTCACTCCATTCACATAAGATTGTATGATGGCCATACCCCGAGGATGATAATGTTTTAATTCGGTACTAAGCTCACCTCTGAATTTAAACAAGCGTGTGCCAATATCTCTTTTCAATTCTCTGGCACCTAAAATTTCCGCTACCGTTCCAGTAGCTTGTCTACGCCAAACTTCAAATTGAAACAATCTGTCCTTGGCTGCACAATAGCCCTGTGTAAAAAATAAATCATTTTCATTTTTTGCATAAATATGATTTACGCCCCATTGGTCTCTGAGTACTTCCACTTTATCCTTTAAGCCAGGTAGGGTAAGTTGTATTTTAGTTTGCCCTATCAAATTGTTGGCACTAAAAAAAATAATACAAAATAGGAAGCCTAATTTTTTTGAAGCTATCGTTGACATAGTTGATTGTTTAATTGCCCCATAAGGCTCCCTTAAATTAATAAAAAATAGCCATCGGATGGTTCCCAATGGCTATTAAACTTGTCTTATTTTATAATTGATCTAATCGCTTGATTTAGAGCAACAAACTAGTAGGAATTTTAAATTCAGTCAATTTGAATTGATTAGAAGCCTTAAGGTCTTTGAACCCACCTTTAATATCAATCAGGTTTTGAAAACCTCTAGCCTTTAATATCGATATAAAAATCATGGAACGATAGCCGCCAGCACAATGTACATAGTAGGTTTTTTCTTTATTGATGGCAGCCATGCTTTCATTGATAAAATCTAAGGGGGCATTTTGCGCGCCCTTAATATGTTCGCTATTAAATTCGGAAGCCTTTCTTACATCCAAGATGGCAATATTGGAATCATTGGATTTTAATTCAACCAATGCCGCGGTGTCGATAGATGTAATCTGATCCATTTCTTTGCCGGCCTTTTGCCAAGCATCTATTCCACCTTCTAAAAAACCAATGGTATAATCATAACCCACACGGGCCAATCTAGTAATAATTTCTGTTTCTCTTCCTAGTTCGGCCACCAATAATATTTTTTGCTTGATGTTTGGAATCATGGCCCCTACCCAAGGCGCAAAACTTCCATCAATGCCGATATTAATTGAATTAGGTATAAACCCTTTGGCAAAAATTTGGGCATCTCTAGTGTCTAATATTAATGCATCTGTTTCATTGGCTGCAGTTTCAAAAGCAGCTGGACTTAATGCATGTTGTCCTCTTTCTAATACTTGATCAATACTTTCATAGCCTTGTATGTTCATCATTACATTCAATGGAAAATAGCCAGGAGGCGCTACCAACCCATCTAATACAGCTGCAATAAATTCTGCTTTACTTAACTTAGGATCCAAGGCATAATTGGTTTGCTTTTGATGACCTAAAGTGTCCTGTGTTTCTGTACTCATTTTTTTACCACAGGCACTTCCCGCTCCATGTGCTGGATAAATAACAATTGAATCAGACAAGGGCATTATTTTATTTTGCAAAGAATCATATAAATAACCTGCTAAAATATCTTGAGTCAGCTCTGATTTTATTTTTTGCGCTAAATCGGGACGGCCCACATCTCCTATAAATAAAGTATCTCCGCTAAACAAAGCCACTTCTTTACCTTGCTCATCTATCAATAAATAACAAGTGCTTTCCATGGTATGACCAGGGGTATGCAATACTTTTATTTTTACTTTTCCAAGTGCAATTTCTTCCCCATCTTTTGCTGAATAAAATTCAAAGGCAGGCGCAGCATTGGGACCATACACAATTTTAGCCCCAGTTTTTTTTGCTAAATCAAGATGCCCTGAAACAAAATCAGCATGAAAATGTGTTTCTAAAACATATTTTATTTTGGCTTTATCCAAGGCTGCTTTTTGGATATAAGGTTGTACTTCTCTGAGTGGATCAATGATGGCCACTTCCCCATCGCTCATGATATAATAGGCCCCTTGCGCCAAGCATCCTGTATAAATTTGTTCTACTTTCATGTTGGTATATTCTTTCGTCAAAGTTGCTACATAAAATTAGGCAATACCGTGACATAAATCACATTTCTGAAAAAAATAATACTATTGAAATGCTAGCTTAAATAATTGGGGGCTAAGTGACAATAGTTACCTAAATTGTAGCACCCATTTGAGAGATTTGTTAAAATTTATACAATGCATTTGTTTGGTTATCTGGCTTCTATTCTTATTGGAATTTCTTTAGGGCTCATTGGCAGTGGTGGCTCCATCTTAACCGTTCCGGTTTTGGTGTATTTATTTCAGGTAGAGCCCTTATTGGCAACCACCTATTCTTTATGCATTGTGGGACTAAGCAGTATTGCAGGCGTCATTTCTCGATTAAAACAAAAATTGGTTGACTTTAAGATATTATTGATGTTTGGCTTACCCTCTATTTTGGGCGTTTTCTTAGCAAGAAAATTTTTATTACCCGCCATCCCCTCAGTCATGCATTTTGGGAATAGTGTACAGGTGACCAAAAGTAATTTTATCATGTTGTTTTTTGCGCTGCTGATGTTGGCATCGGCCTTATCCATGATCATCGGTAAAAATAAACAAGAACAAATAGCAGTCATCCCTATTTATGGATTTAGCTTAATGATTGTAGGATTAGCAGAAGGCTTATTAACAGGCATTGTGGGGGCAGGCGGCGGATTTTTAATTATTCCAGCCTTAGTGATTTTAGCCAAACTACCCATGAAAAAAGCCATTGCTTCTTCCTTGGTTATTATAAGTATTAAATCCTTGGTGGGATTTACAGGAGACTTATTTCATACTACTGTTGATTGGACTTTCTTATATAAGATTATTATTTTAGCCACTTTAGGCATCATCACAGGAAATTTCTTAAATAAAAAAATGGATGGCGCTAAGTTAAAAAAAGGATTTGGGCTATTTGTACTCGGTATGTCTTTGTTCATTATCATTGAACAGTTTTTCTTTTCTAATTTAATAAAATAATGCTGGTGGTAGATTGCTATTAATCTACTATATTTGTAGACTTTAAAACAAAAGTCTATGCAGCATTTGGTTTCAATTATTTCAGCCCCCTGGCCTTGGTATATAGCAGGTGCCCTGATTGGTCTTACGGTCCCCACCCTATTGCTTATTGGGAATAAAACCTTTGGTATTTCCTCCAATTTGCGTCATCTATGCGCAGCCTGTTTTCCTAGCAATATTTCTTTTTTTAAATACGATTGGAAAAAAGAAGCCTGGAATTTATTTTTTGTAGGAGGAATTATTGTAGGGGCTTTTATGGCCACTTATTTATTGGCCAATCCTCAACCCATCATTATCCATCCTAGTTTGCAAGCAGATTTAACTCAACTAGGCATCACCGATTTTAATCATTTATTGCCCAATGAACTTTTTAGTTTTAAAGCCTTATTTACATTAAGGGGTTTTATCTTAATGGTGGTGGGTGGCTTTTTAGTTGGCTTTGGTACTAGGTATGCCAATGGTTGTACATCGGGTCATTCCATTATGGGCTTGAGTAATTTGCAATGGCCTTCCTTGGTCGCCACCATTTGTTTTATGTTAGGCGGCTTTATCATGACCAATTTTATACTACCCTTTATTTTACAATTAAAATAAAAATATCATGTCCTTGATTGAACAAAAAAATATTTCTACAGAAAAAATAGCTACACACAACAATGCTACTGTAAAAGAAAATAATTTTCATTTACTTAAATACAGTATAGTGGGTATAGTGTTTGGTATTGTCTTTGTCAAAGCAGAAATTATTTCTTGGTTTAGAATTCAAGAAATGTTTAAGCTCCAAAGCTTTCACATGTATGGGGTGATTGGCACTGCAGTTGTCGTTGCTGCGCTATCGGTTGCATTAATTAAAAAATTTAAAATAAAAACCATTGGTGGTGAAGCTGTGGTCATAACTAACAAACCATTTACCAAAGGAAATATTTATGGCGGATTAATGTTTGGATTGGGTTGGGCAATGACGGGTGCTTGTCCAGGACCCTTATTTGCTCAAATTGGCGCTGGTATTGGATCTATCGTGGTGGTCATTGCAAGTGCTTTACTGGGCACTTGGACCTATGGCTATTTTAAAGAGCAACTGCCTCATTAATTTTATAAGGAAAATATTTTTTGCATCAAGACCCATTTTTCACCAGGCTGGGCAGTGGGTAATGCTTGTTGGTATTCCCACATTAATTTTTCCCACTGTACTACAATTTCATTTTTTGCATCTAGGGCTGCCTTTTTTTCAAAGCTAAAATCTTCACCCACTTCCATGATCATAAACAATCTATTGGCTACCCTATAAATGTCTAAGGCTTTTATATCGGCTTCTTTGATGGAGGCAATAATTTCTGGCCACACCGATTGATGGTATTGTTCATAAGCCGCAATTAATTGTGGGTCGTCCTTCAAATCTAAAGCAAAGCAATATCTAGTCATAGCTTATAATTAAAAATTATTTAGTAGTGCCGTATACAAAATTTTCCATGACACGCATGGATTGCATGGCCTCTTCTGCGCTGCATGGATTAGCACCGATACCTAAAAAATAAGGTACAATTTTTCCAATTAAATTTTGTTGATTGTGTTCGGGTGGATCAAATTCAATGAGCTTGGTAATACCCTTTTGTGCTAAGCTAATGGTATGTCCAAATACAGGGAAAGAAATTTTTCCTTCAGTTCCAATGATTTCAAAAAGGTCATTATCTTGATCTGCAGGTGCACAAAAACACCAATCACCTTTAAATTGAATACCATTTTCTAAAAGCATGGTGCCAGCTACGGTATCCTCTGCAGGATACAAACCTGCTTGATTGCTTGCACTACCATGATAACTGAGGGCTTTGCCAAAAAAATAAAAAACCAAGTCTAATTGATGGGGCGCTAAATCGTAAAAATAGCCTCCGCCTGCTACCGATGGATCTAATCTCCAATTTTCGGATGGATCAAAATTGCCTCCTGCTTTTTTTAACATTTCAATACGGACATTGGTTATTTTTCCAATAGCCCCTGTATCCACCAATCTTTTGACTTCTAAGAATAAAGGCAATGCTCGACGATAATGGGCAATCACCAATTTCACACCCGTTTGTTTTGAAAAGGCGTCCATGCGCATACAAGCAGCCAGATCCAAGGCCATGGGCTTTTCAACGTAAACGGGCTTGCCTGCCTTCATGGCAGCAATGGCATAGTCCTCGTGGTATTTGGGTGGAGTAGCAATATAAACAGCATCCACTTCGGGATGCTGTATTAATTCATTCGCGTCAGTAAAAAAATGGGGCACGTTATGTCTGTTGGCATAGTCTTTTAGTTTCTGAGCGTCTCTTCGCATCACTGCTACCAAGCTAGACCCTTCCACTTTATTAAAAGCAGGACCGCTTTTTAATTCGGTGACACTGCCACAGCCAATCATGCCCCATCGTATTGTATTCATTTAAATAAAAGATTAATTTTCAAATCCTACAAAATCCCAATTGGCTTTTCTACAAGCTTCATTGAAATTTTTAATTTCATTGTCGATTAAATCTTGTTTTTGCTTTTCATATTTTTTCCAATCTGCATGCAATTCATCATAACGTAATAATTGTCCTGCTGTAACATAAGGCAAGCTTGAACTGCCTTGCACTTCTCCATTTAGGAAAACTAAATTGGCACTTAATTTATTGATAAAATTAATTACGTCATCATTGCTTTGAGATTTAGATTGAATCAACTCTTCTTCCCAAACTTTGATGGTTTTATTAATGGCTTTAGCCTTGGTGGATAAGTCTTCTAAATTTTTATTCCCCTCTGCTCTTTTCACAAATTGATTTAACTGCTCTTGTACTTTGCGCATTTGTACCACTGATACATGAATAGCGGCCACATCTTCAGAAACTAATTTTGACAATTGATCCTGTGCTTCAAAATCTGCTGCAGGTGCATTGTACCTTGGATCGGCCAATATTTTTACCTTGGTCGTTTGGGTGGTTTCATTGATTTTTAATCGGATAGTGTATTCACCTGGAATTATTTTTCTGCCTGCACTGCTTCCCTCAATGTAAACATTATCGATAGAAGGCAAATTAGCATAACGCAAATCCCAAACAAATCTGTTTAAGCCTGTTCTTATTTCCACCTTAGGATCTGATTCACTGCTATTGTTGCTTGTAGCAAGTTTGGATTTTTCACTGTAATAAGTACGAACCACATTATTAGCAGCATCCAACACTTCAATGCTTAATTTTTTAACAGAATCTTTGTTTTGAATATGATAATATATCACAGCACCACTCGCTGGGTTCACCATGGTAGTATTAATCTTCAATGGATTCTCTTCTTCGCCAAATTGTCTATCCAATGGGCTTCCAATATCAATTCTAAACACATTGGATACTGGTAATAAACTAAATGCATCATTGATCGTGGAGGCAGCCTTTCTGAATGGAGTTAAATCATCCAAGATCCAAAATGCACGACCTTGTGTAGCCGCCAATAATTTATCTTGGTGTAATTTCAAATCGTTAATGGCAACAATAGGCAAGTTCAATTGCAATTGTTTCCAATTCAAACCTCCATTGTAAGAAATATAAAATCCAGTTTCAGTGCCCGCATACAATAAGTTTTTAACTGCATTGTCCTCGCGCACTACTCTTACAAAAGCACCATAAGGAATACCATCCACTAATTTGGTCCAAGTTTTTCCATAGTCGGTTGTTTTGTACAATAAAGGTGTGAAGTCATTGAACTTGTATTTAGTCACTGCGATATAGGCAGTGGCTTTATCAAAAGGAGATACTTCAATTGAGTTCACTAAAGCACCTCTTACTCCTTCTGGTGTAATATTGGTCCAAGTGGCTCCACCATCTTTTGTTATATGTACTAAACCATCATCACTTCCAGTATAAATAACTCCTTTTTCATGTGGAGATTCTATCACATAAGCAATGGTACAATAGTTTTCACCTCCTGCACCTTCATTGGTATAAGGGGTTCCACTCATGCCCATTTTAGAAGTATCATGGGTCGTTAAATCTGGAGAGATTGCTTTCCAAGATTTTCCTAAATCAGTTGTTTTGAATAAAATATTACCTGCATGGTAATACGCATCTTCATGCATGGATCTTACGATAGGTGCGTTCCAATTGAAACGGTATTTCATGTCCTTAGGTTGCAAGGACTGATATTGAATTGGTGCGACCATTACACTTACTTCATCATTGGTTTTAGTATCCAATACACCAATGGTGCCTTGATAAGAACCACCCATTACATATCTTGGATTGTTAGGATCAAAGGCTAAAAATGCAGACTCGCCACCTGCGCTTGGCGCCCAATCACGATCTGTAATGCCGCCTCTTGAAGTAGAAAAACTGGCAATTCTAACGGAAGTATTGTCTTGTTGACCACCATACAAATTGAAAGGGAATAAGTTATCTGCATTGACTCTGTAAAATTGTGCAGTGGGTTGATTGTTCTCTGTACTCCATGTT
Source organism: Bacteroidota bacterium (assembly GCA_026391155.1). Lineage (GTDB taxonomy): Bacteria > Bacteroidota > Bacteroidia > Chitinophagales > Chitinophagaceae > Sediminibacterium. The sequence continues at coordinate 86,683 of JAPLEP010000025.1, forward strand.
TTACCACCATTGAAACTTACAGCAGCACCTCCATCATTAGAAACAATCATGTTTTTATTGTTGTTAGGATTGATCCACAACTGATGATAATCCCCATGAGGCGCTCTAAAATTTTGCCAAGTTTTTCCGCCATCTGTACTCTTAATCGCAGGTGAACTTAAAACATAGACCGTATTTTCATCTACTGGATCTGCAGTGGCTTCAATATAATACCAAGCACGTTGAACCAATCGATGGTCCTTGCTAATTCTATTCCAAGATTTTCCTGCATCATTAGAAACAAATAAACCACCTTGCTCTTTTTCTGAATCACTCTCTACTACTAAATAAATTTTATTGGAATTGGCTTGAGATACTGCCACACTCATCTTTCCTAATTCCTTAGGCAATCCATTTTGAATTTTTTCCCAAGTATCTCCACCGTCTGTACTTTTATACAAACCACTTCCTTTTCCACCACTTCTTACTTCCCAAGGCAAACGACGATAGTCCCACATGGCAGCATATAAAATTCTAGGATTGTTCATGTCCATGCTTAAATCCACACAACCTGAATTATCATCTACATATAAAGTCTTGGTCCAAGTTTTTCCTCCATCTATTGATTTGTATACGCCTCTTTCTGCACTTGCGCCATGAATGGCCCCTTGTGCGGCTACATAAACAATGTCTGGATTGGTTGGATGAATTCGAATATTGGCAATTTGTCTAGTTAAATCTAAACCTAAATGTTTCCAAGTTTTTCCAGCATCTGTACTTTTATAAACACCATCTCCATAACTTGAAGTAACGCCTCTTGGAGGATGCTCTCCCATACCTACATAAACTACATTAGGATCTGAAATAGAAACTGCTACTGCACCTACCGAGCCAGTTTTAAAAAAACCATCAGAGACGTTGTTCCAAGTTTGACCAGCGTCTTCGGTTTTCCAAATACCACCACCAGTGGTACCCATATAATAAGTAAAACTATTTCCTACAACACCCACAGAAGTGACAGAGCGACCACCTCTCATTGGGCCCACATTTCTCCACAACAAAGGTTTGTAATAGTCAGTTTCATTGACTGTGCTTACTGGTTTTGCAATTTCATTTTTCTTTTGGGCAAAAAGCACCATTGGACATACTAAGAAAAATAAGCTGCGCAAAATGATTTGTTTCATAATAGCTATTTTTTAATGTTAATCTAGTGATTGGAAGGATCTAATTTAATACAAATAGGCGAGCCTATCAAAGACTAGCTCGCCTATTCTATTAAAAAATTACAAATGGTCTAATGACCCTTATTTAAGCGTAAAATGTAAAGAGATTACATTGGAATTGAGGTCGGTAGTTTGGGCATAATGGCCAAACCTTAGTTCTAAAGCCGATAAATAGGTATTGGCAAAGCCACCTGGAGGGGCAGATCTTAGCCCAAGGCCAAAATAATTGCTTGAAAAGGCAGACGAAGAATAATTACTCGTATAAAAAGTTTCAGTAGAGGTATGCTTACCTAGAGGAGCAAAATACTTGGTGGCTGTTTGGGTATAGTATCTATAAAAAGGGGAGATAGAAAAAAATGGATTTATTTTATAGGGTACTTCAATACTAGCGGTATGTGATACCAAGCCCCAATCATCTGTATAAAAACGGTAATAGGACCTGACAATGATATCGTCCCCAATAAAATAATTAAAGCGAGCGCCTACTGGTATTTTTAATCTTGAGTGCGGTAAATTTTCAATGGCTTCGGTGCCATTGGTAAAAAATACTCTATGAAAAGGTAGGCCCAGCCAGCCATCTTGTTTGACGATGTCCAATAACAAAGAAAATTGAGCGCTTTTATTAATGACTTGAGTATAAGTTAAAGAACCAGTATAGGTATTTCTTGGTGAACTTGGAATGTTTTCTTTGTTATCATAGTTTGTTCCTGGAGTATTAATGATACCTCCTTTGCCAGAACTTGCATTGGTTTTAATAACATTTACATAAGGTGTGACATCAGTAATGGCAGTGGCAGGAATTAATTCTGAGGGATAAATTAATTTAACCTGATCAAAATAAGCAGATACTTTTCCAGTAAACTCACCTCCTGTTTTATTTTTAAAACCATAATGTCCATCCAATGCAAAAGAATTATAATTGTATTCATGAGAATAATAAGAACCAAATCCAAACTCAGTTCCTTTGGCTTCATTTTCTTCGGTCCAATTAATGGAAGGGTAAACCCTTGTGCCTTCTGGAGAAGAGGCACCAGTATTGGATATCCATCTTTGTGAAGCGGCAGTATGATGATCCACGCCCAAACCCGCCAAGATGGTATGTTTCAAACCAGTTTCACCATAGCCTACCAATTTTAATTCCAACATATTGGCAAAATCAGTTAATTGCTCTGAGCCATTTAACACCTGATTGCCCATCACTAAAGTACCTCCACCTGTTACGGCCGAATGTGTTCCTGTTTGCGAATAGTAACTTGTAACTAAATTAATTTCTTCTAACTTTAAAGGCTTTGCTTGAAAGATATTGGTATAATGTTCTGTTACCTGGGAAAAACCATGCAGAAATAATAAATAAAGGCCAATAAGTGTTAGAGATATTTTTTTCATTAAAAACTAAATAAGATAAATTAAGATTAGTTGCAACCACAGCCACCACCCGTTTTACCACCATTGGCACCCGAGGCTCCTTCTTTATAGGATTGGAAATTCATTTCATTTTTCTCCACTCTTCTTGCATTCAAAACCATTTCAGCATCCTTCAATCTGTTCTTTTGATATTCTTTTACTGTTTCACAGGAGCTTGCAAAAATCAAAAGCAAAACAATGGAAATAAATAATTTAGTTTTTTTCATCTTATACTATTTAATGAATTGATTATAAACTGAGTTTAATATTTTGTGAGGTATATAATTTATTGTCATCATCAATGACGATGGCTTCAATGTCTTTAATTTGATTGATCATGTCCAAGCCTGCATGAATGCCCATGATCATCACTGGCGTAGCCATGGCATCTGCCACTTCTGCATTCGTGGATACAATGGTTACACTTTTAATGCCTTTGACAGGCAAACCCGTTCTTGGATTAATGGTATGGGAATATTTTTCTCCATCAATCATGATAAATTTTTCATAATTGCCAGAAGTGGCCACTGATAATTCACTGATGTTCATATAAGAGAATACGGCTGAGGCCAATGCTGGATGCACAATGCCCACCGTCCACTTTTCACCATTGGCTTGTGTGCCCCAGGTAGTCAAATCGCCAGAAGCATTGACCACCCCGCTTTTCACCCCTGCTGCCTGCATGATTTTTTTAGCGCATTCTGCCGCATAGCCTTTACCAATGCCTCCAAATCCAATGCGCATTCCTTTTTCTTTTAAAAAGACGGTGGAATTTTCAATGTCCACAATAATGTGTTTGTAATTGATTAAACGCACACTTTGCTTAGCCAATTCTTTGCTAGGCAAAGCAGTCATTGTGGTATCAAAATTCCAAAGACTTTTATCCACCGATCCATAACTTAAATCAAATGCGCCTTGGGTCACCGAGGATATTTTTAAGGCCCTTTGTATCAAGGCAATTATTTCAGTGCTTACTTTAACCGCAGCAATGCCTGCATTTTGATTGATTAAATTAGTTTCACTGTCTTCAGAAAAAGTAGTTAATAATTTTTCTATTCTTTGAATTTCTTTTACCCCTTTGTCAATTTGTGCATAAGCCCATGCTTCCTCCTCCGCCACCACAGTGATTTCAAAGTGATTGCCCATCAACTTCATTGCTTTTTTATACATTACCAATGCACTCATCCTTATTGATTGTCTTGAATGGTTTGTTGTAAATCCTCATTAAAGGCATCTATAGAAGAGGGGAAGCCTTCCCAGCTTCTGATGACTTTCCCTTGGGTTGAAACTAAAACAGTCAATGGAAAAATTCCTTTGTTGTTAAATTGTTCGGCTAGGGATTCATTTATTTTTTGTTGTGCTGCTGGTAATTGATTTTTTTTATACCTAGGAAAATCTGCATTCAATAAAACTAATTTTTCTTTAGCCACTTTTAAAAATACTTCTGTGGTAAAAACTTCTTTGTGTAATCTGATACATGGGCCACACCAATCAGAACCAGAAAAATTAACTAAAATAAATTTTTGTTCTTTTTTTGCTGTATCTATGGCCTGGGCATAATCGTGTCCCCAGTGTTGAGCCTTAGCGTTGCTCGCCATAACAAAAGATAGTAAAACAAGGAATAAATATTTCATGGAGATTTGAATTAAACTTGCCCCAAATATCGTTCAAGTTGAATGTTTAATCAACATTAAAATGAATTATTAACGTATCTATACAATTATTAAGGACTTTTTAAGTTTATTTAACGCATATCATATTATTATAATGCGTTTTTAGTCAACACCCTATTATCTATTCATGGTTTGTTCAGTATCTTTAGCATGAATTCGAAATTATAATTAGTCTCATTTATGGAAACCATCGACATTGCAGGTAGTATTGGTTTATTAGCCATGGTAGTTTTAACCATCAATATAGTTCTTGGTATTTTTATTAGCACTGCCTATAAAAAAACTGCTTTTTGGCAAAAATTACCCGCTAAAATAAAAGCACTAAAATTAATTGAGATCCACAATTACACAGCCTATATCGCACTAAGCTTAGTACTGATACACTTTATCCTTATACCCTTAGATCCCAGTTCAACATTTACTTTTGTTCATTTAATTGAACCATGGAATGCACCACATCAAGCATTGTTTGTGAGCTTGGGCGTTATTTCCTTTATCGCACTCTTGGTAGTAGTAATTACTACACAGAAAATAATTAAAAAGAAAATAGGCACCACCACCTGGAAAAACATACATATTATTTCTTATGGTACTGGACTCTTGTTTATAGTGCATGGCTTAGTCATGGACCCATTGTTAAAAGATAGGCCCATTGATTTTTTAGACCCTGAAAAATTATTGGTAGAACTTTGCGCCTTGGTCTTGTTGCTGGCTTTTATTTATAGATATCAGTACAAAGTAAAAAATAAATAAAAAAAGGGCAGTGTAGAAACACCGCCCGGTTTAACGATTGCTTGCCTAATATACGATGTATATCTGCTGTCATAGATGGATTTGAACCATCGTTAAGGGTTTTGCTGACCCTTGCCTCGCCACTCGGCCACATGACAATATTTTTATTTAATGAAGGGGATTTGCTGCATGATTGTTTTATTTTGACTTTGTCCTCATCGATTTTACCACCGCGGAGGGCTTCGCTCTCAGTTGGTATCCATTGAAGGATTCTAGATGACAGGACAAAGATAGGTATATATTTTATAAGTCTACTATTTTTATAGACTTTTATTTAAAATAATTGCCAATGTTTTTGTAACTGATTGAATATAAATAGGTTGGGCCTAATTTAATTTTTTAGCCTATCCTATCAATTCCCTTGCAGTTGGTGATGAATTGTAAAAAATCATGTAGTTTCATTGCAGCATTAACCCAACTTTCAGTCCATGTTTATTTTGAAAAAAATATTTATCCTTTTGCTTTCCCTTTCATTTACTTCTAGTTTGATGGCTCAAATTTTGAATACAGATAAAACTGTGTCCATGGATTCTTCGAAAAAAATTCAAAGCTTGGTATCCATCTCCATCGCCACCGATCAACAAAAAAAGAGTTTGGTGGATTTATTTTATACAGGCGATTTTTCTTTTATTAAAAAAAATAACATCACTACTTTTTATTCCAAAATTGATAAAGTGACCAATGGTGGAATATCCATTCAAGACGTAGGTACTTTTCAATTAAAAAATAATAGAATTCTAACTAACAAATTGCACCTCGAAACTTTTGTTCAAACTCAATGGGATGGCGCAATTGGAATGGAATACAGAAACTTAGCAGGATTAAATTTAATTCATTATTTCAAAAATACACAAACCGAAGATTTCTTTTGGGGCGGTGGAATTTTTATAGAAAATGAAAAATGGAATTGGTCTGCAGTAAATGATCCAACACTAACAAATACAACACCAATTATAGTTACACATCCAAAATTA
>JAPLEP010000003.1:0-30828 GCA_026391155.1 Bacteroidota bacterium
AACGAACCAACCTAATGCTGCATTCGCAGATGCTACTGCAGTACCAGCGCCAGATGCTAATTTTTTAACATCTCCTAACCATACTTCATACACAATGTAGAAGTAAGCGATAGCACTTATAGTTCCCCATAATGTTGCTTGAGCTGGGGCAACAGCCTCACCCCAATAACCTGTAACTAACATTACTACAGAAGCTAAAATCATCTTCCATAATAAACCTATTGTACCGCCTGCTTTTTTTGTGATTAAATAGAATTCAACACACATTAAAGGCACAGTCAATAACCAGTCTACGTAACGGAAAAATGTAGGACTATCATGCGTTTCAGCATAGTATCCACGCATGTAGTAATAGTGAACAGCAGCAATAAAAGTGATTAACCCAGAAACAAGTACTGAGGTTCTCCATTCTTTACTAGTGTTGTTCAATTCTAAGAAGAAAAATACAGCCGCGGCCATCATAGCCATTGTGCCAACGAAGAACGTGAAAGACACATAATCGGTCTTTGCAATCGCCATCGTAGCATCAAGAAGAAATAAATGATCCATATTTGTTGAGTTTTGGTGAACATATTAATTCACAACACTCCACGGTTCATTCCGGCTGTCCTAATGTTTATTTCTAAACACTAAGCAAAGCAATAGCAAATCAATCGTTGTTTTTAAATCCAAAGAAAAGTTAAAAATAAAAAATTAGAAAACTTGTTAAAAAATATAAAAATATTAAAAATATTTAGGCTTGTTTAAGCTTTTGTTTAATTTTCAGGTATAGTTTTTAAACAAATTTGTTAGCACAAACCGCATCCCATAATAATGAACGTGTTTTTAAAGAATCTAAAGACGCCTTGGTAGCTTCTTCCCATTTAGTTTTATCATTTCCACATAGTTCTGAGACCATTTGAATGGCCAATTCACTATGATGTCCTCCATCTACTTCGATATGTCTTTCTATATAGTACTTAAAAATGGATACTTTGTCTGGATGTTCGGCATAAATTTTATTTAAAATTTGAGTGAACATATCTGGAATTAAATCCTCTCTGCCGAAGGTAAAAACTGCGGCCTTTACATGCAATGGGGCATGCATGGCTATTTCAAAAGTGAATTGTAAAAACTGTTTCACCTGTATGGGCACCTCTAATGCTTCAATGCTATCATTGATGGGCCTGCCTGTTTTTAGTAAGATTAATAATTGATCTATTTTGCTAATATCAGCACCCATTTGACGCATAGCGCTCAAATAAAGTTCAAAATGGCTTGTTCTATTGCCTTGCTCATCTATATCCGACTCTTCGCCGCAAACAATTTCATTGATTAAATAACGAGTATTGGCAGAACCTACAGGTACCCAAGGCAGGCTTACAGAAGTAAGTCCTATTTGTAAAGATTTTAATAAACTCATAAAGTCCCAAACGGCAAAAACATGGTACTTAGCAAAATCTTTGATGCCTTCAAAATCTTTTATTTGACTATACACTGGATGTAATAACAACGCTTCTCTTATAGGTTGTATTCCTAATTTTAAATCTTCGATAGGTGTTTGCATCATTAGAGATTTTAATAAAACAATTTGATCTAAATTTGTTTGGAGGCACAAAGGAAAATATAATTTTGATTACCATCAAATGATACAATAGAATGAGCATAAATTTTCCAAATATCATAAACCAGGATGGACAAGCACATTATTTTGGAATAATTACAAATGCTGAACAAAAACATATCTATTTTAATGAACTCCTAAACAAAATAGAATGGGCGAATGAAAAATTGGTCATGTTTGGCAAAGAAATTATTACAAAAAGAAAAGTAGCTTTTTACGCAGATAGTTTAATTGAATATACTTATTCCAATAAAACAAAGAAGGGATTGGCATGGACGCCTTTACTGATAGAAATTAAACAACTAGTTAGCTCTTATACTGGATCAAATTACAACGCCTGTTTATTGAACTTGTACCATGACGGAGAAGAAGGTATGGGTTGGCATAGTGATGATGAGAAAGAAATTATGCCCAATAGCTCCATTGCTTCTTTGAGTTTAGGCGCAGAAAGAAAATTTGCCCTAAAACATAAAGCAACCAAAGAGACTCAATCCATTTTATTGGAGCATGGATCACTATTTGAAATGCTAGGCAGTACCCAAAAATATTGGCTTCATAGTATGCCCAAGTCAAAGAAAATTATAGCCCCAAGAATTAATTTAACTTTTAGACAAATGCATCAATGAAAAATAGCAAACAAAAAACTATAAAAAAGGCAAACCTGCCTTCTAAAATTTGCCTCCATTGTAATAGACCGTTCAATTGGAGAAAAAAATGGGAAAAGACTTGGGAAGAAGTGAAGTATTGTAGCGAAGGGTGCAAGAAGAATAAATAAACCTATTTTTTCTTAGTTCATACCGAATAGAATCGTTATAGCCAAAAGCATTTACATACATGCCCTATTTATTGTACATTTAATCATCCAAATTAATAAACCTATGAAAAAACTAATTTTAAGTGCTATTTTATCGGCATCATTGATTGCTTGTACTACCCAAGAAACAAAAACCGAAACTAATGCCGAGCTTAAACCACATGGTTATGAATACGACAGCACGGCTAATATAAATACTATCAAAGCTTCATTTGAAGATATGGCGATTCATGATACAGCTAGTTATAAAAGTAAATACGCCGATACGGCTGTTTTTTTAGACAACGGTAGAAAAATGAGTTTGGCAGAAAATATTAATATATTAAATACATGGCAATTGGCCGGCATCAAAGTGAAGGTTTCTAACATTGCTGCAATTTGGGAAAGTAGATTTACAAAAAAAGATAATACACAAGGCACATCTGTGGTAACCTACTTAACATTAACACTAACAAAAGGTGATCAATCTATCGATGTTCCTATTAACCAGTATGATGCCTTCGTGGATGGTAAAATAGTGAAGGAAATGCTGTATTACGATCCTACAAGGATAAATGCCTTAATGAAATAAGGTATAAGTTTGAAAAATCAAAAAAACTACCAAGCCTTAATTAGTATTAAGAAACAAATTTTTTGTGAAAAGATTATAATGTGTTAATTCATCAATCAATAAGTAAATGATTAAACAAAACATATAATAATAGATTTAGTAGACTACTTTCGCCTACTATAAATATCAATATGGCAATTCTGATTTTTCTGCTTCTTCACTGGTATCTTTCTTTATTTGGACAAACTTTTTACCTACATCGCTATGCGGCCCATAAAATGTTTACGATGTCTCCATTTTGGGAGAAGTTTTGGTACCTATTCACCTGGATTACACAGGGTAGCTCTTATTTAAATGCCCGCGCTTATGCCATTCTTCATCGGATGCACCATGCCTATAGTGATACCGAAAAAGATCCCCATACACCTCAGTTTTTAAAGAAGTGTTTACCATGATGATGCATACAAGAGAAATTTACAATGGCGTATTAACAGGCACCATTCAAGTTGAAGCTAAATTTGATAAAAATTTCCCAGAATACCCTACCATTGATAAAATTGCAGATCACTTAATCACTAGATTATTTTTTGCAGCTGTTTATATTAGTTTTTATATCGTATTCGCCACCCATTGGTGGATGTTCTTATTATTACCTATTCATTTTTTAATTGGTCCCATACAAGGTGCCATTGTAAATTGGGCCGGGCATAAATATGGGTACCGTAATTTCCCTGACGAGAAAGATCAATCAAAAAATACCTTAATCTTTGACTTTCTAATGTTGGGTGAACTATTTCAAAATAATCATCATCATGCAGGTGCAAGGCCCAACTTTGCTGCTAAATGGTGGGAGATTGACCCAGTTTATCCAATAATCAAACTGTTTGATAAAATTAAGATCATTAAATTAGTCAATATTAAGGCTGTTTAAATGATTCGATTTTAAATAAGCATTTAAATTTCAGGGCTATTAGCTATGATGGCGCTAAGTATTTATTCCTAAGAGAACACTCTTAAATTAGAACCTGACAGGCTTGTCTTGTATTGATTTAAAGTTGCTTTTGCTGGACCAGTGGTAACTTTACCTCCAGCATCGAAAGTTGAACCATGTAAAGGACAATAAAATCTGTTTGCATTGGCTTGATATTCTACGGTAGCGCCCTGATGTGTACACATAGAACTTACAGCAAGAAAATCATTGTTCAAGGTTCTAGCAATAATTATCCCTGTTTTGGTTTCCACATAGTAGCCACCAGCCGTATTTAAACTTGTATATGGATCAACTGAAATATTAATTGTAAAATCAACTTGTTTAGTACTGCCTTGATTATCGGAATTACTTCCTGGATTGCTGTTATTAGAACCTGTATCCGATTTAGAGCAAGCCTGCATACAGCCAAAAATTAAGATGCTAGCAGTGCTTAAACCAACTTGTTCAATAAAATCTTTCCTTTCCATATTAGCATTTTTTATAATAAAACAACTCTAGGTTCAAATTGTTTACTGTAATTATGTAAAATTTTCAAAAAAGAGCGTTGAAATCACTTAGTAGATAAAATTTTTTCAAGATTTAATGGTTTCTTTTAGCCTAAATTTATATAATGAAATACCCGTTATTAAGAAATATTTTATTGGTGATTTTGATACTATTTTATCTGTTTGCTGGGGTAAATCATTTCATAAATCCTTCTTTTTATTTACCTATTATACCTCCCTACTTTTTTAATTGGGCTAATGAAGTGAATATCTTATCTGGGGTTGCAGAAATACTGCTAGCCTTGTTATTAATACCAAATTCAACTCGACAGAAGGCGGGAATTGGCATCGTTATAATGCTATTGGCCTTTATTCCTAGCCATATCTATTTTATTCAAAAAGGGGAATTTATGATAGGTAGTATTCTTTTTAATCCATTGAAATCATCTATTCGCTTGTTTATAGGGCAACCCCTATTAATTCTTTGGGCTTATTGGGCCAGCAAAAGCCAATTAAAAATTATTGGTTTTCTTAAATAGCTGAGTGTGGAACTTTAGAACTAAATTTTTGCAAAGACAATAAACAGATCTGTTAATTATTTGTAAATAGCCTTTTACATACCCATTTATTTATGGATAATCTTCTTAAACAAATTAAATTGTTAGTGGATGCCAATAAATAATTCTACATTACAAAAAACTAAAAAATAATATGTTTAAAAAATTTACACTTTCTGATTCAATCATGCTAATATCCGCTTTCTTGTCTCTAATATTTTCTGAACTGTTATGGTTTAAAGGAGAAAAAGAAGCCGGAATTTTTATTGGTTTATGGGTACCCTCTATATTAGGGTTTGCTATATTATTAAAATTAATAAATAATCAAAAATGATTGAAATTATACCCTATTTCGCAGCATTAATCACTGTCTTGTTTGGTGTGGCATTTATTCTAGCACTAAATAAATTTAGAGGAGAAAAATAAGCACTCGAAATAGTATGAATAATTTATTAATAAATTCAGGCAATTATTTTGATAAATTTTTCAATGCTAAAAATGTAAGAAAAGTAGAGCTATTGATTCTCCGTGTTGCAGTTTTTGCATTTCTCTTTCATTTATCTATTATATTTTTAGGAAATAATTTTATTTATTTCAAAAATTTCCAACATAGCTATTTAAAGGCGATATACACCCCATTTAGTTTTATATTATTTTATGAGGTATTTCTACTAGTTATCATCATTCCAAAGTCTATATCTGAATTTATTGGTAAGCAATTTGAAGTGATTACCTTAATTACTTTAAGAAGTTTTTTTCATGATATTGCAGATCTTGATCTAAAAGTTTCTTTTACTATTAATAACCCCGAGTTCATAAGTTTATTATATGACTTAATAGCATCGTTGATTATGCTAGGCCTTACTATTTTGTATTATAAAATTTATCAAAATAATCATAAGTCAGAAATTATTAATGAACTAAATGATTTTATTAATATTAAAAAGCTAGTATCATTAAGTATGATACTAATTTTATTGCTACTAAGTATAAGTAGTTTTTATGCTTGGGGTGTAGAAATGTTGGAAGCGCTAAAATTAAAACAAAATTACCCTAATCCGAATACTGTGTTTTACGCAGATTTTTTTTCAATTATGATTTTTGTTGATGTATTATTATTACTCATTTCATTTACTTATCATTTTTCATTTTTTACTATATTTAGAAATGCTAGCTTTATTATTACAACCATTTTAATAAGAATGTCATTAACTATTGAAAAACCAATGAATTATATCATCATTTTAATTGGCTTTCTGTTTTCAATTATTTCCTTCTTTTTGTACAGTTTAAGAAACACGAATAAAAAGTCATTGGATTAGTTAAACTATTACGTATTTTTGTGTATGAATATTATTTTATTTGACGGTGTATGTAATTTATGCAACAACTTTGTTCCATTTTTAATCAAATATGATAAAAATAATACTTTCCGCTTTGCAGCAATGCAAACAAACGCAGGAGAAAACATAATTCAGGAGTACCGTGTTTTGAATGATAGAAAATCAATTATCTTAATTAAAGAGGAGATTGTACTATACAAATCGGACGCTATTATTGAAATTGCAAAACAAATTACGGGATGGCCCAGTATTTTAAAATACGGTTACCTTTTTCCAAAGTTTTTAAGAGATGGGATTTATGATCTCATTGCAAAAAATAGATACTACCTATTTGGCAAAAAAGAAACCTGCTCTATCCCTCCTGAAAAAGATAGTAAAAGATTTATACTTTAATAAGCCTAGCGCTTACTTATCTTATTCATAGAAATAGCTTTTTGCCTAGAACATTTAAACCTTTTCATATCAGCAGTTCTTTTCATAAGGTGCTTTTGACTGACCCCGTTATTTACTCTCTTACGCCATAGATTAAAACTATTACGTTTTAATTCAGTCCGCATCAATTTAATAGTTGCTGCCTCAGACAAACCGAACTGTATGGTAATGGCTTCAAAAGGTGTACGATCCTCCCAGGCCATTTCAATAATTCTATCTATGTCTATTCTTTCCATTGGTTTAAATTAATATATTTTTGATTCTATTTTTTACACCGCATTGGAAGCGTTAAATTCAAAAAAGTAAAATCATGCAAATCTCCTATAAAAATAACAAAAGAGCGTGGTTTTAAACTAAATCCTTTCTAGTTAACTTATTAGTCGTCATAATAGAATAACTTTATTTAAATTATAAAATCATAAAAATTCATTAAATGAGGAGGACTACTATCATTTTACTCCAATCTTTTACCATCATTATTGGTCTTCTGGTGCTTACGGCTTTAATTCGGCTTCCACTTTCAGAAGGAAGGGCAGCCCATTTAGACCTCTTCCATATTTATGCTGACCCATTTATATTATATGGCTATCTAGCTTCTGTCCCTTTTTTTATTGGATTATACCAGGGATTCAAAATCCTAGGATACACTAAACAGCATAAACTATTTTCTTTCAATTCAATAAGTGCTTTAAAAATTTTGAAGTATTGTGCAGTAATATTTGGAATTTTGATTATAGGTGCAGGCCTATTCATTATACTTTTTCATAGCAAAGAAGATGACCCTGCTGGTTTTATTGCGCTTTGCATTTTAACCATTATTTCATCCATGGTAGTTGCCTCTATTGCAGCTACATTTGAAAAGAAATTGCTAAAGAATTTAGAGATTAATAAATAAGCAAAAACTTTCAACCTGAAAAAATAAAAAGGACCCACGATTTAACGTAAGTCCTTAATTTACAACTAGAATGTATAATCATTCACCCCTCAACAAATTATCAATAAAATTTTACTCAAAAAATTTAACTTCTCCAGTACTTATATCATGCACTCCACCCACAATGGTGATTTCATCATTTTTAACCATCTCAGCTATAATAGGACTTTTCAATAAAATATTTTTTACCGACAAGCTCACATTTAACTCAGCCACATTTTCAACAAAAGTGGAATTACTTGAGTTTCTATTCGTAGTCGTTGACATTTCTTGATCCACTGCAGGTTTAATTTTAGCAATAAGTCCTGTTAAATTACCTAATTCAACATGATCACATGCTCCTTTTACGGCTCCACATTTAGTATGTCCTAAAACAACAATAATTTTAGCGCCAGCCACTTTACATCCAAATTCCATACTTCCAAGAATATCCTCATTTACAATATTACCAGCTATCCTGACACTGAATATATCTCCTAATCCTTGGTCAAAAATTAATTCAGCAGAAGTTCTACTATCGATACAACTTAAAATAACAGCAAAAGGATGCTGACCATCCGATGTATCGTTGGCTTGTTGTAATAAGTTTCGGTTAATTTTTAAATTATTTACAAAACGTTTATTTCCATCTTTTAGTAAATTTAAAGCCATTGTTGGCGATATAGCGTTTTGCATTTCCTTCGTTAATGTTTTCATATAATATTTTTTTAATAATTTTTAATATTTAATAATCTAGAATGATAAATTGTTATATACAATTAATTGGAACTGCCCTCTAGTACTATTTTTTTGAGCTTGAATAAGATAACCTGTCTCTAGTCTTATATCATTGGTTACACCATAACCAATACCAGCATAAAGCCTATTACGATCAAATTTCTGATTTTTAATGTCAAGAAATAATTCATTAAAACAAGAAGCATAGACCGACCTTCTATTTAATAGCTTCCCATTTAAAGGCTTTTGTAAGGATATAAAATATCTTGATCTTAATCCGAAATCATCAGCTATAAACCTTTCTTCCATCCTTGCTCTGTGGGTAATCAACAGATTATTTAGTTTTTGCTTAAATAAGTACTGCTGATAAACCCTTTTCTCATAAGTGGCTGACCTAGTTTCATCCCCTTCTTCCCAATTCGTCTGCACATAGGCTAAACCTAATAATATATTATTGTTAGATTCAGTTAAATTATATCCTATTCCCGCTCTTAATAAGAGCTGACTCTTTTGATTAGGAATTTGATTAAGTCTGTACTGCAAATCGGATTGCAATAACCACTTATTGTTTATTTTTTGGTTGCCAAAATACACCAACCACTTGCCATAATTTTTGTCTTGAGCCAAAACGGCATCAAGCGAACTTATTATAAGCAATAAACAAAGAATATACTTTTTAATCTGAGGCATATTAAGGCTTGAAATTAATTTTCTCCACTACAATATTTTTAATTTTTGCATTGGCTTCATAATTTGTAATAATTTCTATAACATCATACGCAATTGATTTTGAATTAGTGCAATCAATAATTACCTTACTGTCATTTGGAATGCTATCTAAAGTATTTAATAAACTTGCCTTATTAAAGAAAGAAACTTCTTCTGCAAGCACTAAATGATGTACCGTTTTGCCTTGCTCATCGCTTACAATGTCTTTAACATAGTGCGAGTTTCTGTAACTATGTCTTAGTGTATAAAATATACCCACTAGTATACCTACAGTGATTCCTTTTAAAAGATCGGTTGCGAGTATAGCAATAACAGTAGCCATAAATGGCATGAACTGCTCCCATCCTAACTTGTACATATCTTTAAATAATACAGGCTTTGCTAATTTATACCCCACCATTAATAAAATGGCAGCCAAAGAAGCAAGCGGAATTAAATTTAATAAGCTTGCTATAAATATGGCGCTGATTAATAAGAATACCCCATGCAAAATGGCAGATAATTTTGTTTTACCACCAAAATTGATATTTGCTGAACTTCTTACAATAACTTGAGTAATGGGAAGTCCTCCTATCATACCAGAAACTATATTACCCAAACCTTGTGCCTTTAATTCTCTATTGGTGGGTGTTATTCTTTTATCTGGATCCAATTTATCGGTAGCCTCCACACATAATAAAGTTTCTAAACTAGCCACAATGGCAATTACAATAGCAATTTTCCAAACTTCAAAGTTGGTGATTGCTGAAAAATCTGGCAGCGTAAATTGACCCAAAAAATCTGAAATAGAATTAGGCACTGGGACAGATACGATTTGTTTATCATTTAAACTAAATGGTAAAATTCCATTGGCATAGGCAAGATTAAAAAATATACCTAATACCACTACCACAATGGGGCCTTGTAGTAGTTGAAAAATTTTATGCTTTTTGGTAAGTACGGTATCCCATAAAATTAATATAGCAAGTGATACCGCTGCAATTAATAAAGCGCCTGGTGTTATAAAGTCTAATGCTTTTGTAATTTCAGTAAAAGTATTTTGACCATCTGCTTGTAAAAAAGCATCATCTCCTTCTACATCTTTATCCCATCCTAGTGCATGAGGTATCTGCTTCAATATAATTAATAGACCTATCCCCGTAAGCATTCCCTTGATGACTGAATTCGGGAAAAAATAGGCAATAAAGCCAGCTTTAGCATAACCTAATGCCAACTGTATAATACCTGCTAAAACCACCGCTGTTAAAAAAGCTTGGTACGAGCCCCCTAAACTAGCTATTGAGCTTAGTACAATTACAGCTAACCCTGCTGCAGGGCCACTAACCCCTAATGGAGACCCACTTGCGAATCCTACCACTATACCTCCCACAATACCTGCAATAATACCTGCAAATAATGGGGCGCCTGAAGCCAAGGCTATACCTAAACATAAAGGAACAGCCACAAAAAATACCACAATACTAGCTGGTAGGTCATTTTTTACATGCTTGAAAAGATTCATTTGACTCATAATTTTAGTTTTACAGGTCAAAAATAGTAATATTATTTCAAATAATAGTATTACTATCATAAATAATTGTAAATATTTTAACTATTTTTGTAAAAATTAAGGGTAGCCCCAAGTATATGAAGCTAGAATTACAAATTAAAATGAATCCTTCCTTGTATTTAAGGGATCCGGAGCAGTCAGAATTAGGCAAGAATATCATTAAACATAGTATTCAACTAATTCATGATAATGGGTTTGAGGCTTTTACCTTTAAAAAACTAGCAGAATCTATTGGAACCACAGAAGCTGGGGTATACAGGTATTTTGAAAATAAACATAAACTATTAATTTACATAATATCTTGGTATTGGGGATGGATACAATTCCAATTGAATTATCAAACTAATAATATCAAAGACCCCTTTATTAAATTAAAAAGAGTGATTAAACTCTTGTCAACTAATGTAGAAGACGATATCACCACTGGGCATGTAGACGAAGCACAATTGCATCAAATACTCATTTCAGAGGGCTCTAAAGCTTATTTAACCAATCATGTCGAGGAAGATAATAAACAACAATTATTTAAACCCTATAAAGATTTATGCAACGCTGTGGGTGAAATAATTTTAGAATGTAACCCCAAATACAAGTATCCTCATTCTTTGGCGTCTACCATTATTGAAATGGCCCATTTGCAAAACTTTTTCATGAATCACCTGCCTTCCTTAACAGATTTTTCAAAATCTAAGAATGAAAATGATATTATAAAATATTTAGAAGATCTAGTCTTTAATACTATTCGAATTTAAACTAAGTTTTCAGGCATATTAAAGGGCTTTAGATATAACATAAATAATTATTTTAGCTTAGTGTTAAGAAAGTAAAGTAATAAATTTAGGTTTAGCTATAATTTAACTACAGATAATAAATCATATATGTTATCAAAAATATAATCTGGATTAACCAATATTAATTCCTCCTTACTATGTGCCCCAGTAGTTACGCCAATATTCAATCTACAAGCAGCATTACGCCCTTCTTCGATATCAATGGTGGAGTCCCCCACTTTTATCACAGACGCGGCATCCTTGATACTTAACTTGTCCATAGCATATAAAATCATATCTGGCTGTGGGCGATTATTTTTAACATCTGAGGAAGTTACTAATAAGTCGAAATGAAGCCCTTCTGTCCAATTTAATTTTTGAATTAAAGAATTCGCCGTTTTTGCATTGTAGCCAGTATTTAAAACCACCTTAATATCTAAATCTCGTAATTCTTTAAATAACCTTTCTGTATTACTAGTAGGTACCACAATTAAATGCTCATAAGCATGTTCTAAAAGTACTAAAAAGTCTTGAAAAGCATCTTGAATGCTTTGCTCATCCAAAAATGAATTTGTACCAATTATGGTTTCTCTTATCGCTTGTAGTTTTTCTTTGCCGGCACCCCATTTTAAAACATCTTCAAAACTAATATTGGGACATTTTTTTTCAATGGCCTTATGTAAAGTATGGTATACCACATTTCCTTCATCCACTGTAGTTCCAGCCATATCAAAAACAACCATTTCAATTTTCATAAAATTATTTTAAAGATGATTCAATGGCATTCGTGAAAGATGCAATAGAAGGACTTACTAAATTAGGATCTTTTGCTAAGTCATCCCATCTTCTTAAATCTACCGCCTCCTTATAAAATTCATTTTTCTCAAATAAAGCTACTTCTTCTTTATCCATCACACCCCCTTGAAATTCTAAACTAATTTTAGAAGGCGTTGATAATGTTTCTAAATAACCTGGCGCTGTGGCACATAAATATCTTTTCGCTTGCACATGTAATTTGACGGGTTCTACCGCGCCCAATTTAAAATGTTTCGTCAAGTACTTTTCGCCTAATAATTCATGCATATCATCAATGCCCTTATCACTGGCGTCATCTGGTAAATCATGTAATAAATGGCCAATATCGTGTAATAAAGAGGCTGTTATTAATTCATTAGATGCATTATGTTTTCTAGCAAGTTCCGCACATTGCAATGCATGCTCTAATTGGGTAACTGCTTCTCCCCCATACATAGACCCACCATTGGTTTCAAATAAATATAGAATTTCTTGGGTAATTGGATGTAACATAAAATATAATTATAAGTTATTAATCATTTCTTCGGCAAAACCAAATGACATAGTCATTCCATGACCACCAATTCCATTTAAAATATAAACTCCTTTTTCAGGATTTAAAAATAGATCAGTGGCCCCATTGGTCATAATAGGATAAACCCCATTCCATGATTGTGTCATTTCCCATTGATCAATATGAATTAGCTTTTTAAGATAATCTAAAATCATTTTATTTATTTCAATCTTATCAAAAGGATCAAAATCTAAAGCATATTCATGTGAATCACCCACAGTCAATTCACCTTCATTATTTTGAGACACCATTACATGAATTCCATATTTCAAATACTCAGGAATTTCTTCTTCAATTTTCATTCTTAGTTTAGTAAGAGAGGGAGAGGCTGTAAAGCTTTTATAATGCAGAAGTGACAATCCACCGCAGATGGATGCTCCAATTCTATAATTAGGGTCTTTGTGTTTAAAGCGCATCATTTGAAGCTTGGTCTTAATAATGGGCTGTTGTTTAAATTGTTCAGGATATAGGGTTTCAAAATCGGCACCAGAACAAACACAAATAATATCTGCATTATATTTTATTTTACCTGCATAAACTGCATTAGTTGAAACACTGGTAATAGCCGTCCCCCAAATAAAAGAAACATTATACTTTTCTTTTAAAAAAATTGGTAAGTTTTTAATCCCTTCTCTAGGGTCTATAATTGCTTCGTCTTCACTTCTTAAAGCCCCCATTAAGCCGTTTGCATTAATTCCATTATAATCTTTTAAAACTGTTGCAGCAGATATTACAGAAACTGGCCTGTTTTTCGATATGAAAAAATTGCTAATTTCTTCTACCACGTTCATTTCTTCTTGACAATAAGCTAAGTGTAGACTACCGCATGCATTATAAGGAATTTTAGAAGCCTCTAGATATTCTAACCAAATTTCTTTAGTTCTTACAGCTCTATCATATAATTTACCATCAGGCTGACCTACTGGCCAAATCATGCCAAAATTACGCACACTTGCACCCAGAGAAAACTGAGTTTTTTCAATTACTGTTACGGCATATCCTTTTTGTGCTAAAGCTCTTGCGGTTGCAAGTCCTAAAATACCAGCACCTACGACTATGGCTGTTTGATTATTCATATGAATATGTTTTATGCATTTTATTAAAATATAAAAGTGTTGTTATACTAATTAAACTGCCAATAATGGATAAAATCAAAACACCATTACTATAAAAATAGGTCCAACTAATTGAAATTCCAATTGAACCTTTTAAAATAATTACAAGTACACTTGCTAAGTACCCAAAAGAATCTACTAAATACATAAAATAACCAACATTCCCTTTTATTTTAAAGCTAGCAATCATTCGGTCAAATAATATGCAATTAAAAGGTATATATCCCATATATAAACCAAGCCCTACTAAAACTATCCATACATAGCCAGATAATACATGTTGAATAAAAAGCAATGTACTTATTCCACAAAGTATAAAGCCAGTCAAAATAATTATTTGTGAAATTTGAAAAGCTAGTTTGTTATTTTTAATATAAATCATACTAGCAATCATAAGTAGAACACAAAATGCTATTGGTACTTCAGTAGCGGTAAAAATAGCAGCGCTATTTCCATACCCTAATTCTAACCAAATATCTGCAGCAAAATTGTCTCTTATGTCTCTAAAAAGCGTAAGTAACACATAGATGAAAATAAAAGAAACTAAGCCAAATGAAAATAGTTTAAAAAAATGTTTTCTTTCACTACTATTCATTGGTACTCTTAAGGATTTTTCTTCCGTTTCTAAAACAGTTGGATGGGGTATTTTTTCTAATAAATACACTAACACTATTACAGGAATTAAAAATATTAGCCCAGTATAAAAAGGTATCCATTTTTCTTGAAGATGATAAGAAAGTTGCATCCACTTTCCTACAGTTTTAACAAACCCAGATGAAACAATAAAACTTACGGCCATTGCAGCACCGATAAAATCCGATGTTTTACGACCTTCTACAAAAGAAAAAATCAAACCCCATAATACACCTAAAGGAAGGCCATTTAAAAATAAAAATATAATATTCCAAGGGGATGTAAACAAAGGAAATAATAACAAGGGAATAAAAGACAATAGGATTAAAATCAAAATGGACCAACCTCTACCCACTTTATTTAATTCTGCAATAAATTTAATACCATAAAATTTACTAATGGTATAGCCAAATACCTGAGCAATGACTAAAATATTTTTATAATCTACTCCAAATATTTTAGGTTCATCTAAATATAAGCCAATAGTAAATGGTTTTCTGAAAGCATATACACAGGCATATGTCAAAAAACAAATTACTGCTATATAAACAGAAATCAAAAAGCTATTAATTTTTTCTTTTTTCAATATGCTTGAATTATACTAAAATTAAGAAAGAGTCCCGATGTATCGGGACTCTTTCTTTTTCGATTCCTTGTTTTAAAACTATATAAACCCCCGCTTATATACACTACTATTTAATAATCCACATCGCCGCATTAATATCATCTTTCCCACCGAATTGTGATGCTACTGATGCAGCATTATTCTCTTTATTGGTAGAAATTTCAGAAGAAGGATATTGAAAACGTAATGGAATGATTCCACTATTTCCAGTTCCTGCACCAGCACTAAATGTGGGTACACCTGTTCTTCTCCACTGATAATAACCTTCGTATCCAGAATTACGCGCTAAGCTTAAATAACGTTGGGTTAAAATTTGATTCAAACCAGTGGCGTTATCACCAGCATATTTTACAGCTGTTTGGTTGAAATAATCAGCATAACTAAAATTTACTGTATAGTTAACATAATCGCCAGGTGCTGTTCCTTTTAAGAAAGATACTGTATTGGCACCATCTACTACGCCATAAAAGCCAAACATTGCTTTTATTCCTTTTTGATAATAGCTATCCGCAGATCCAGTTATCCAGCCACGGTTAATGGCTTCTGCAATATTTAAACACATTTCAGGATATCCAACAATAAATGTATTCTCTCCTTTATAACCATCATAATATCTTTTTCTACCAATAGGTGATATTTTAAATGCTACAATGTTACCACCTAACAAACTCATGTCATCTCCATTTCCGCCACCCACAAAAGATTTGAAAGATGTATCAGAAAATCCTAATCCACGGGCAGGATCGGCCACTTTCATAGCTCTTAAATCCTTTAAGTTGCTTAATGTATTTAACCAAGTTGAAGCAACACATAAACGTAAGGCATCAAAACCATAATTGTCTTTGTTGTTTGGATATTGGTTATACGCATCATTGTATACATATTCCCAGTTATCATTCATGTCAGACATAATTGGGTATTTAGTAGGGTTACCAATTACATCAGCAAATTTTTGTTTGATATTTAAATCTGCATCGGTTGATTTTTTACTTAAATTAATCAACATACGTAATTTAAAAGTGTTGACTACTTTCTGCCATTTTTTCAAAGTGGTTAAACCATCACTTCCACCAGATATTTTCTCTTGAAAATAAAAATCTCCTAAAATTGAAGTATTTGCAGAAGCAATTAATTGTGACAATTGAGTATTAGATTCCTCTAATAATTGTAAACAATTAATAAATATTTGTTTTTGTGAATCATACTTTGGTGTAGGGTTAGCTAAACCTTTCATTGCTTCGGTCATTGGCAAATCTCCCACTTTCATGGTCATATTATAGAAGATATACGCCTTGAAAAATTTACCTAAAGCACCATAGGGTGTAACATCAGATGCATTGGTAGAAGCTTTTGCGGCTTCTTTTTCCATGGCCAATACATTCTGTAAATTATTGTAATTCAAGTCGGCACTACCATTCCAATATTCATTGGTACCATAATAGGTATAAGTAGACAAGGTGTACTGACCAAATTTATCTTCATCCCCTGCTGGAAAAACCATTAGGTTATTTTCAATTTTTCTTAATAAAAGATATGCAGGCACCGAAGTAGGTTGATTCGGGTTTTCCGTATATTTTTCGAAAGTTTTTGTACAACTACTTACTGTGAAAGTGATCACTAAAATAAGTAGTCCAATAATTCTATTTGTTTTCATAATCTTTTGTTTGATGTTTAATTAAATTGTTTGCGTTTTAGAAAACAATGTTTAAATTAATTCCATAACTGCGCGTAGTAGGTGTTTGCAAGTTATATTCTTTTCTATTTCCGCTATAATAAGTACGTCCAGAATATTGATCAATATCCATATCCTTGAAACGATCTGGGAAGAAGTATAATAAGTTACGTCCTACTAATGAAACATCTACTTTAGAAATAAATGAATTCTTTTTGATGAATTTTTGAGGTAATGAATAAGTAATAACCACCTCACGCAATTTTCCATAAGTTTTAGAAACAGAAGTATGTTCAAAGTCATTAAAGAAACTACTAACGTAATCCTGAATGTATTTGGCAACGCCTGTATTTTTTGCAAACTGCAAAGAGCTTAAATTGGTAATTACCCCTGTTACTGGGTCAAATTTGATGGCTTGACCATTTGAAATTTGAACACCCTCACCTACATAAGTTCCTTTAAAACCAGGATCATTATAATGCGCCGCTTCATAGGCTCTTGCTTCACCCACCGCACCTTCTGCAGTAAAAATATTAGAACCACCTTCAATTCCTTTTCTCATCACACGGTCTTGAACTATACCGCCAACTTTTCCATCAAATTGGAAAGAGAAAGTAAAGGCCTTGTAATTAAACTTGTTGTAAATCGACCAGCTCCAATCAGCATCTGCATTCCCTACATATTGCGCTTTTGGCAAATACACCGGATATCCAGCGCTATTATTGATTACTTGTCCATCTGCAGTTTTTGCTGTTACTCCTGAATATATTTTATCTACTCTATCACCTTGGTGAAACTGATAAGATTCAAAGTTAGAAGGCAATTCTTTATAGGTTTCAGTGAAAGTTGATAAGTTCACCATTACATCCCAATTCAACCCTTTTTCATTTCTAATTGGAGAACCCGTTAAAGAGAACTCAGCTCCTTTGATTTGAGTTTTAATGGCATTCGTTGTAAATCCTGTAATTCCTGTTGTTTGAGAAATTGGGAAGTTTCTAATACCAGGTCCGTTAATATTATTAAAATAAGTTGCCGCTAAACCAATACGGTTTTTTAAGAACTTAATATCAAATCCAAATTCTGTACTTGTTAACTGAGAAGATTTAATATTTGAATCGATGGCATTCAATGGTGCACTTGCGCCAGTGTTGCCATTGTATACTGTTCCAATGGCATAAGCAGGATTAGACAAAGAATAACTTGGTCCACCATAAGCGCTTACATAGGCATCTCCGTAACCAATTGGATAACCAGCCGGTCCGATATAAGGAGAAGTATTAGGAGATTTAGCAGATGCATAACTTGCTCTTACTTTTAAGAAACTAACCACTTCAGGTAATTTTACATAATCTGAAATAACAGATGCTGCAGAAACTGAAGGGTAAAAGAAAGTATTGTTGTTAATCAATAAAGTAGAGCTTTTATCTACTCTTCCTGTTGTAGTAAGATTTAAGTATTTACCAAACTCCACACCAGCTGTATAGTAACTACTCAAAACCAACATATCTGAATGGTAGTTGTAAGCTCTTACTGCATTTAAAGAGTTAGAGAAAGAATACAAACCTGGTACGTTTAAATAGTCTGTTGTGGTAAAAGTAGAACGGTAATTAAAATTACGTGCGTTTACCCCGGCTACCGCATCAAAAGCAATACCATTATTTAATTTGTGGTTATATTTAACTAAAGCCTCAACGTTGTTATCAAACAAAGAACGACTATCTTCTCTGTAATCACCACGGTTTAATTCACGACCATAAGGGTGCGCAGAATAAGGCATTTTTTCGGTTCTTAACACATCGTTAGTGCTAATATTTGTTCTTAAAATTGCTTCTAAATCATTGCTAGGCTTATAAGATAAAGCAATGTTACCTGTAATATCATTTTTATAATGACCACGCAACCACTCATAGCTCATGAAATAAGGGTTATGGTAACGTTGGTATTCAGCAAACTTAGACTGAACACCTTCTTTACCTGCTTGCCAATAATCTTTCATATCATCGATATTCCAATCTGCACCAGTCCATACTGTAACAGAATAAATAACGCTATTAGGGCCATAAGATACATCTGGAATATTTGGAGAAAACTGACGATTGTAATTTAAGTTACCATCAATTTTGAACTTACTACTCAAATTATAACTAGCATTAATATTGAAATTAATGGTATTTAATTTAGTGTTTGGAATAATACCTTGTTGCGTAGTATTACTTAAAGACATACGCACACTTGAACGATCTGTAGCAGCAGAGAAACTTAAGTTATTGGTACTTAATACACCTGCTTGAATAAAACGCTTTAAGTTGTCAACCCCCACTGGCAAATAAGGAGTGGCTTTACGAACTCCAGTTACTGGATCAATTGGGCTATTCCATTGAGGAATTAATTGACCATTTAAAGCTGGTCCCCATACATCATAGTCACCATCGTTGATACCGCCACCTTTACCATTACCAAAAGCATATTGTGAATAATCACCGCCACCGTACAAAGCTTGTGTTTTTGGTAATGCAATAAATCCTTTGTCTACTTGTGTAGATGAATTGAATTCTATAGTATAACCTTTATCGTTTTTCTTTGCTCTCTTAGTAGTGATTAAAATGGCACCATTTTGTGCACGGCTACCATAAATAGCAGTTGCGGCCAATCCTTTCAACACAGTATATGTTTCGATATCATCGGGACTTACATTCCAAGTATCAGAAGTTACTGGAATACCATCTACTACATATAACGAGATGTTGTAACCACGTAATGAAACGTTAGGAGAAGCAAGCATTTCACGATTGATAGCAACATCTAAGCCAGCCACTTTACCCACTAATCCATTGATAGGATTGGGCTCTCTTGCTTTGACTAAATCTGAACCTTTAACTTCTTGGATAGAATACCCTAATTTTTTTGTTTCTTTTCTAACACCCAAGGCAGTTACTACTACATCAGTCAATGACTGATCTTGTTTTTGTAAACTAATAATTAAATTATCAGTGTTCCCAGTAATTGCGATGCTCTTAGAGGTAAAACCAACATAAGAAATAGTTAAGTTGCCAGCTTTATTTACAGACAAAGAAAAGGCTCCATCCTTATCGGTTTTTGTAGCACTTGAACTACCATTTAAAACTACAGTAGCAGATTCAAGAGCCGCTTTTGTATCTGCATCTATCACCTTTCCTTTTATTTGTATGTTTTGTGCTAGTGTAACAATACTTAAGCCCAACAACATAAGTGGCGTCAAAAACCACTTTAATCTTACTTGTTTTGATATCATATTTAAAATTTTGAAGCACAAATCTAATCGCAAAATTTTAACATATCATTATTCCAATGTTATCTACTTGATACCAAATTGTTACCAGAACATGAACTCGCTATTTCGGTAACAATTATTTAATTTAGTAGAATGTCAAAAAGCAATTTATTAAATAATAGGTTTGCTTAATTAATAGACAATATCTAATTGACAACATTACCTATGAAAAATTATATTTATTTAACACTTGCATCTATCCTCTTATTTACAAGTTCAGCAAATGCACAAAAAGTAAATTATCTATCTGTTCCAGGATATAATGAGTTATCCAAAATTGATACGAACGCATATTCTGTCTTACCTAGTGGTAGATATGTTAAACCTGCAGGTCAATCCATTCGTATTTCACATGATCCATTTGGGCTGGCTATTTCTCCCGATCAAAAAGTGGCCATTAGCATGCATGAAAATGCAATCACGATTATTGATTTAGCCTCCATGCAACAAAAAAGAATTCCTGATTACAATAAGAACGCCTTTAACCCATTAAAAAAAGGCTCCTTTTTAGGAGTTGCCTTTCATACCAATAAAAATATTGTCTACTTAAGCGGAGGTGACGAGGGATCCGTAGTAATATATGATTATGTAGCTCATAAAAAAATTGACTCTATATTATTAGATGGAATTTTTGATGGGATAAAATACGAAGGAAGCTTTACCAGTGATTTAGTGTATAATGCCCCAAAAAATGAATTGCTTATTTTAGATAGAGGTAATTTTAGATTGGTTAGATATAGCTTAGAGCAGAAAAAAATAATTGCCTCTATTCCAACGGGAAGACAACCTTTTGGTTTAGCTATCTCTCCAGATCAAAAAACAGTGCTTGTTGCTAATGTGGGTATGTATGCTTATCCGTTAGTGGAAGGCACCACCAAAGAAAATATACAATCTCAATACATTGGTTGGCATCCTTATGGGAACAATACAAAAGAATCTATTGAGGGTAAAGAAATTGATGGTAAAAAAATTCCAGGTTTAGGGAGCCCAAATGCAGATGAAGCCATGAGTGTTTATGTAATTGACTTAACAACCAATAAAGTAAAAGCAAAATTAAAAACAGGCATGTTATTGGGAGAACTTGTGGAAGATGCAGAAGTGATTGGAGGCGCAAGTCCCAATTCAATTGTAGTGGGAAGTAAATATGCCTATGTAACCAATGCAACTAATGATAATATTGCTGTAATTGATTATAAAAGAGGCCGCATTGTAAAACATATACCCATTACCGTGGACCAACGTATTGATAAACTAAGAGGATTGCTTCCTTTTGGCATTGACCTTTCTAAAGACGAGCAATATTTATATGTTGCCTTGTTAGGTTTTAATGCAGTTGCCAAAATTGATTTGAAGACTGAAAAAACATTGGGTTTAATACCTACTGGCTGGGGCACAACACGTGTTAAACTTTCTAATGATGATAAAACCATTTATGTTACTTCTTGTCGTGGATTAGGCGCAGGTGCTAATGCCGGCAAAAACTTTAAAATACCCATTCAAGGAAGTTATATTGGAGACATTCAATTAGGGAGCTTCCAAAAAATTGAAAACCCGAATGAAGAAAAATTAAAAGCATATACCAATGAAACCATTGAAAATACTTTTGTAACAAAATCTCAAACTGATAGTCTACCCTTACCCGTTTTACCAGGTAGCAAAGAAAGTTCTATTAAACATATTGTATTTATTACTAAAGAAAATAGAACTTTTGATGAAATATTTGGTCAAATGAAAAATTTAAGAGGTGAGAGTAGCTTAGCTAGATTCGGATTGGATGTGACTGTTATGAATAAAAATGAAATTGTTAAAAATGTGAATGTTACGCCTAATCATCATAAAATTGCTAAGCAATTTTCTTTAAGCGATAATTTTTATTGTGATAGTGATGCTTCTATACATGGGCATCATTGGATGATGGGTGTGATACCGAACGAGTGGGTGGAAGCCAACTCTAGTACCGAAAAAACAGCAGATTATTTCTCTACAGCTCCAGGAAGGAGATTTCCAGGATCTACAGGGAGTATGGATCCTGAAGATTATGCAGAAATTGGAGGCTTATGGGAGGCTTTAGATAGAAGAAAAATTGATTACTATAATTTTGGGCAAGCCAATGAAACAGCACATGTAAGAGAAGATTGGAATGATACAGCTACCGGCGCTGCTCATATAGTCATGGTGCCTATGCAAAAAGGGGTATGGGAAAAAACATCTCATAATTTTGCAGGTTATAACACTAATATTCCAGATCAGTTTAGAATGAAGCAGTTTGAAGAAGAGTTTACCAAGAAATGGTTAAACGGAAAAGATAGTTTGCCACAATTAATAACCATGATGTTACCTAATGACCACACAGCGGGCCCTAGACCTGAGGATGGATATCCATTTACAGCATCCTATGTAGCAGACAATGATTTAGCATTAGGCAGAACCCTACATTTTTTAAGTAGAACACCCTATTGGAAAAATATGTTAGTCATTATCACAGAAGATGACCCTCAAGGTGGGGTTGATCATATAGATGCACACAGAAGTGTATTAATGATGGCTGGGCCTTATGTAAAAAAGAATTATGTTTCTCAAACACATGCCAATTTTGGATCCATTTTAAAAGTTATATATAATGTATTAGGAGTGCCTTATGTGAATCAATATGATATTACAGCTTCTCTCTTAAGCGATTTTTTTACCACAAAACCAGATTATACACCTTATAATTTTGAATTTCCTAGTCAAGAAGTATTTGATTGGGATAAAGCCATGAAGAAATATAATCAACCTATTGATTGGAGAAAAATAAAACAAGGTCCTAAAATGGATAATGAGGAAGAGCAACGCTCTGAACATAATAAAACCTCAGGAACTATTATAAACAATTAAGGTTTAACATATTAATTTTTAATAGTAAAATTATAACAGCGTCATGAAATTTAAAAGAAAGTCAATTCTTTTAATATTTTTTAGTGCATTTTTCATCAATACAAATGCACAATTAAAAGATACAAGCTTCAAAACTTTAGAATCGATCACTGTAGTTAGCCGAAATCTAAAAATTACTGAAAAAACAAGCCCATATTCAGTCACTAAATTAGATCAACGGCAAATAGCTCCCAGTGCATTTAGGACTACACCAGAAGCTTTAATGGGTGCAAGCGGCGTGTTCGTGCAAAAAACAAATCATGGCGGTGGATCAGCATTTATTAGAGGCTTAACTGGTAATCAAACTTTAATATTAGTAGATGGCATTAGACTCAATAATTCCACATTTAGATATGGCCCAAATCAGTATTTAAACACTATTGATATGTTTACGATAGATAAAATTGAGGTGGCTAAAGGCATTGGTGCTATTGAGTATGGTTCAGATGCAATGGGTGGTGTAATCAATCTTAGAACAAAAGAAAATGAGTATAGCAGCCACCCCATTTTACATGCAAGTACACTAGTTAAATTTATTTCAAGTAATATGGAGCAAACCAGCAGAACAGAAATAAATTACTCAAATGCAAATTTAGCCATTCAAGGAGGACTTAGCTTAAGAAAATTTGGAAACTTAAAAGGGGGTGGAAATGTAGGGGTACAAAATCCGACAGCTTACAATGAAAATAATATTGATTTAAAAGCAAAATTAAAAATTACAAAGCAAGATGAAATTATCATTGCTACACAAAACACGATTCAAGAGGATGTTCCCATTTATCATAAAATAATATTAGAAAGTTATAAATTAAATCAAGTAGATCAACAAATACATAATTTAAATTATATCAAATATAAGCATGTAAATAATAATAATTGGATATCTGAATTTATAGTGACGGCCTCCTCACAGCGCACTATAGAGCAAAGATCATTGCAAAAAATAAATTCAATTATCTATAGGAACGAAGCAGATACAGTTAAAACCTTTGGAATTACCAGCGAAATTATTTCAAAGCCATCCAAATATTGGACTTTCAATACTGGTTTTGATTATTACCAAGATAATATTTATAGCAGCGCTAAAGAATTGAATCAACAGAATAATACAACTCTATTCAAAAGAGGATTGTATCCCAATGCAGCTAAATACAATAATAGTTCATTATTTAACTTACATCATTTTCAATTAGGTAAATTATTTGTAGAAACTGGCATAAGATATAATTTAATAGAAATAAATATTAATGATATTAGTGTTGGGGAAATTATTGTGAAACCATCGGCAATAGTTGAAAACTTAGGCATCAGTTATGCCCTCTCAAAAAATAATTTTATATATAGCTCCTTAACTACAGGCTATAGGGCACCCAATATTGACGATATGGGTACTTTAGGTATTGTAGATTTTAGATATGAAATCCCAAGCTATGATTTGAAACCTGAAAAGTCATTGAATACTGAATTGGGATATAAATATAGTAGTAGAGAAGCTAGTATAAATCTAGCTATATATAATATGCAGTTATCAGACATTATAACAAGGGTAAAAATGGAGGGTCAAGTGATAAATGGCTATAATGTATATAATAAAAAAAATGTGGAGTCGTCTTATATTCAAGGATTTGAAATATCGTTAAGTAAAATCATTCAACAAAATTTTAATTGGACATCGAACTTAACTTATACCTATGGGCAAAATAAAACAAAGAACGAACCCATGAGAAGAATACCCCCAATATTTGGTCAAAATAAATTAGAATGGAAAAAAAATACTTTAAGTTTTGCATTGACACATATATTTGCTGGAAAACAAGATAGATTAGCACAAGGCGATAAAGACGATAATCGAATTGGCAAACTCGGCACTCCAAATTGGAATTTAATAAATTTAGATGCTGGTGTTAAAACAAAATATTTTGATATATATATTAACTTAATTAACGTATTAGATGAAAAGTATAAGACACATGGCTCGGGTGTATATGGAATGGGCCGTGCGATAAGTTTTTCAATTCAGTGGAAATTATAAGTATTTAATAAGTAGGTGATAACACAATTATACTAAAGCTTTATCATCTTAAACTGTCGAACTACTACTTTATCGCTTGATAATACTCTAAAGATATAAGTGCCAATAGTTAATTGATTAAATTGAAGTTGGGTGCCTACTCCTATATTTTGTTGATTGAACACCTTAGAACCTGTGGCTACATCAAACACATCCAGGTTCAGCATTGTGTATCCTTTTAGAAAAAAATCAAAATTCAGTTGATTAAAAAATGGATTAGGTGATAATTTTATAAATTCATCGTTTACAAAGTCTACAACTCCATTATTGTCCGCATCTAAAGAAGCATTTAAAGTAGTCCAATTAGAGGCTTGACTATTGTCCAAGTCTAAGGATTTGAGCGCCAAATAATTTCCTGATCCATTGGCAGAACTAGGCCATGGTGCGGTAGACGCATATTCCACTTGATCAATGACATTTCCAAAGGCATCCGCTAAAACTAAATTTTGTTTTTTATTAGATAAACTTGTAGATGATTGACCAAATGCATTGATACCATAAGCTTTCTTGAAACTGAGACTGTCCCTAGCAATATAAATTTTTTGATTAGGCCCCATTTTCGAACCAGAAGGAAATTGAAACTGATAGCCTAAATCCTTGAAATAATATCCTGTTAGATTTACGATTTCTTTACTATTATTTGTTAGCTCGATAAATTCTAATAATTCATTATTATCCGCAGTTGGATTATAATGAATTTTTGATATTACTAAATTTGGCATAGTAGTAATAAAACAAGTTTGATTACTCGCTAATTTAAAAGTCATCCAAGCAATCCTATTGGAAATCCATTGTTTTATTTTAGCAATTTCTATTGTCTGATCTTTAGTTCTACCCCATCTGATTGTTTCTCTTTCTCTTGCTTCCGCAATTTTAAGAACAATGGCATCCAACTTTTTATTTAAAACATTACTATTTAAGGGCTGATTCTCTTTGGTTAGTTCTAGCCATCTTTTTTCTAAATAACATTTGAAAGTTGGGTTTACAAATAATTCTTTCCAAAATTTAGGGCCTACATTATCACCATTGTCAAACTGCCATACATCCGTAAAACTTCTATTTAAATTCCAAAAGAATAAATCATTGCCATAAGTTAGATTGAAATCCCAAATTGGTCCCGCCCTTAACTTACCACCACGGTCTTTATGAAAATAGGTGCTGTATTGATACGCATCCACATTGGAAGTTATTTCATTAATTAACATAAAATCTACAAAACTAGGTATATCTATTACGGTTGGATAACCATTATATATAGATTCAGAAAAAGTAGATTTGGCTAAATCATCAAAAACAGAAGATATATATTTTTTTTGTTCCGTTGTAATTAATATAGGATTAGGGTTGTCATTGATAAAACCCACCCCTTGGCCGTAAATATTATTCATTACCCATGCGATTGGATCTGAGCCTGTTTTGTCAGCTTTTATAATGTATCCACCAGATAGGTTTGGTAATGAATTATCGCTAGTAGTTAATTTTTTTATATTGACTCTTTCATCATTAATTTTTATTTTTTCCATAAAAATATAGAGTCCTTGATAATTGCCATTTAAAAACAATTCACAATACACTCCCCTAGGTGAATAATTACCTATACTTCTTGAAATTTCATACGAAAAATAATCCCTAATTAATGATGAATCAAATGCTAAAGAATTTAATATCCAATCATTTTCAGGAGGCATACCCAATATAGAAACATTATTATTGGTAACATTATCCGACTTTAAAGTAGTTAATCCATAAGACTTCTTAGGTAACACCTGTGAACTTGAGCCTCTAATTTCTATGCTAATTTTCCCTTTATAATTTATATAATTAGTATTTGAGGAATCACTTAAATTATTCCTAGCACTATCTGGTCGGTAAATAATGACCATACTAGCTATAATTTTAGGTTCATCTAAAATTTCGTATTTATCTGTAGAATTGTTATAATTACCCGTATTAATTATAACAATGGGTAAGTTACTAGAACTAAAATTTTGCGCACTTATATTAACCACCTTAAATATAAGTATTGAAAAAATAAAAAAAATATGCTTAAACCTCATTACTATGTTTTAAAATTACTTAAAGTTAAATTCTACATCTAACCCGAAAATGTAATTAGTTGCGGGGGATTTATGGGTAAAATCTGGTTGCCAAATAAAATATGGATTAAGTTTAACTTTTTTGTATAAATCGTATTTAAAACCAATAGAATTTTGCCACCAGTTTACATTGATATTATTATCAATTTTATAAAACGGTTCCAAATAAGCGTAAAATTCTAGCTTATTGATAAAATCATTCTTCCAAGTTAATCTAGGCCTAAAATATGTTTTGGAATTATAGCTTGTTTCAATATCATTAGCACTGGCTTGTTTTTGGTACTGAACCATTGGTCTCAAAATGAATTTATTATGATTAGCTTTTACTTGTGCTTCAATACCCAATGCATATCTATGATAATATAAATGATCAATTACAGCAAGCCTATAATTTGTTTCAATATTAAATGTTTTGTTTAATTTCTTTTCTAGGGTGAAATAAAAATAGGATCCTTTGTAAGTAGAAATATTATCTGTTTTTCTAGCACGATATTGAAATGTGCCAACAAAGCCATTGTATAACTTCTTTTTAACACTTAAGCCAAGCCATAACTGTGTATCATTTTTACTTTGTGCCATTATACAGGTGCTTAATACCAAAGGCAAAGCCAATAAAATAAAATTTTTAAAATTCATGAACTTTTATTCTTTATAATAGATTACTAATATGGCCACATCTTTTAATAAATCCATCGACTCTACCTCTACTTTTTTAACAGTGTAGCCAGTTCTTGTAGATAAATCTAATAATAGATCGGCCTTATCTGTTTTAGCTAGTAAATCGAGTCTATCATAAATTAGCTTTTTGCTACTTTCATGATTGGCCACCCATTTAGACTCAAATACAATCACAAAACCTAATATTAATAGATCGATCAATAAAATTTCGTACCAATTGGCTATAATCATCGCATTTAATAAACCAAAAGCGATGGATAAAAACAAGTAAGTCATTTCTGTGATGTCAAGACTTTCTGTCCTATATCTTAGCATAGAGAATACAGCAAATAAACCAAAAGCAGCACCCATCGACATTTCTACTCTATTCAACAAAAAGGATATGACAAAAATGATTAAGTTGAAAGAAAAGAAAGTAAATAAATAATTGCTTTTCTTATGGATATAAAAATAGATCAACTTAATTAATACAATAACAGATAAACTGTTTAAAAAAAATCTAGAAATAAAATCAATCGTAAAAAGTTTTAAGTCAAATTGTTCGAGAAAAGAAGTAGCTATCATAAGGTTGTGTTTATTTTATAAATATTCTTTAATAATGGATTAAAATTGTTGTGTTTAAGGGAAGGCTCTGAGCTTAAAAGTCCATAACAATATTTACTCATCGATATGGTATGTTTATGGATTGACTTTAAAAAAGTCAAGACCTCTGATTTAAATCTTTTTTCTTGCTTAACTTCAACAATCACGATATCTCCAAGCAAAGTATTTATATGTTTATTAGAAAATGCAATATCAAAATCAAACGAAACACGTTCATTTAATTCTTTATGTTTTAAGCTTATTCGATTATACCTTACTAATAAAGATTCTTCAAATTCCCCTATATTATTGATATTGTATTCATTTAAAAAAGAGATGACTTTGGATTGTTTGAATAAGTCCTCTGAAATTGCGGATTCAATCCTAAATTTTTCAGTTTTATCTTTATTATTTTTATATTTTATTTCTAGAAACTGATCGTTGGTGTCTAAATAAGTTCTTGTTCTAATCTTATACCTTGGTAATTTTCCTTTGTGATGTAGGAAAAAAGCATCTCTTTGCGCTGTATCAAAGTACCTAGTTTCATATTGTCTAACTAGTTGGTCGTGGTTCGAAATCACATCATACTGGTCAGCTAAATTATTTAATAAATGAGTGGCCTCAGTAGAAGTAAGTAGAAATTTAAAATCAAACCTATTCATTAAAGAAAAAGTTTGATTAAAATAAACCTGTTTGAATTTAACAAGTATTTCCTTCATAATTAGTAACAATTAAATAACTATAGTTTACAAAGAAATATTAAAATATTGTAAAATTGGGTTTTACTTTATCAAACCACAGATCGAAAGAAGAAAGGTCGACAGATTTATCCTAAGTACTTGATTTACAATTAATTAAATCGTTATTAAAAGCAACTCCTATAACCGGTGAAATAGTCAAAATTTCAAATATCAACCTTCAATAATTTTTGCTAAAACTTGGGGATTCGAATAGATGTAATTTGAGAAGTATGGGCCGAGAATAAGCCCAGGGCTCCACCATTAATATTATTGGGTAAATTTGTCGGTGCTGTTCCTCCACCAGGCCCTGCTCCACCTTGTTGACTTAGTGTATAAAAATACAACTGAGTGGGTTGACTAATACATTGCATTTCTACCGTAACAAGGTCTAGATTTTTAATTGAGATATCTTTATTGCCGCGTCCTAAGGGTCGTTGATTTATTTTTCCATTGTTCAAATTATCGTTAAATATATTATAGTTATTATCCAAAGTATCGTTGATCTGTTGAATGAATCGATAGTTATTGCCAAGTTCCACAGGGTCTGTATAAACAGGAATAATACTATATTGGTTTTCACCATTAAAGGCGAAAGTATTAATTCTGAGACTATCTAATTTTACTTTAGAGGGCATCGTGGTGGTTGCAGTATATTTTTTACCCTCTATATTCACCTCTAAATTATAAGTCCTTCCATATACCCCCTGAATTAATTTCGTCTTGTAAATGCCCTCCTTTGCATATTTAAGTGTATCCTTAATGCCTGTATTGTCGGTAATAATAACAATGCCATTTTCAACCACTGGGTAGTTATTTGTTTCATTCAAATTAATGGATCGTGTAAGCTTTACGAAATATGGACCAGGCTGGTCTGTTATACTAGCTTCAATCACCAGTTTTGTCTCATTGTCCTTTATGGGAAGTGTAATAATTTTATCACAGCTTGCGAAAAACAGAATTGTACAGTATAAATATATTATTGAACGCATCTTTATTAAAATTTAAAATTATAGGTGATACTTGGAACCCATCTAAATAAAGCTGTTTGAACAATTTGTGTTTTGGTTTTATCTAGGGGATCATCTTGGAAGGATATTCTATACGCATTTTCCCTACCGTAAACATTATACAAGCTAAAATTCCAAGAAGTTTCCCGTTTTTTTCTAGTCTTGTTTTCATAGGTAACACTTATATCAAACCTATGGTAGGTGGGCATTCTGTTCGCGTTTCTTTTAGCATATTGATAAATTGTTTGCCCTTCAAACGAATATTTACCTGTGGGATAAGTGACTGCATTACCTGTATAATATACAAATACACCAGAAACAGACCATTTTGAATTTAGTTCTACAATACTAACTATCGAAATATCATGTGTTCTGTCTTGCTTTGCATTATACCAGTCACCTGTAAATCGTCAGCATAAAGTGGACAAAATATAGTCTAAATTAGTAGAGTGTTTCCATCATTAACAATTAAACCAAAAATGACATGGAACAGAAGCCAAAACAATCTACAGAGAACTTCATTAAAGAGATCCGTCGTAA
>JAPLEP010000002.1:0-1530 GCA_026391155.1 Bacteroidota bacterium
GATGTATTTGATCATTTTAGGCTATAATAAGGCGAATATAACACTTAATCACCTTATTTGCAATTATTCGCCTTAAATTGTAAGGCGAATAAGTTCTATTTGTAAACAAATCTCAAAAAGCAAATAGTTGATTTATATTATAATTAGTATCAAAATTCATTAATAGAAACAATCGCTTCTTTTCATTAAACAGCAGCAAGTAGCTATCTTAGTTAAAACGTTTTTAAAATGAATGCAACCCAACTAAAAGCAGCACTTAAAAAAGTTCGTGCCGATATTTCGATGCAGCATGCGGTTCGGTTGCATAGGGCTATTAGTTGGCTGAAATGTGCCGAGGATAGTAAAGACCTAGACATTCAGTTTATTGGTTTATGGATTTCTTTTAATGCTTGTTATGCTATTAATGTATTGAAAGAAGAACAGCTTAGAGAACGTGAAAGCTTTGGTGAATTCGTACATAAATTGGTAAAACACGATAACGAAAAACGTTTTTCACATCTTTTATGGAATCAGTTTTCTGGTCCGGTGAGGTTGTTGATTGAGAATAAATACGTTTATAAACCTTTTTGGGACTTTCAACGTGGCGAAATTAAAGACTGGAAAAAGCCATTCGATAAATCTGTTGTTGATTCAATGAAATTTCTATCGACACAAAATGTAGCCGGTTTGTTAGAAGTTGTTTTAGATCGTTTATACACGTTAAGGAATCAATTGATGCATGGTGGCGCAACGTTTAAAAGCGATATTAATCGTTCTCAAGTAAAAGACGGTAACAATATGCTGAAATTGTTGATTCCGTTAGTTATAGAAATCATGCTAACGAACCAACAAGAAGATTGGGGTGAAATATATTATCCGGTTATTGAATAACATCCAACTTCACTCCTCCAATAGGCTGCTATTTGCTGGAATAAATTTGTAAACGTTTAAAAACGGGAACAACAAAATTTATTCCATGCCCGAAAAGTATGCACCCAAAACAGACATTAAAGTAATTATTGACAAGTCGGCTAAAGAAAGCTTGCTAAACGATTATCAGGAAGAGTCTTGCACGATTGTGCATTGTTGTACAGTTGGTAAAACTAAATATATCAATGGTGGATGGGTAAATATTCATCCTACAACAATTCTTAATAAAACAGATAGTTTTTTAGAAGATTTGCCAATGCTACATGCCATTAATATTCCAATGGCACCCGCAAAACATTATTTTAAACAACAAGGAGATGTAAAAAGGTTCACCTTGTATTTTCCGGCAATACCCAAAGACTGGACGATTTTTTCGCTTATAGAATTAACCGACAAAGGGCATGGATTTACAGCCCATAATTTAACCAGAAATCAAACGGGTATTTATGAATTGTTTTTTTAAAAAAGCAGCTGAAAGGGAATTAGAAGCGTATGAAGAGTGGTTGGCTATTGGTGGATTGGCATCAGAATAAACCTTCAATTTGATAAATTGCAGGTTTATGTAATTTTAATAGTAAATTTACATTTGTAATGAACAAGGTAAAATACAATACTAAACAA
>JAPLEP010000005.1:0-3180 GCA_026391155.1 Bacteroidota bacterium
CTAGTACAACGTTTCACTGATTCTGTCCTGTTATAGGAGATGTGTGCTAACCTTCCGCGTTCTTGAGGCGCATTGGAAAGAAGCACACATGGACAAGTATATCGTAAAATTAACACAGGAAGAACGAGGTGAATTGTTGGCTCTGATTAGAGTTGGCAAAAAAGCAGCAAATAAATTAATGCATGCTAGAGTCCTATTATCTGTCGATGCAAATGATACTCAACTAAAACCAAAAACAGATGAAGAAATAGCTACAGAAATGCATGTGTGTAGTAAAACAGTGGCTCGAATACGTCAACGATTTGTTGAGGAGAACATGGAGTCAGCGCTATCCCGTAGGCCACATGCTAATCCTAAGCCTCGTAAAATTGACGGTGAACAAGAGGCTCATTTGGTTGCCTTAAGTTGTTCAACACCGCCTGAAGGCAGAAGTCGGTGGACGCTGAAATTGTTAGCGAATAAATTAGTATCACTGGAACTTATTGATAGTGTTTCACCTTCAACAATTTGCAGAGTTTTAAAAAAAACGAAATAAAACCATGGCAAAAGAGAGAATGGTGTATTCCCGAGGCTAATGCTGAATTTGTTTGCAAAATGGAAAATGTTTTAGACATTTATAAACGACCTTATAATTCAAAACGCCCTGTTGTTTGTATGGATGAAACAAGTAAACAGTTGATCAAAGAAACAAGAAATCCAATTCCAGCAAGCCCTGGCGAGAGTTTGCGTTATGATGCGGAATATGAAAGAAATGGTACTTGCAATATTTTTTTAAATTGTGAACCCTTAGCGGGGAAACGAAGCACAAAGGTAACTGATCAGCGAAAGAAGACGGACTGGGCGCAGTTTATCAAAGAGTTGGTCGATAATGATTATCCATTGGCTGACAAAATTGTATTGGTAATGGATAATTTGAACACTCATGATGGTTCGTCGTTATATGAAACTTTTGAGCCCGCCGAAGCTAAAAGAATTTTGGATAAACTTGAAATTCATTATACACCTAAGCATGGAAGCTGGTTGAATATGGCTGAGATTGAATTAAGTCATTTGAGCAGACAATGTCTTGATCGACGGATTCCTGATAAAGAGACCTTTATTCGAGAAATCTCCGAATGGAACAAACAAAGAAATGCAGAAGAAGCAACAATTGATTGGCAGTTTACAACTGCGGATGCGAGAATTAAATTAAAAAAACTGTATCCTGTCCTTAATGCAACAGGACAGAATCAATGAAACGTTGTACTAGTGTGTGATAGCAATACTCTCCATTCCCATCTTATGGTTTTCTGAGCATAGCATTTTCGCATTAGATTACGCTGTGCAAATTCAAGCATTCTGCGGGCAGTCATATACATACAGATATAACATAAAATCAGTGCTCCACAGATGATTGGGCTGAGCGTTAAACGTTTTTTTCAAGCCGCAAGTCTTGAATAATCCTGCTTTATCCTCTAAAGGAACATAAGACATATAAATAAATCCCTTTGTAGTGTTAGAGTCGGTTTGTTTCAAAGAAGACTGCCACCAATAATAGTATTGATGCCCTGCATCAATAGTCATGGCGTAAATAATGGGATGAGGTAGTAAAAAATAAGCTGCTGCCGCACCCAAATCAAGATTTGAGACAAAAATGGGTTTGTTTTGATATAGCTGGGGTGGGATTTTATGTAACATATCCTGTGTTGCGGAAACAGCGCCCCATGGTCCTTGATGGGTGATGAGTGTTTTGGGTAAGCCGCTTATTAAAACGCCAAGTCCGGCCACTATAATGGGATAAAAATACTTTTTTTTCAGATAAGGTTTAAAAATTCTATCATGTAAAGGTGCTAAATAACTGGCTACCAATATGGCTCCCGTATAAAAAAAGGGCGCACTCCAGTTTCTTTGCGTAGGGCTAAAATAAGCGCTGATAAGAAAAAAAACAAATACAAAAATAGTTGGGAACAATAAAACACCATAAATGGTTGATTTTAAAATGCTTTGTCTTTTTCGCCATATCATGACCCACAAGGCGATAAAACACAGATTGTAACTGATGATATGATTGAATAGATAAGATGCGATTTGAGTCACATGCTGTGTAGAAGCAGTTTTATGAAAGCCATGTCCTAATTGATACGCAAAAGAAGCCCAATGATGTTGATAATTCCAGATCAATACCGGTGAGAAAAGTAAACATGCAATGCTAGTCCCTAAATAAAAATGAATACTTTTAAAAATAAATCGATAGGGTCGATAGTAAAGGCTTGCCAGCAATAGACTCACCACCAGGAGTGCGCCTACATAGTGCGAGAGTAATAGCAGCCCTATGCTCATACCGCAGTAATAATAATCTCGTGTTCTTTTCTGAGTGATCAAATTAATAAAACAATAAAAACTTAAGCTCCAAAAAAGAATCATCACGGTATTGTATGTTACTTGTAAGATAAAAAAACGTAATACCCCTGGCGTTAATAACCAAAGCATTGCGGCATAATTTGCAGTGGATCTATCAAAAAGAAGGAGTGCTGTCCGCCAAATAAGCATAGCAGTGATGGCTAACGTGCTTAAACCAAATAAAAATAAAGAAAATTCATGGACTCCAAATACTGCTGTATAAAGACGAAAAACATAAGCGATCAGAGGTGGCCCATCAAAATAAGATAGCTGCAGGTGTTGACTCCAGTTTAGATAATAGTAGGAATCAGGGCAAAGCCTACCGCCATAAAATAGACAAGCTAAAAATAAAAAATATAGGAAAAAAAAGAAGGACGGAGTACGAACAGTCATTGCCTACTATCTCAATGATCACAGTGGAGGGTCATTGTACAAGTTAAGGATATAAAATCAAGATAACTGTTCCAAATCTACTCCGTTAATTACTTAAACCAATTATAAATAATATCAACAGAAAATTGATGATACTGGCACCATTCGTCAATCAGTTCTTTATCTAATTCACGAGGGATGTCATGTACCCCATTCGTGTATTGGGTCTCGATAAGAGACAAGGCAGCAATGTTATGCAGATAAAATTCCGGATCAATATATCGGATAGGTG
This sequence comes from Bacteroidota bacterium, assembly GCA_026391155.1. Classification (GTDB taxonomy): domain Bacteria; phylum Bacteroidota; class Bacteroidia; order Chitinophagales; family Chitinophagaceae; genus Sediminibacterium. The sequence continues at coordinate 3,044 of JAPLEP010000005.1, forward strand.
TGGGGTCATTCAAAACAAAATTGACGGGTTTTTTCTGATTTAAGACTTCTTCCTGAGAAAACTGGGGCCCAAATTCATCATAAACCCCCAAATTTGCTAAAATTTTATCCTTGAACCATGCATGAGGGTAGGCATTC
>JAPLEP010000032.1:0-16226 GCA_026391155.1 Bacteroidota bacterium
GCCTAATTTTTATAGGCCCAAGTAACAACAAAGCCCCACGGTTACTCGTGGGGCCTTGTAAATATCATAAGAGTGATTTTTCGAGCCCTTATATTTAATAAAGGGCGATGAAAAATCTATTTAACTCTTTCTACGTATTCTCCGTTTTTGGTATTAATCTTAATTTTCTCTCCCTCGTTCACAAACAAAGGCACCATTACAGTCGCTCCCGATTCAATGGTAGCTGCTTTAAGGGCTCGCGTTGCGGTATCCCCTTTCACCCCATTCTCACAATAGGTAATTTTAACGTCTATCTTTTCTGGAAGTTCTGCTCCAATAGGAAGTTCAGTTTCAGTATTCATAAATACAAATACTTCAGCGCCATCAATTAAAAACTGAGGGGCGTCAATCATTTCCTCGGCCATCGCTATTTGCTCAAAAGTCTCATTGTTCATTAAGTTGTAGCCGCTATCGTCTTTATATAAGTATTGAAAAGCCTTCTTCTCCACACGGACAGGATATATATTCTCACCACTATTCCATGTTTTTTCGATCGATCTTTTATTGTCTACCCCTTTTAATTTAGCCCAGATTTTAGCTGCTGCACGAGCGGTTTTATTTTCGCCAAATTCTACTACAGAATATAAGTTACCGTCTAATTTTAGAATCATTCCACGACTGATGTCTGATGTTGTTGCCATATTAATTTTTTTAATTTGTCTAAGCGAAGCGCAAAAGTAGCACATGAAAGCCATTTATAAAAAAACCTTCAATTTTTGTTGTAAAATAAGTGTAAAAAAACCTCGATTAGCCTATTTTTGCGCCACAAATAACAAAATAGCCCTACATGTCAGTATTAGTCAATAAAAACTCGAAAATCATTGTACAAGGTTTTACAGGTACAGAAGGAAGTTTCCATGCCAGTCAAATGATTGAATATGGCACCAATTTGGTAGGCGGCGTAACCCCTGGCAAAGGCGGAACGGTTCATTTAGACAGACCCGTTTTCAATACGGTGGCGGATGCTGTTAAAACCACGGGGGCCGATGTAAGCATCATTTTTGTACCTCCTGCATTTGCAGCAGATGCAATCATGGAAGCTGCCGATGCTGGAATTGCTTTAGTAGTATGTATTACCGAAGGCATCCCAGTGCAAGACATGGTAAAAGTTAAAAATTATTTACAAGGAAAGAGCACTCGCTTAATAGGACCTAACTGCCCAGGAGTCATTACCGCAGAAGAAGCTAAAGTGGGCATCATGCCTGGTTTTATATTTAAAAAAGGAACCATTGGTATTGTTTCAAAAAGTGGCACTTTAACTTATGAAGCGGCAGATCAAGTGGTGAAAGCAGGCTTAGGTATTACAACAGCTATTGGCATTGGTGGAGATCCGATTATTGGAACCACTACCAAAGAAGCCGTTGAATTACTAATGAACGATCCTGAAACCAAGGGCATCATCATGATTGGTGAAATTGGAGGAAGCATGGAAGCAGATGCGGCCCATTGGATCAAAGACAATTTAAGAAAACCAGTGGTTGGATTTATCGCCGGTCAAACAGCGCCTGCTGGACGCAGAATGGGTCATGCAGGTGCGATCATTGGCGGTGCGGATGATACTGCAGCTGCTAAAATGAAAATCATGGCTGCCTGTGGCATTCATGTTTGTGCAAGCCCTGCAGATATTGGTATTACCATGGCTGCTGCTTTAAAAAAATAAACAAGTTCAACCCAATTGATACCTCAATCCCTTATCCAATCGATAAGGGATTTTTTATTGTAAGTTTGTTCAGGGACTGATTTGAAATTAAAAGATAGGCAGTAAAAAAATAAAGCAAATACAATTGCAAGAAAAAGTAAAATATTTAATTGTGGGTCAAGGCTTAGTGGGCACTTGGATGGGCCACTATTTGCAAGAAAAAAAATTATCTTTTAAAATCATCAACAACAGCACAATGCCTTCTGCCACTAAAGTAGCAAGTGGTGTGATGAATCCGGTAACAGGTAGGCGAATAGTGCAAACCTGGATGATTGAAACTGTTTTGCCCTTTGCCGTAAATGCGTATCAATCTTTTCAAGAAAATGAAGCAGCACCGATCATCAAAAAGGCCTCCGTTGCTTTGATACATCCTTCCATTCAAATGAAAGAAAGTTTTGATTATAGATTAAATCATGAGAATGTTTATTTGAAAAAGAATGAATCCCCAGCATGGAAAAGTTTTTTCCATACAACACATGGCACTGGAGAAATTGACGAATGTTATTGGATTGATTTAATTCAGTTTTTATACGCAGGTAGAAAAAAAATGCAAGCAAATTATATAGAAGATCAATTCGATGAAAAAGATTTAATACTGAATACAAATAGCATACAATGGAAAAACATCGAAGCGGAGAAAATAATTTTTTGTGATGGGCTAAATTCAATGAACAATATTTATTTCAAGACCCTGCCCTTTGCCCCCAATAAAGGAGAAGCATTGGTTGTAGCTATTGACGGCCTGCCCGCCGAAAATATTTATAAAAGCAATGTGGCCATCGTGCCTTGGAAAGACAATCTGTTTTGGGTGGGCTCTAGCTTTGAATGGCAATACCAGAATAGCGAACCCTCTTTGGCCTTCAAAGAAAAAATGATGGCTGCTTTAGATAGTATTTTAAAGTTACCTTATCAGGTAGTGGACCACCTAGTGGGTATTCGCCCAGCGAATACGGAGCGTCGTCCCTTTGTTGGTTTACATCCGCTGTTTAAGCAAGTAGGCATCTGCAATGGGATGGGCACCAAGGGCTGTTCTTTAGCGCCCTATTTTGCCTGGCAACTGATTGAACATATTGAAAAGGGAACTGAAATAAATCCAGAAGCCAATATTCAAAGATTCGCTCATTTGCTAGGGAAGAAATAAATAAGCACCGAAATAAAAAAATCAATATTTTTAAACATCATTCAATTAAACCCATTACTAGCAAGATGAACGAAGATGAAAAAAAATTATACAATATCCCCATTGCTTACCGCAAAATGGAAAATTTACATATAGTTTTTTGGCTTTTTAAAGACATCGCCTGGTGTATGTTTTGGAAACCCCTCGGCATAGCCATGATTGTTCCTACTTTATGTATTTCAATGGTGATTGCCTGGAGAACAAGGCATATTGTTTCTGAATTATGTCATAACCTAGCAATTAGTGTTTGGATTATGGCCAACTCTTTTTGGATGTGCAGTGAATTTTTTGGCGTCGATGCCCAGTTGGTATTTGGCACCGTGACCGTGAAACATTTAGCGATGATTCCATTTGTAACTGGTGTGCTTATTTTGGCCTATTATTACTTGATTTATAAGCCAAGGCATAAAAATGAAACAGCTACTTTATAAGTTTGTTATAAATATTTTTTAAGTCGATGGGCTTGAAAAAAAGTAACAATGCCCAAACTTCCAATGGTTAAAAAAGCCCATCTTAGCCCAATGGCCTGAGATAAAAAACCAATCAAAGGAGGTCCAATTAAAAACCCAAAAAAGCCAATACTGGACACGGTAGCCAATGCTATGCTTGCTTGGCCTGGCGCGGCATTTCTACCCACGGTTCCATAAATAGTAGGCACTACAGAAGATACCCCAAAACCCACCAACATAAATCCAAGGGTACTAAAAACCATACTTGGATAAGCAATGGCAATGATGATGCCTAAAGTAACCACCAGTCCACTTAACATCAATTGTTTTCTAGCCCCCCAATAATTAATTAATGCATCTGCAAACATTCTGCCCATGGTCATGCAGGCCATAAAAGAAATATAACCGGTGGTCCGCCACTCATCTGACACTTTCACTACTTTCTGAAAAAAGACACCGCTCCAATCAAACATCATTCCTTCACAAATCATATTACTTAAAGCTACCAATCCAAATTGTAACAACAATGGACTAGGTTTGTTCCACATTTTATTGATGGGTGCTTTGTTAAAGTCTCCTTCTAATAAATATTTTCTGGTAAAAAACACATAGGCCCAAGCAATGCAGGCCATCAAGATGAATTGTTGCAAAGGAGAAATGGCTTGGGCCACAAATAAACCGCCCAGTAAGCCGCCAGAAAAACCAGCCAAACTCCAAAAACCATGAAATCTAGCAATGATGCTTTTATCAAATAATTTAGACAATGTACTTGCTTGAGTATTCACTGAAACATTAAATAGATTGCCCAAGATGCCAAAAATAAATAAACAGGTAGCCAATTGAAAAGTACTATTGGCCCAACCCAAGGACATTAATGCAAAGGGATAAAAAGCGGCAGCAAGGGTGATGATTTTTTTACTACCATGTCTAGCCGTCATACTTCCTGCAATGGGAATGGCTAAAAAAGTACCCATGGGTAAGAACAATAAGAGCCCGCCAAAAGCCCCATCATTCAATCCTAAATTCATTTTTATATCGGGAATACGGCTGGCCCAAGAGGAAAAACAAATACCTGTTAAAAAGAAATACCCGGATAAGATAATACGTCTAAACTGAGGGGTAATCGCCTGATCTGTCATAGCGCAAAGATGGGGTTTTTCTAGGAATTGGGCTATATTTGCCACCGAAACCTATTTCAATATTAAAGTATGTACAGAACGCATCATTGTGGGGAATTAAATCTTCCATTTGTAGGACAAAACGTGACCCTCGCTGGATGGGTACAAACCATTCGTAAATTTGGTGCCATCACTTTTATTGATTTAAGAGACCGCTATGGTATTACCCAATTGTTGATGGGAGAAGAATTACAAGCACAATTGGATGCACAACCCTTGGGTCGTGAATTTGTCATTCAAGTCAAAGGAACGGTGATTGAACGCTCTAGTAAAAATGCAAATATTCCCACCGGAGAAATTGAAATTAAAGTGAGCGAGTTTACTATATTAAATGCATCCTTGGTACCTCCTTTCACGATTCAAGACGATACAGATGGCGGAGATGATATCAGAATGAAATACCGTTTCTTAGATTTAAGAAGAAACGCTGTAAAAAAGAATTTAACCATTAGATATAATGTAAACCGCGCTACAAGAAACTATTTACATGAAAAAGGTTTCATGGATATTGAAACTCCTTTTTTAATAAAGTCTACACCAGAAGGTGCGCGAGATTTTGTGGTGCCTAGTAGAATGAATGCAGGTGAATTTTATGCCTTACCGCAATCGCCACAAACATTTAAGCAATTATTAATGGTAAGTGGCTATGACAGGTACTACCAAATTGTAAAATGTTTTAGAGATGAGGATTTAAGAGCCGATAGACAACCCGAGTTTACACAGATAGACTGTGAAATGAGTTTTGTAGAACAAGAAGATATCTTAAATATGTTTGAAGGTTTAATTAAAAGCATATTTAAAGACGTTAAAAATATTGATTACACCGAGACCGTTCAAAGAATGACTTGGGAAGATGCGATGTGGCAGTATGGTAATGACAAACCAGATATTCGTTTTGGTATGGAATTATGCAATTTAAAAAAGCCTGCGCATGTGTATGCTGAAAAGCAAGATAAGGCAGCCCTTATTAATGGAGCCGACTTTAAAGTGTTTGACGAAGCAGAAACAGTGATTGCCATTGCCGTTCCTGGATGCAGCGAATACTAACGTAAACAAACCGATGAATTAACAGAGTGGGTGAAGCGTCCGCAAATTGGTATGAAGGGTATGGTATTTATTAAATGTAATACTGATGGTAGTTTTAAAAGTAGTGTAGATAAATTTTATACAGAAGATAAATTAAAAGCCATTGCCGCTGCCTCTAATGCAAAAGCAGGTGACTTAATTTTAATACTAGCAGGGCCTGAAGAAAGAACGCGTAAAGCAGTGAGTGAATTAAGATTAGAATTAGGCAAGCAATTAGGGTTTAGAAAAGAAGATGAATTTAAATTGTTATGGGTACTAGACTTCCCATTGTTTGAATATGATGAAGAAGGCAACCGTTGGGTAGCAAGACATCATCCGTTTACTTCTCCTAAGCCCGATCATATCAATATTATGATCAATAATGCACCAGAAATTAAAGACGCTGCTAAATATTTAGAACATCCTTATGCAGGCATTAAGGCCAATGCTTATGATATGGTATTAAATGGCAATGAAATTGGTGGAGGTTCAATTAGAATTTTCCAAAGAGCCCTTCAAGAAAAAATGTTTGCAGCACTAGGCATGAGTCCTGAGGAAGCGCAACATAAATTTGGATTTTTATTAGGTGCCTTTGAATACGGAGCGCCTCCACATGGTGGCATTGCCTTTGGTTTTGACCGTTTATGTGCCTTATTAGGTGGTAGCGAAAGTATTCGTGACTTTATCGCTTTCCCTAAAAATAATAGTGGTCGCGATGTAATGTTGGATGCACCTAGCACCATTGATGCCAAACAATTTGAAGAATTGCAGATTAAATTGAATTTGAAATAAAATATTTTTAATTATTAGTTACCCATGCCAAAAAACTTAAGACTATACACTGTTCTCAGTTATTGTTTAATACCTATTGCTTTGTTTTTTGCATTTTTAGACGTCATCATTTTATTATCTTCCTTGGCCAATCCTAGTGCACTAATTATGGTATTTATCGTGGCTTGCTTAGTCATTTATACTTTTGCCAGCTTCAAGTTTTTAAAATTTGGGATTGAAAGAGAAATAGTACAAACCAAAAAATTGAAAGATTTTATTAAAGTAAATGCCTACGTAAGTTTTTTCTTATGCAGTTTGTTTTTTGTCAATTCTATCAGTGTATTGGTTTCCACCAATGCTGTTTTGCTCAAGTTTATTGATGAATTTTTAACACAACAACCAGGTATGCCCAAAGAAATTACCAATGCCTTGGTTTTATCTATCTTAAAAGGGGTGTCCGTATTTTTATTAATTACCGGCATCATTGGGATTGTGCACATTAGAACTACCCTAAAATTGGTTAAAGAATCCCCGCATTTATTTGAATAAAATGGTTTTAAGATTTTGTATCTTTAGCTAGATGAACCATTCCATACCCTTAGCCGAAAGATTACGTCCACAAACCCTAGCAGATTTAGTGGGTCAAGAACATCTTTCCAGCCAGGACAGTGTATTGCAAAAAGCCATTGCCAAGGGCAAGGTGCCTTCGATGATTTTATGGGGTCCTCCTGGAGTGGGCAAAACCACTTTGGCTAATATAATCGCTACTACTTTTAACAGCGCCTATTATCAGTTAAGTGCCATTAGTAGCGGAGTGAAGGAATTAAGAGAAGTGATTGAGGAAGCCAAAACCAAAACCAGCGCTATTTTATTTATTGATGAAATTCATCGGTTCAATAAAGGACAACAAGATGCATTATTAGGTGCGGTAGAAAAAGGGACCATTACTTTAATTGGTGCTACTACAGAAAACCCAAGTTTTGAAGTGAACAGTGCCTTGCTCAGCAGATGCCAAGTATTTATTTTAAAAGCCCTAGATGAAAAAGCATTGTTGAAATTAATTCATCAGGCCATGGAGAAAGATGAATTATTTAAAGGGCAAAAAATTGAATTAAAAGAAACGGCTGCTTTATTGCAATTGTCGGGGGGAGATGGCCGAAAATTATTGAATCTTTTGGAACTCTCCGTAGAAGCCTTAATCGATATTGAAAAATCGGGTAAGCCCTTGGTCATTACCAACGAATGGGTGATGGAAGTGGCACAAACCAATATTGCGCTCTATGATAAAAATGGAGAACAGCATTATGATATTATCTCTGCTTTCATTAAGAGTATGCGCGGTTCGGATCCTAATGGCGCCATTTATTGGTTGTCAAGAATGATTGCAGGCGGAGAAGACGTAAAATTTATCGCAAGAAGAATGTTGATTTTTTCTAGCGAGGATATTGGTAATGCCAATCCCAATGCATTTTTATTGGCCAATGCCTGTTTTGATGCGGTGAATAAAATTGGTTACCCTGAATCCAGAATTATATTGTCACAATGTGCTATTTATTTGGCCAGCTCCCCTAAAAGCAATGCCTCTTATGAAGCCATTAGTAATGGTCTTGCACTAGTAGACAAAACAGGTAATTTACCTGTGCCACTTCATTTACGCAATGCACCTACTAAATTGATGAAAGATTTATCCTATGGTAAAAACTATCAGTATTCCCATAAAGGAGAAAATAATTTCATAACGCAAGAATACCTACCAGATACAATAGTCAATACAGCCTTGTATCAGCCTCAGCAAAATACACGCGAACAAGAAATAAAAAAGTTTTTACAAGAGCGTTGGAAAGGCAAATATGGTTATTAAACATTTATAAAAGCTAGCTTATTTATTTTATCCCTATTTTTGATTTATGAGTACATCCATTACCATTCAATGGCAAACCAAGAAATTTAATGAACTTAATTCAGTAGAATTGTATGATTTATTGAGATTAAGAAGTGAAGTTTTTGTGGTAGAACAAAATTGTGTGTTTTTAGACTTGGACAACAATGACCAAAAAGCATTGCATACCCTTGGCTATATTGGGAATGAGTTAGTAGCCACTACCCGATTGTTTGAAAAAGACATCATGTATGATGGCTATCAAAGTATTGGCAGAGTAGTCACAGCCCAAAAACATAGAAGAACAGGCGCAGGTAAAGACTTAATGAACTATTCGATCAAAGAATGTGAAAGATTATTTGGCAAAGGCCCAATAAAAATTGGGGCTCAATTATATTTGAAAAAATTTTACAGCGATTTTGGATTTGAGCAGTCTGGTGAGGTTTATGATGAAGATGGCATTGATCATATTCCCATGATTCGCGCCTAGCCCTTCATTTCTAGTGCTAAGAATTTAGCGGTATGCGTTTTTGATTTTTTAATCATTTCTTCGGGCGTACCTTCAAACTGAATTACTCCACCACCACTTCCACCTTCTGGACCAAGGTCAATAATATGATCGGCTACTTTGATCACATCCATATTATGTTCAATGACTAAAACGGTATTACCTCTGTCTACTAATCGGTTCAACACCCCAATTAATAATTGAATATCTTGAAAATGTAGTCCTGTTGTAGGCTCATCTAAAATATAAAATGTTTTGCCTGTATCTTTTTTACCAAGTTCAGTCGCTAACTTAACACGCTGTGCTTCGCCCCCACTTAAGGTCACAGCCGATTGTCCTAAAGTAATATAGCCCAAACCTACTTCATTTAAAACTTTTAATTTTCTGTAAATAAAAGGGACGGCTTGAAAAAATTCACAGGCTTCTTCTACAGTCATGTTTAATACATCACTAATCGATTTTCCTTTGTACCTGATTTCTAAAGTTTCTCTATTATATCTTTTACCACCGCATTTTTCACAGTGCACATATACATCGGGCAAGAAATTCATTTCAATTACACGCATACCCCCACCTTCACATATTTCACAACGGCCACTTTTTACATTGAAGGAAAAACGACCCGCTTGATAACCTCTAATTTTTGCTTCAGGCACAGAAGCGAATAAAGTTCTGATATCGGTAAAAAAACCACAGTAAGTAGCAGGATTGCTTCGAGGGGTTCTTCCAATAGGAGACTGATCTATCTCTATTACTTTATCTATTTGCTCAATGCCTTCCACTTTAACAAATGGCATGGGCTTGGTTTTGCTATTATAACAAAACTGAGAAAGAATAGGATATAAGGTTTCATTGATTAAAGTAGACTTTCCACTTCCACTCACCCCTGTCACTACGGTGAAAGTACCTAAAGGAAAACTGCAGTTTACTTTTTGTAAAGTATTACCCGTAGCTCCTTTAATTTGTATTTGTAAACCATTGCCTTTTCTTCTTTCTGCAGGAATCTCAATAAATTTCTTGCCTGCTAAAAAGAGGGCAGTATCCGATTTTAATTTAATAATTTCTTTAGGCGTGCCTTGCGCAACAATATGGCCACCATGAATACCTGCTTTAGGACCAATGTCCACTAAATAATCGGCAGCCATCATAATGTCCTTATCATGTTCTACTACTAAAACAGTGTTACCAATATCACGTAGTTGTTTCAATGCTGTAATTAACCTTTGGTTATCGCGTTGGTGAAGTCCAATAGAAGGTTCATCCAATATATAAGTAATGCCTTGTAATTGAGAACCAATTTGCGTAGCCAAGCGAATTCTTTGAGATTCGCCCCCACTAAGAGATTTAGAAGGCCTACTTAAAGACAAATATGATAAACCTACATTCATTAAAAAGGAAATACGGTCGTCAATTTCTTTTAAAATTCCGCTTGCAATTTGAGTATCTTTTTTATCAAGCTTCGCAGGTATTTTTTTAAACCAGTCCTGCAAGGCATCCAAATGCATATCATTTAAAGCAGCAATGTTTTTTTCATTCACTTTAAACCATAAACTTTCTTTTCTTAATCTTGCCCCCTCGCAAGTAGGGCAGGTATTGAGTTCCATATAGCCTTCTACCCAGGCTTTTAAATGGTCGGTACTTTGAGAAGAAGTAAACCATCTTTTCATCATGGGCACAATGCCTTCATAGCTTCCGGTATACTCATTGGGAATATTCTCATCGTTTAAGTCCATGTCCAAAGTAGAAGAAATATTTTTATCTCCAAATAAAATAAGATCTAAATGTTCTTTAGATAAATCTTGAATGGCTTTGTCTAAATTTATTTTATGCTTTCTAGCGAATAATTTGATTTGATTAAATACACTGGCCTCTCTTGCTTCCCCCAATGGGTGAATGGCCCCTTCATTAATACTTAATGCATGATCCTGCAACAACAAACTCATATCAATGGCATATACATTGCCTAAACCTTTACAATTAGGACAGGCACCATAAGGAGAATTAAATGAAAAACTATTGGGCGAAGGTTCTTCATAACTTAAACCCGTGGTCTCACACATTAATTGTTTAGAGTATTGAACCAATTTTGTTTTACCTTCTTCTAAAACAAAGAGTAAGTCCTTACCCATTTTTAAACATTGGGCTACACTTTCGCCTAGTCTTGTTTTCATTGCATCTGTGACAGGAATACGGTCAATCACAATTTCAATATCGTGAATTTTATAACGATCTACTTGGAATTTAGGTCTCAGCTCCATAATCTCTCCATCTACCCTTGCTTTTACAAAGCCTTTTTTTCTTATTTCTTCAAACAATTCTCGGTAATGTCCTTTTCTTCCACGCACCACAGGTGCCAATAAATTAATTTTTTTGTCCTTAAACTGAGTGAATATATTTTGGATAATTTCTGCTTCAGAAAATTTGACCATGGGTTTGCCTGTATTGTAGCTATAGGCCTTGCCTATACGGGCATACAATAACCTTAAAAAATCATATAATTCGGTGACTGTTCCAACGGTAGACCTTGGGTTTTTATTGGTCGTTTTTTGCTCAATGGCAATCACCGGGGAAAGCCCTGTAATTTGGTCTACATCGGGCCGTTCCATTTCGCCCATAAACTGCCTAGCATAGGCGCTAAAGCTTTCCATATAGCGGCGCTGGCCTTCGTTGTATAGGGTGTCAAAAGCCAGGGAGGATTTACCACTTCCGCTGACCCCTGTAAACACCACTAACTGGTTTTTGGGAATGACAATGTCAAAATTTTTGAGGTTGTGCTCTCGGGCACCTACAACGGTAATATATTCTTTAATTTGGCTCATCTAAGGGGTTAAAGTTATAACAACCTTTTAAATAATTTGTTGAGTGTGCAGAATAAACATTTAGTAAATTTGCACCTTAATCAGCCCCATTGAATCATGTCTGTTTTTAAAAGCATCCAGTTACCATTTGTTAAGGCCCAGATAGGTTCACTTGGCTTGGCGCTCTTGCTTTTTAGCTTAAGTTTATTGCTTGGTCGGGAAAACCTTTTTTTGAGCTTGAATACCAATTTAGGATGGCTGGGAGATAGATTTTTTAGCCTATTGACCTACTTGGCCGAAGGCTGGATTTGGATTCCATATTTATTGATCGTTTTTGGTTGGTTGAAAAAGGATATTGTATTTATCCTACTGAATTTTTTAAGCTCCACCTTACTTACACAATTACCCAAGAATTATATTTGGCCTGATGTTAACCGACCCATTGCAAGCGGCATCCCTATTTCTAAAATACATACCGTAACAGGTGTTGAAGTTCATACCTACAATAGTTTCCCTTCTGGTCATACAGCCACTGCTTTTAGTTTGCTTTTTTTGACCGTTTATTTTTTCCCTAATAAGAAAGTATTTTGGATGGCTGCTATTTATGCCATTTTATGTGCTTATTCTAGGGTTTACCTAGGACAACATTTTCCCATTGATCTAGCAGGTGGAATGATTGCCGCTATTTTAAGTTTCCAATTAAGTATTTGGTTAAGAAATAAAATAAAACCAAATAGTTTTTAATATTATTTAATATTGATTTAATAAGACACCCTTTATGTTAAAAAATTTATCCGCATTTATTTTATTTTTATTTATAGCCATCGTCAGTTTTGCGCAAGACACTACCCACAATACCCATACCAACACGCCCTATATTATATCAGTGGACACTACCCAACAAATTGTTAAGGGTAGGACCAATAGCCCAGAACAAATCAAGAAGCCCTATGTCATATTAATTTCTGCAGATGGATTCCGGGCCGATTTTAATGAATTGTATAAAGCCGATAATTTAAACGCATTGGCAAAAAAAGGGGTACATGCAACATATATGACGCCCTCTTATCCTTCTGTCACTTTTCCCAATCACTATAGTATTGCAACTGGCTTATATCCTGCACACCATGGACTAGTGGATAATGCTTATATCGATGTGCCAACCGGTAGTTTTTACAGCATGGGGAATAAAAAAATGGTAGCCGAAGGTAAGTGGTATGGAGGAACGCCCATTTGGGTTTTGGCAGAGCAACAAAAAATGATTTCTGCAAGTTTTTATTGGGTAGGCTCAGAAGCCGATATCCAAGGCATTAAACCTACTTATCATTATGTATACAATGAGAAGATTGATATAGCCGCTAGAATTAAAGCCATTAAAGACTGGTTAAGTTTACCCGAAGCGCAAAGACCACATTTAATTACATTTTATTTTCCTCAGGTAGACCATGACGCTCATGAATATGGCCCCAATGATGCGCATGTAGGCAAAGCGGTGCAATTTGTAGATAGTAGTATTAATGCACTACAAGCATCATTGGCCAGTTTACATTTACCCATCAATTATATTTTTGTTTCAGATCATGGCATGGCCAAAGTGGATAATATAAATACTTTACCGCTTCCCCCCGCTATTGATACAGCCTATTTTACCGTGCCTTGGGGAGATACCCAACTGCATCTGTATGCCAAAGACAAAACTAAAATTGAAGCTACTTACCAAGCACTAAAACAAGACACCAGTGTAACCGTATATAAACTAGATGAAACGCCTGCTTATTGGCATCATACTTCTGCCGATGATAAGTACCAGCGTTTAGGTGATTTGATCGTGACGCCTCATTTTCCAAAAATCTTTAATTTATCCAAGAGAAAAACAACTTTAGGTAAACATGGCTTTGACAATCATTTAGTAGAAATGCGCGCTAGCTTTATGGCTTGGGGGCCTGCCTTTAAAAAAGGTTTGCGCATTGAAGGTTTTGAAAATGTAAATATTTATCCTTTAGTCGCAGAAATACTTGGGCTTAAGTACGACAAAAAATCCATAGACGGGAAATTTGAAGTGTTAAGACCTATCTTAAAATAGCTTAACTATATTATCATTTCCGCTAATAAGGTTAAAATTGTTTAACCTTAGCTTAGATTAATTTCTTAAACTATTTTAATAAATTTTGACCTATATAGATTTATTAAACTTCTTTAATAGAAAATAATTTTAATAGTAATAAGTTTATAAAAATTAAATTTTTTAGACTATGCTACAAAATAAAATATTGATTTTAGAGGATGATACGCAGTTGGGGAAAGATTTACAAGAGGTATTAAATCATGCAGGCTATGAAACCATTCTAGCCAATAGTTATGATCTTGCTATTGAAAAATTAACTGAATTCAAACCAGCATTGGCTATCTGTGACATCCACCTTGGTCAGGGAAATACAGGCATAGATTTTGTAAAAAATGCATTGCCTCTTTTGCCTCAATTGGAAATTATTTATGTATCCGCTTCCAGTAACAATGGAGTCATAGAAAATGCGGCAAGTACGAAACCCCTCAATTATATTGTAAAACCTTGGAGCAAAGACCAGATTAAAGTAGCAGTAAAAATTGCCTTTGATCATATCAAAAAAAAGTATAGCCTACATCAAATTATACAAAAACTTAGTACAACTGAATTGAGAATACTTGACCTTATCTCCAAACAAAAAAAGAGCAGTGAAATTGCTGCCTTATTATTTGTTTCTGAAAAAACTATTCGCAATCATCGCTATAATATCATGAAAAAATTAAAATTGCCCAACGAGAACAACAGCTTATTAAAATGGGCCATCACCCACCTGCATTAAGAAAATCAGTGGTCTAAAGCAAAAAATTGGATATATTAGCTTAACAAAATTTGATTGCTATGAAATCCTTGATCACCCTTTTATGTGTTTTAATTGTTTTGACCCAAGCAAAGAGTCAAAACAATTATGCGATAATGCCACAACCAGTAAAAATCATTCCCGCTGAAGGGCATTTTAGTTTCAATAAAAATACCCAAATTATTTTAACTCAAGGAGCAGCCTCTTTTGCTTCCGTTGCGCAGATGCTTGCAGATCAGCTTCAAATGGCTTATGCCCTTCCAGCAAGCGTGAGAAATGGTCATGCAAAATCGAATAGCATCAATTTTATATTGAACAATGAATTGGCAGAAGAAGCCTATTTATTAAATATAGACAAGCATAAAATAAACATCGAGGCCAAAACGGGTAAGGGTGCCTTTTATGCTTTGCAATCTTTGTTTCAATTGATGCCTGCTCAAATATACAGTACCACTGCTTCTCAGGAGACCCCTATTGCAGCTGCTTGCCAAATCGAAGATGCACCAAGGTACCATTACCGTGGTTTGATGTTGGATGTAGGTAGATATTATTTTCCTGTATCCTTTATCAAACGCTACCTTGATTTAATGGCCGTGTATAAATTAAATACATTTCATTGGCATTTAACCGAGGATCAAGGCTGGAGAATTGAAATCAAAAAATATCCTTTGTTGACCAGTATTAGTTCTATTCGTAAAGAAACCATGGTGGGCAAATACGAGGACATGAAGTTTGACCATACTCCCTACGGTGGTTTTTATACGCAAGAACAAATCAAAGACATTGTGGCTTATGCAGATAAAAAGTTTATCACCATCATCCCAGAAATAGAGATGCCCGGGCATTCTCAAGCAGTATTAGCAGCCTACCCTCAGTTCGGATGCAACCCAGATAAAATTTATGAAGTGGCCACCAAATGGGGTGTATCAGAAGATGTGCTTTGCCCTAGAGAAGAAACCTTTGCTTTTATGGAAGATGTGCTTACCGAAGTAATGGCTTTATTCCCAGGCAAATACATTCATATTGGTGGTGATGAGTGCCCCAAAACACAGTGGAAACAAAGCCGTTTTTGTCAGGACCTGATCAAAAAATTAGGTTTGAAAAATGAGCAAGAATTACAAAGTTATTTTATTGGAAGAATGGATAAATTTATTACCAGCAAAGGCAAAAGATTATTGGGCTGGGATGAAATTTTAGAAGGCGGTCTTTCGCCCAATGCCATGGTCATGTCTTGGAGAGGCACCAAGGGCGGCATTGAAGCAGCAAAATTAAACCACGATGTAGTGATGTCCCCTACCGATTATTTTTACATCGATTATTACCAAGCCAATCCTGCGACCCAACCTTTGGCCATTGGAGGTTTCCTGCCTTTGTCTAAAAGCTATTCTTTTGAGCCCGACTTGCCGGAGTTAAACGAGGCCCAAACAAAACATATTGTAGGTATTCAAGCCAATCTTTGGACCGAGTATATTAGTACACCCGCTTACGCAGAATACATGGCTTTTCCAAGAGCCTTGGCCTTAGCAGAAATTGCTTGGTCGCCAAAGGCACCAAAAAATTATCCCGAATTTTTGAGCAGATTGCAAAAACAGAAACCCAAAATGGACGCCTTGAAAATTAATTATTGTCCAGCGGAGTTTAAGTAAGGAGAAGTAAAATTTGTAAATCGTCAGCATAAAGTGGACAAAATATAGTCTAAATTAGTAGAGTGTTTCCATCATTAACAATTAAACCAAAAATGACATGGAACAGAAGCCAAAACAATCTACAGAGAACTTCATTAAAGAGATCCGTCGTAA
>JAPLEP010000015.1:0-26722 GCA_026391155.1 Bacteroidota bacterium
ACTTGAAAACTATTATCATCCCGAACAATTAATTAATGCTATCGAGGATTTTGTGGAGTATTATAACCATCAACGATACCATGAATCACTACAAAATGTCACCCCTTCAGATGTGTATTATGGAAGGCAAGAACAAATCCTTCAGAAAAGAGCACTCATTAAACAACAGTCCCTAAAAAGACGAAAACAACTATTTTTTTTAAAAGAAAAGATCTTACATTTAAATAACGAAACTCTCTACAACTAAACTGTCCACTTTCTTTGACGACATACATTAGACAATTCAAAAATTAATATTAAATTCTTACCTATTCATGGCATTACTTTTACAGGAAAAGGTTCCTTTGTTTCTGGTAAAAATGTGGTCATTTATGGATGGTCAGGTTTAACCGCACCAGGCATTTCTAAAACGGGTGCGCTTATTGCGAGTAACCCTAATTCAGCATTTATATATTTAAGGCCGACTGGATTTATGGATAAGTCCAAATCGGGTGGATTAACCAAGTATGGTCAAATAGTTTCTGCTTCAATTGGTGCAGATTTTAATGGTAGAATTTATTTCTCTAGTCCAACTACTCTAACTGAATTCCAATTAAATAGATTAAGGTTCTATGTAGATCCATCAGTTGATTATACAAGTCCATATAATTATTTCACTTCTACAGAAGCTGGTTTTGAATTATTGGCCAACGATACTTTGAAAGTGGAACCTGTAGATCCAATTACAACCACAGCGGTTAGTTCAATTACAGCTACAACAGCATCTAGCGGTGCTACAATAAGCTCAACCTTGGTGGATGTGGTTACAGCAAGTGGGGTAGTTTGGTCAACTTCTTCTAACCCAACTGTCGATTTAACAACCAAAACAAGCAACGGTGCAGGATTCACCACGTTTACAAGTAATATTACTGGGCTAGTTTCTGGTACCACTTATTATTTAAGGGCCTATGCTACTTATGCTACGGGCACCAACTATGGCCAGGTCATCAGCTTTACAACCCCATAGTAATTCGTCATTTTTGTCTCATTTCCCTCTCAAAAAAGCCTAAAATTCCTTAGATTGTAGTGTAAAAAAAGATTGCCTACCTAATGAAGAAATTTCTATTTTCCCTACTTACTATAAGTGTATTTTATACAGCTGTATATGGCCAAAAATCAGACCCGCTAAAAGCGGGGTTTTTAAATCCTCCAAAAACGGCTAAGCCAAGAGTTTGGTGGCATTGGATGAATGGAAATATTACTAAAGATGGGATAAAAAAAGATTTATTGTGGATGCAAAAATCGGGCATCGGTGGATTTCAAAATTTTGATGCGGCCATGATGACGCCTCAAATTGTAAAGCAAAGATTGGTGTACATGACCCCAGCATGGAAAGACGCTTTTAAGTATACCACTAAATTAGCAGACTCTTTAAAATTAGAAATGGCCATTGCGGGCTCACCCGGTTGGAGTGAAACAGGTGGCCCTTGGGTAAAGCCAGCAGATGGAATGAAAAAACCTGTGTGGACAGAACTTAGGGTCAGAGGCGGACAAGAAAATATAGTCATCGCAAAACCCAATGATATTACTGGCCCTTTTCAGAGTATTCCCAAACAAGCCGATTTTGGCGCTGAAGTGAATCCAACGGATTTGCCTCATTTTTACAAAGACATTGCAGTGATTGCTTTTAAAGTACCAAATGCTGATAAATCTTTAGCAGAACTTGGTGCAACCATTAGTGCTAGTGGAGGAAATTTTACTTTAGCAGCATTAACAGATGGAGATTTAAGCAAAGGCATTTTATTGCCAAGAGATGATGTTAAAGGATTTGCATGGATTCAATTTGAATTTCCACAACCCACTACCATCAAGGCCATCACCATGGTGGGCGGAGGCAATCCCGGTGTATTTGGCCAAGGAGCAGATCCAGCCGATGCAAGAGCTTTAGAAATAAGTGATGATGGAATAAATTATAAATTCATCACGACAATTTTTATTGGATCTACTTTACAAAACACTCTTTCCATTCCTGCCACTACTGCAAAATATTTTAGAATAAAAATTAAGAACCCACCGCCAAGTACGGGGGGTCTAGCTGCCTTACTTGGTGCCCCATCTGCACCAGTGATTCCTCCTGGGGTGATGATTCAAGAAATAAATTTATATCCAGCAGATCGACTACACATGTTTGAAGAAAAAGCAGCCTTCACGCCTGTGATGGATTTAGAAGCTAAAAGAACCTTGATAGCAAATGATGTGATTGAGGCCAAGGACATTATTGATTTAACAACCAAGATGGATGCCAATGGAAAATTAAATTGGAAAGTGCCTGCGGGGGATTGGAAAATTATGCGCTTTGGGTATTCCTTAATGGGCATTGAAAATCATCCAGCCTCTCCAGAAGCCACAGGTTTGGAAGTAGACAAAATGAATCCAGCAGCCATCAATAGATATTTTACCAATTACTTAAATCAATACAAGTCTGCGACAGGTGGTTTAATGGGGGCTAAAGGAGGCTTGCAATTTATGGTCACAGACAGTTGGGAGGCAGGGGCGCAAAACTGGACCGCCAATTTGCCTATAGAATTTTTAAAAAGAAGAGGCTATAGTTTGATTCCATGGTTGCCTGCTTTAACAGGCCATATTATTAAATCAGCCACAGCAACAGAAGCATTTTTATTTGATTTTAGAAAAACCATTGGAGATTTAACCGTGGCTTATCATTATGATGGATTAACCAATATACTTGCACGCTATGGTATGAAAAGATATTCTGAATCGCATGAAGATGAAAGAAGAATTATTGCCGATGGGATGGAAGTAAAAAGAACAGCAGCCATTCCTATGTCTGCCATGTGGACACCGAATCCATTCATCAATGGCAACGATCAACACAAGTATACCGCAGACATTCGTGAGTCTGCTTCTGTGGCACATATCTACGGGCAAAATATTGTAGCGGCAGAATCATTCACTGCACTGGGATTGCCTGCAGCGGCTTGGTCTTATGCGCCAGAAAATTTAAAATCCACGGCCGATTTAGAATTGGCCAATGGATTGAATCGTTTTGTGATTCATTGTTCAACGCATCAACCTTTAGATGATAAAATTCCTGGTTTGGGCTTGGGCCCCTTTGGTCAATGGTTCAATAGACATGAAACCTGGGCCAACCATGCCGATGTATGGATTAATTATTTGGCTAGATCATCCTATTTATTACAGCAAGGAAAATTTGTGGCAGATGTAGCAGTATTTTATGGAGAGGACAATAACATTACTTCTTTGTATCGTTTTCGTTCACCCTCCATTCCAACAGGCTACAACTATGATTTTGTAAACTCGGATATTTTATTGCATGAGTTGACTTATGTGAACGGCTATTTTACGACCAAAACAGGCATGAAGTACAAGGTGCTCTTCTTAGATTCCAATGCCAAGCAAATGTCTATAGATGTTTTAAAGAAAATAAAATCATTCGTAGATGCAGGGGCCATCGTTACTGGAATTAAACCAGAAAGGCCAACAGGCTTAAAAGACAACAATGCTTTATTTTATCAATTAGTAAATAAAATATGGTCGCCTGCACATCAAAATATTAGCACCGGCAAAACGGTACAGGAAGTGTTAACGCAGGCAGGTGTTAGCAGTGATTTTTCTTTCAATGATCCGAATGCCAAAATAATGTATGTGCATCGTAAATTAAAAGACAAGGATATCTATTGGGTGAACAACAGAAAAAATGAAGCACAAAAATTAGAAATAGTATTTAGAGTTATCGGGAAAGAAGTGGAGCTATGGCATCCTGAAACTGGCAAAATCGAAAAAGCAAATTATGCCTTCGTAGGTAACAAAACTAAGGTGACGATAGATTTTACGCCTAATGATGCGGTCTTTGTTGTCTTTGGTAAAAAAACAACACAAACCACTTATACAAAGCCCATTGAATTGGAGAACAGGTTGATTAGATTAGCAGGAGGTTGGGAGGTGAATTTTCAAAAAGAAAGAGGGGCGCCTGAAAGCATTACGATGGATGAACTAAAATCGCTTACTGAAAATGAAAATACTGGCGTGAAGTATTTTTCTGGAACAGCTACCTATACGCAGTATTTTGATGTACCACAGCATTGGTTAAACAATTACAAAGGCTTTATCCTAGACTTAGGCATTGTAAAAGAAATGGCAGAAGTCATCATCAATGGACAATCTATTGGGGTGGCTTGGAAAACGCCTTATCAACTTGAAATAAGCAATGCATTAAGAGCAGGTAGTAATAAAATAGAAATTAAAGTGACTAATTTATGGGTGAACCGTCTAATTGGCGATGCACAATCTGAAGAAAAAAATAAAATCACTTATACCACCATGCCTTTTTATCAAGCCAATTCCACCTTGTTGCCATCGGGTTTGATCGGGCCTGTCATTTTAAATGCGGTAAAAAAATAAATTTATGAATGCATTATTAGGCGTTATTTTTCATTTTGTTGGCGGTTTTGCCTCGGGCAGTTTTTACATGCCCTATAAAAAAGTAAAAGGATGGAACTGGGAAAGTTTCTGGATCATAGGGGGTTTATTTTCTTGGTTAATTGTTCCGCCACTTGCTGCCTATTTAACCATCCCCGGTTTTGTAGAAATTATTAAAAGCACCGGTGGCGCGGTAATTGGAGTTACTTATTTCTTTGGTGTATTATGGGGTATTGGTGGTTTAACCTATGGTTTAGGGGTACGATATTTAGGGGTTTCATTGGGCAGCAGTATTATCTTGGGTTTATGTATGGTATTTGGTGCCATCATCCCTGCTATCTATTATGACTTTCATCCAGTAAATGGGAAAGATACTTTTAGTGGGATGTTACATTCAAGTTGGGGCATCACCGTATTGATTGGCTTATTAATTTGCATTGTTGGAATAATCGTAAGTGGTAAAGCAGGGGTATTAAAAGAACGAGAATTAACTAAGGAAGCAAACAGTGCTTCTACTACAGAATATAAATTTGCTTTAGGCATGTTGGTGTCTATAGTATCAGGGGTGCTAAGTGCTTGTTTTAATTTTGGCCTAGAAGCAGGCCAAGTAATGGGCACAGTGGCCAATGATGCATGGAAATTGGCCAATCCAGGACAAGGTGAATTCTTGTACCGCAACAATGTTATTTATGTAGTCTTGTTATGGGGAGGCTTAACCACTAATTTTATTTGGTGTATGATTTTAAATGCACGTAATAAAACTTTTGGAGATTATTCCAATAAGCAAACTCCTTTATTAAAAAATTATATTTTTTCTGCATTAGCGGGCACTACTTGGTTTTTACAATTCTTTTTTTATGGCATGGGCGAAAGTAAATTAGGTAATGGGCCAAGTTCTTGGATTTTACATATGGCCTTTATTATTTTAGTGGCCAATATGTGGGGCTTGGTCTTGAAAGAGTGGAAGGGAGTGAGTAAAAAAACAAATACCACTATTATTGCTGGTATTGTCATTATAATTATTTCTGTATTGGTGGTGGGTTATGGCAATAACAATCATCATTAATATAAATTAAAACAATCGTTGGAATGGAAAAGAAATTTAAGCAGGTGAGTTATTTATGGGACGATAAAAAAGCGGAAGCGTTAAAGGGAGATGAAGTAGCCTTACTCGTCTACCGCTCCAATTTATTAGGAGCCGATTTGCGTTTAACCAATTATGGTGGTGGCAATACTTCTTGCAAGGCCATGGCCAAGGATCCTTTGACTGGCAATGAGGTAGAAGTAATGTGGGTGAAAGGAAGTGGCGGAGATTTAGGCACGATGCAAAAAAATGGATTGGCTGCTTTGTATGTAGATAGATTACGTAGTTTAAAAAATAGATACCGCGGTTTGGTACATGAAGATGAAATGGTAGAATTATTCAATCATTGCATTTATGATTTAGCCTCTAAAGCACCAAGTATTGATACAGCCTTACATGGATTCTTGCCTTTCAAACACATAGATCATTTGCATCCCGATGCAGCCATTGCTATTGCTGCTGCAAAGGATGGAGAAAAAATAACCAAGGAATTGTTTGGTGGAAAAATAGGTTGGGTGCCATGGCAAAAGCCAGGCTTTGATTTAGGCTTACAATTAAAAGAATGTTTGGATAAAAATCCCGGCATCATTGGTATTATGTTGGGTTCACATGGTTTATTTACTTGGGGAGATACGGCTTATGAAAGTTATGTGAACACTTTAGAAGTAATTGAAAAATGTGCAGCATATATAAATGCAAGTATTGCCAAAAAGCCAACAGTTTTTGCTGGAGAAAAAATTAAATCTGCATCGCCTGAACAGAGATTAAATCAAGCAGCAGCCTTAGCGCCCATCTTAAGGGGTTTTTGTAGTTCGGCTACCAAAATGATTGGACATTTTACCGACGATGAACGTGTATTAGAATTTATCAATTCAAAAGATTTAGATAGATTAGCGCCATTGGGTACCAGTTGTCCTGACCATTTTTTAAGAACTAAAATTTCCCCATTAGTATTAAATTTAAATGCTACGGAAGATTTGTCAGAGGTGAAATCGGTGAAAGAAAAACTAGCCCCTTTATTTGAAGCCTACAGAAAAATGTATGGCGAATATTATACTAGTTGTAAGCATGCCAACAGTCCAGCGATGCGTGAT
Organism: Bacteroidota bacterium; assembly: GCA_026391155.1. Taxonomy (GTDB): domain Bacteria; phylum Bacteroidota; class Bacteroidia; order Chitinophagales; family Chitinophagaceae; genus Sediminibacterium. The sequence goes on from JAPLEP010000015.1 coordinate 6,619, forward strand.
GCCAATCCGGTTATTATTTTATATCCAGGCATTGGTATGTTTAGTTTTGCCAAAGACAAGCAAACAGCAAGAGTAGCTTCTGAGTTTTATATCAATGCGATTAATGTAATGAAAGGGGCAGAAGCCATTTCAAGCTATACCTCTTTGCCTCGACAAGAAGCTTTTAATATTGAATACTGGTTATTGGAAGAAGCCAAATTGCAGAGAATGCCTAAACCTAAAGCATTGAGCGGTCGCATTGCATTAGTAACCGGAAGTGGTGGTGGAATAGGTAAGGCCATTGCAAAGAAATTTGCAAGCGAAGGGGCCTGTGTGGTATTATCGGACAATCATGCAGAAAGATTGCAAGAAGCCAAAGAAGAATTTATAGGCTTGTTTGGAAAAGATATGGTTTCTGCTTGTTTGTTGGATGTGACCAAGGCTACTACTATACAAGCAACTGCCAAGCAAGCAGCCTTAAGTTTTGGTGGCTTGGATTTGATTGTAAACAATGCTGGTTTATCAATCTCAAAAACCATTGAAGACCATACCGAAGCCGATTGGGATTTATTATACGATGTACTAGTGAAAGGTCAAATGCTAGTAACGCAAGCTGCAGTTGGTATAATGAGAAAACAAAATATGGGTGGGGATGTTTTAAATATTGTAAGTAAGAATGCCTTAGTGAGTGGGCCAAACAATGCAGGCTATGGATCGGCAAAAGCAGCACAACTTCATTTAAGTCGTTTAAATGCAGCAGAATTAGGCAAGGATAAAATTAGAGTAAATGTGATTAACCCCGATGCGGTGATTGCAGGTTCTAATATATGGAGTGGAGGTTGGGCCGAAGGTCGTGCAAAAGCCTATGGCATTAAGGTAGAAGAACTACCTGCTTATTATGCAGGCAGAACTTTATTGAATGAAATTATTTTACCAGAAGACATTGCCAATGCTTGTTTTGCTTATGTGGGGGGCTTATTGAATAAATCTACAGGCAATGCGATGAATGTTGATGGAGGTATTGCCGCCTCATTTGTAAGATAGAAATTTAAAAAGATGAAACAGATAGCATTTGAAATGAAATTAATAGCAGGCAATGAAGCCGAATACAAAAAGCGTCATGATGCTATTTGGCCTGAACTAGCTACTTTATTAAAAACAATAGGCATTAGCGAGTATGCTATTTATTTAAATGAAGCAACGGGTGCTTTATTTGGCGTAATGAAAGTGCAAGATGAAATGGCCTTAGACGCTTTGCCAAAACAACCCATTATGCAAAAATGGTGGGCTTATATGAAGGATATTATGTTAACGCATTCGAATGATTCACCTATTTCTATTCCCTTAACCCATGTATTTTATTTGCCCTAGTATAAGCTTTCGTAAAAGTTAAATTAACCAAGATGAGAATTGACAAAAAACAAATAGACCAGCATAATTCTGATGTACAAAAAACGCATCAAAAAAGGTTTGATTTTGCAAAGTCTGAAATCCCGAATGCAGAAGCCATTATTCAAAAACTAATGGATTTTAATGTGGCCATACCTAGTTGGGCATTGGGTACAGGGGGTACGCGATTTGCTCGATTCTCAGGGGCAGGGGAGCCAGGCAACTTAGAACAAAAAATGGAAGACATAGGTTTATTGCATGCCTTAAATAATTCAAGTGGGGCCATCTCCTTGCATATTCCTTGGGATATCCCCTCAGATTATACGGCCATTAAACAATTAGCCACCGATTTGAATTTGAAATTTGATGCCATGAACTCCAATACTTTTCAGGATCAAAAAGACCAGGCATTGAGTTATAAGTTTGGATCCCTACAAAACACCAACAAAGCCATTCGAAGGCAAGCCATTGAACATAATATAGAAGTCATTAAACATGGTATTGAACTTGGTTCTAAAGCATTGACCGTTTGGTTAAGTGATGGAAGTTGTTTTCCTGGACAATTAAATTTTAGAAAGGCCTTTCAAAATACTTTAGAAGGTTTACATGAAATATATGCAGTCCTTCCTTCGGATTGGAAAGTATTTGTGGAATATAAAGCTTTTGAACCTAATTTTTATTCCATGACCGTAGGAGATTGGGGGCAGTCCTTATTATACGCCAATAAACTAGGCCCAAAAGCCTTTACCCTAGTGGATTTGGGCCATCATCTACCCAATGCCAATATCGAACAAATTGTAGCCTTGTTAATGATGGAAGAAAAATTAGCCGGCTTCCATTTTAACGATAGTAAATATGGGGACGATGATTTAACCGTGGGAAGCATCAAACCTTATCAATTGTTTTTAATTTTTAATGAATTGGTTGAAGGCATGGACGCAAGAGGCTTGAATCATGCCACCGATTTAGGTTGGATGATTGACGCGAGCCACAATGTCAAAGATCCTTTAGAAGATTTATTGCAATCCGTGGAAGCCATTATGCTTTCTTATGCTCAGGCTTTATTGGTAGACCGTACTCAATTAAACAAAGCACAAGAAAACAATGATGTGGTGGCCGCTCAGGAAATTTTGCAAAATACTTTTAGGACAGATCTTAGAGCCTTGGTTGCAGAAGCCAGATTAAGAGCGGGCGGTGCATTAGACCCTATTGCTTTTTATAGAAATAATAAAATAAGGGCTAGCTTAATCAAAGAAAGAGGGGCCAATACTATTGCTACTGGTTTATAAATAAAATTATGACACCAATTCCCGTTCTATTAATTTTTGATATTGGCAAAACCAATAAAAAGCTTTTTTTATTCAATGAAGCTTATCAATTAGTGCATGAGGTAAGCACAACAATTGATGAAATAAAAGACGAGGATGGATTTGACTGCGAAGATATTCTTGCATTGTCAACTTGGGTAAAATCTTCTATCAAAGGCATACAAGAAAATCCATCTTTTGAAATCAAATACATGCATTGTGCTGCTTATGGGGCCAGCTTTGTTTTCATAGATGCGCAAGGGCAGGTATTGCCTCCTTTGTATAATTATCTGAAGCCATTTAAGGAATCCACCAAACAAGCCTTTGAATTAAGCTATGGAGCCATGGATGCAATGTCTTTAGCCACGGCTTCTCCTTATTTAGGCAATTTAAATTCAGGCTTGCAATTGTACCGAATTAAAAAGGAGCAACCAGTTTTGTTTAATCAAATTAAATGGGCCCTGCACTTGCCTCAATACATTCATTACCTGATCAAAGCTGAATTAAGTGCAGCTATTACCAGCATTGGTTGTCATACCATGCTTTGGAATTTTTCAGAAAATAAATACCATGACTGGGTGTTGAAAGAAGGTCTGGACAAGCTTTTTCCTCCCACCAGTTCAAAGGTAGGCTTGCACGATAGCTCTTCGGCCTTGATTCCTTATTTAAATACATTTAGGGAACCCTTTGTGCTTATTTCTACTGGCACTTGGTGCATTAGTTTAAATCCATTCAACGATTCTGCACTCACAATTGATGAACTAAAGCAAGATGTACTTTCTTATCTATCTTATACAGGTAAGCCCATCAAAGCAGCAAGATTGTTCAGTGGCAAAGCGCATGAGCAGGGGGTATTGCTATTGAACAAGCAATTTAATAAAGCGGCCGACTATTTCACGAACATTAGCTACCAGTCAGAAATCCTGATCAAGGAAACTGACGAAAATTTTGATCTAGCCCAATATGATTCTTATGAAACCGCTTATCATCATTTAGTGGCTAGTTTAGTTAAGAAGCAAATAATTAGTACTAACTTAATCATTGCTAAAACTAAAGTCAAAAGAATATTTGTAGATGGGGGTTTTAGTAAAAACGAAATTTTTATGAATATGCTTGCCAAGGCCTATCCCCAGTATGAAGTATTTGCTGCAGCCATTCCTCAAGCTTCTGCCTTGGGTGCAGCATTGGCCGTTCACGAGGATTGGAATTCAAAGTCTATTCCTAATAATTTAATTTCCTTGCAATATTATGCTTCAAAAAATAAAACTATTTAATTACGAACTACTTAAGAAAATATAAATTGATACTTATGAAAAAACTAATTTTAGTGACTACGATGCTTTTGTTTTTGATGTCGGCTCAAGCACAATTAAAACCAAGCAATATATTAACGGAAAATAAAACCAATCCAATTGGCTTAGATATAGCAGCCCCAAGATTTAGTTGGGCATTGGCGTCTGCCAAAAGAGATCAAAGCCAATCGGCTTATGAAATCAAAGTGATGGATGGCCAACAAATAGTATGGGCCACGCAAAAAGTAAATAGTAGTCAATCGGTAATGGTGGAATACGCAGGCCCTGCATTAAAATCTAATACTCAATACCATTGGCAACTAAGGGTATGGGACAAAGAGGGTATTGTTTCTGAATGGACAGCTCCAGCTAATTTTCACATTGCTTTTTTAAATGCCAATGACTGGCAAGCCAAATGGATTGAACCAGGTTTTAAAGAAGCAAGCAATAGGCCAAGCCCATTGTTTAGAAAACAATTTTCTTCCAATAAAAAAATTGCCCATGCCATCGCCTATATTACTTCGCATGGTATGTATGAAGCACAGATCAATGGACAAAGGGTAGGCGATGCTTATTTAACGCCAGGTTGGACAAGCTATGCTACTCGTTTACAATACCAAACCTATGATGTTACCAATTTATTGAAAACGGGCAATAATGCTATTGGGGTCACCCTTGGCAGTGGCTGGTACCGAGGCATTATGGGCTATACCAACAATAAAGATATTTATGGTAAAGACATTGCTTTGTTGTTTCAATTAAACATTACTTATACGGATGGCAGTAAGGCAGTGGTGGTTTCTGATGATACATGGAAAACTAATACAGGGGCGATCGAATATTCAGAAATTTACAATGGAGAAACCATTGATGCACGTCAAGAAAAAATTGGTTGGGCTACCATCAATTACAATGATGAGGCATGGTTGAATGCAAAAAGGATAGACAGTTTTAAAAATACCAATTTGATTGCTACACAAAATGAGTTGGTCAAAAAACATGAAGTATTTAATCCTATTAAAATATTTACAACACCCAAGGGAGAAAAAGTTATTGATTTTGGACAAAACTTAGTGGGCTGGGTGGTGATGAAAGCAAAAGGGAATGCGGGGGACAAAATTACTTTGTCTCATGCCGAAGTATTAGACAAACAAGGAAATTTTTATACCGCTAATTTGCGTGAAGCCAAGGCCCAAAACAATTATGTATTAAAAGGGGAAGGCGTTGAAGTTTTTGAACCACATTTCACTTGGCAAGGTTTTAGGTATTTAAGAGTGGAAGGCTATCCTGGAGAAATTACTGCAGACAATTTTACAGCCGTGGCCTTGTATTCAGACATGAAAACAACAGGATCGTTTACCAGTTCTAATAAATTGGTGAATCAATTGCAGCACAATATAGAATGGGGACAGAAAGGCAATTTTTTAGATGTGCCCACTGATTGTCCTCAGAGAGATGAGCGTTTAGGTTGGACAGGAGATGCACAAGTATTTTCTAGAACTGCCACTTTTAATTTGAATGTAAATAACTTTTTTGCCAAATGGTTGAAAGATGTGGCTGCAGATCAGTTGGAGGGTAAAGTACCTTTTGTCGTGCCCAATATATTAGGTAAGACAGCGGTAAATAGCGCTGGCTGGGCAGATGTGGCTACGATTGTTCCATGGAATATGTATTTGGTGTATGGAGATAAAAAAATCTTATCTGATCAATATGCAAGTATGAAGGCCTATGTAGAAAGTTTACGTAAAGCTTCTTGGGGTGATTTATGGAATACGGGTTTTCATTTTGGAGATTGGTTGTTTTACCGACCAGAGGATGACAATGATGGCCGATCTGCTGTGACAGATAAATATTTAATAGCACAATGTTTTTATGCGCATTCTACACAACTCCTAATTAATGCGGCCAATGTATTGGGTAAAAAAGAAGATGTTGAATTTTATACCGATTTATTAGGAAAAATTAAAGCGGCATTTTTAAGAGAATATGTAACACCCAATGGAAGATTGGTTTCTGGAACGCAGACAGCCTATACCTTGGCCTTGAACTTTGATATGTTGCCTGAGAATAGTAGAGATCAAGCGGCTAAAAGATTGTCTGAAAATGTCACTAGCTATGAAAATCATTTGACTACTGGATTTTTAGGGACACCTTATTTATGTCATGTTTTGACAAGATTTGGTTATACCAATGTGGCGTATAAATTATTATTGCAAGAAAAATACCCTTCTTGGTTATATCCAGTGAAGATGGGGGCTACCACTATTTGGGAAAGATGGGATGGACAAAAACCTGATAGTACATTTCAAACCACAGGCATGAACTCCTTCAACCACTATTCTTATGGGGCTATTGGAGATTGGATGTACCGTCAAATGGTGGGCTTGGATACTTATGAAGATGGGGTTGGTTACCAGCATAGTAAAGTGCAACCACATATTGGAGGCGGCTTCACGCATGCATCGGCTTCTTTAGATACCTATTATGGTCAATTAAGCAGTGGCTGGAAAATACAAGGGGATAGTATTTATTTGGATGTATCTATTCCTGCCAATACCTATGCCTCTGTTTTTATACCTACCTACGATATCAATTTAGTGACTGAAAACGGAGGGCCCTTAAAAAATGGCAATGGCATTAGTTTAGTAGGTCAAAAAAATAATTATTATGAAACTAAGTTAGGGTCGGGAACTTACCAATTTGCCATTAAAAAAAGTAGCATGAGGGATGAACGATAAGTAGATCCTATAAAAAAAAGCCCCCCGAGTACTCGGGGGGCTTTTTTTATAAATACTATTTAGCTTATTCATTCAAGTTTAATATGAAAGCGTAATTGCCAAAATACCCTGGATAAACTCCACCAATTTTTATATTGGTACTTGTAGATTTCTTCAAAGCCTCGTAAAACTCTTCTACTGTTTTCACTGGCTCTTCGTTCACATGTGTAATGACAAATCCTTTTTCAATTCTACTTTTACTTAAAATGCCATTGCCTAATTCTTTAATAATCACACCGCCTTCTAAATCATTTTTTTCAGCAGTGGCCTTGTCTAAAGTTTCTAGTCTACCACCTAATTTTTCGGCAGGTTTACTACTCTTGGCTAAGTCGGCACTGCCTAATTTTGCTTTGAAGGTAACATCGATAGTCATTTCTTTGCCATCGCGTTTGATCAACAAACTTGCTTTGTCTCCTGGTTTGTATCTTGCTACTTGTTCTTGTAATTCAGGGGAAGTTTTTACAGCAACTCCATTTAATTTTAATAACACATCGCCTTTTTTAATGCCTGCCGCTTTAGCAGCGCCACCTTCTAAAACATCTGTAATTAAAATACCATCACCTTCTTTATATTTGGTATTTAAATCTTCATTCATTTTTTTAATTTGCTCTTCAGACATGTCCTCTCTAGGATAACTAATACCTAAATAAGCTCTTTGCACTGTACCATATTTTACAATATCGGTGACTACTTTTTTAACAATGTTTACAGGAATGGCATAGGAGTAGCCTGCATAAGAACCAGTAGGAGAGGCGATGGCCGAGTTAATGCCCACCAATTCACCGCTGGTATTGACCAAAGCGCCACCGCTATTGCCCTGATTCACTGCAGCATCTGTTTGCAAGAAAGATTCTACTGGTTTATCACTTTGTCTTGAATTGATATCAATGGATCTATTTTTTGCACTGATGATGCCTGCTGTAATGGTTACATCTAAACTTAATGGATACCCAATGGCCAGCACCCATTGTCCTAATTTAATTTCATCGCTATTGCCATATACTAAATAAGGAAGGCTGCTCGCATCAATTTTAATCACCGCAATATCGCTACTTGCATCCACGCCAATAACTTTTGCTTTGTATGTTTTTTTATTGGTGAGCGTTACATTGATTTCATCGGCGCCTTTCACCACATGGTTGTTGGTGACAATATATCCATCAGCTGTAATTAGTACGCCACTTCCACTGGCTCTTTGTTCTGGTTGAATTCTTGGCCCACCAAAGAAATCTCCAAACATATCCTCATCCCCAAACAAATCCCCAAAAGGGTTTCTTTGTTTTCTTTGATTTTGATTGGATTCGATTTTTTTTGCATTGGTCTTAGTTTTGATATGCACCACTGCAGGGGAGGCGGTACTAGCAGCGGGGGTAAAATCCACGGTTGTTCCAGGTGCATTCCCATTAAAAAAACTAGCATAATTAGACGGAAGTCTGCCATCATTTTCAAAGGCCGAAGTGGTTTTAGACAATTTGCCATAAGTCCATAGGCTTCCAATAGTAGTTAAAGCACTAATACCGATAATGGCTAATACATTTTTTAAATTCCAATTCATAATTGCATTTTTTATGTTTAACTAAATATTTATTAATTGATTTTCTACAAATCCTGTGCCAAATCATTCGCAAAATAACAAATCTGCAATTTGGTCACAAAATGATTTAGCTGCTTTAACAAAAAATTGACGCCCTTTTCCAAAGGCTTAAAGACTACTTAAAAATTCAAGGGTATCCACGCCATCTGCATATTGCATTAAGCTTGGTGTTTGAGGGCTTCCAAACGGTACCCCGGTTTTGCCTACAATACATTGCACATCGGCACTGTCGATATTTGGCAGTTGGCCAGGGGTATAAAATTGATAATGAATTTGGGAAATGGCCGCAAATGGAGAGGGGTTTTCGCTAAGCAAAATGCCCCCAGAATCCATGTAAAATTGTCGGTTCAGCATCAAAAGTGCCAGTTGGTAGTCATAATTGTGTTTGAATTTGTGCTCATCACCTAAATAATTGTATTTCTTTAAAGCCTCAATCAATGGGATAAAATCATATCCCATTGGCACCCATATTTGTGTAATATTCCTACAGCCCATCCCAAAATATAGCATCATATCATCTGTCAATAAATCAATTTCCGTTGGCGTTTCCAATCCATCCAAAATAGCCACCGATGTTTTGTTTTTTCTGATGATATGGGGGTATTTGCCAAAATATTGCTCAAAATACCTGCCTGTATTATTGCTGCCTGTGGCGATATAGGCATCGCAGTTTTTCAACTGTTCTTGTACCTGAATTAAGTCCTTAAAAGCAGGGTCAATCATTTGCAAAGAAGCAATGACATATTCCATCAAAGGGGTATCCTTGGAGGAAAGCTTTACGACTGCCGTATGACCTGCAATTAAACTGCTGAGTAAATCATGAAATCCCACTAGGGGGATATTCCCTGCCATCACAATGCCTATTTTTTTACCAGTGGGGGCCTCTGAAATAGCGGGGTAAATGGCCACCCAATTTTGAAGTAAGTCAAGGGCCAGAAATTGCCGATTGATTTGAGTCAAAGAATGGTCTATAAAATGAGGTAAAAACCATGAATTTTGCAGATAGGCCTTATTTTTAACCACTGCCAGTTGTTCGTTTTCTGGGTTTAAAAATTGAGCGCCTAAAGTAAAAAAAGCCTTTATTCTTGCTTGTAAGTTCATGCTTGTTCTATATATTTGTAGGGCAAAATTACGTTACTAATTATTTAAATAATTTATTATGGCTATCAAAATTACGGATGAATGTATTAACTGCGGTGCTTGTGAACCAGAATGTCCAAATAACGCAATTTACGAAGGTGGTGTAGAATGGGCAGTTGCCGATGGTACAACAGTAAAAGGGGCTTTCACATTATTAGATGGGTCTTCAGTAGATGCAGGTCAAAGAATTGCACCTGTGGCTGCAGATACTTATTATATTACACCTAATAAGTGTACAGAATGTCAAGGTTTTCATGAAGAACCACAATGTGCTGCGGTTTGTCCAGTAGATTGTTGCATACCCGACGAATTGTATGTAGAAACCGTCGAAGTGTTGCTGGCTAAAAAAGATAGATTACATAGCTAAATCATATTTTAAAAAGGGAAATGATTTTCCCTTTTTTTATGCCTTGTATTAAGTAAGTTTGAGGCATCAATTACCATCCATGAAAAAAAAAGTAGCATTGGTTACTGGAGGTTTAAGTTCAGAAGCGCAGATTAGTTACAAAAGTGCGCAGACAGTGCTGAATGCACTAGATAAAAATAAGTATGAGGTTTACCTAATTGATGTTCATCCTACAGGTTGGTGGTATGAAAACCAATTGGGCGAGGAAGTGGCTGTTGATAAATCCGATTTTAGCATTGTGGAGGCAGGAGAAAAAATAAATTTTGATCTAGCACTGATGTGCATTCATGGAACCCCTGGTGAAGATGGAAAAATGCAGGGCTATTTTGATTTGATTGGCTTGCCTTATACCAGTTGCAATACGGCCACCTCTGCATTAACTTTTAATAAAAGATATACCGTGGCAGTGGCAGGATTTGGTGGGGTGAACGTAGCAAGATCCTTACATATTTTTATAGATCAACCATTGACGGTTACACAAATTTTAGCAGAAGTAAAATTACCTCTATTTGTAAAACCCAATAATGGCGGAAGTAGTTTTGGCATTAGCAAAGTAAATACTGAAAAAGAATTGGCGCCTGCTTTGGAAAAAGCATTTAAGGAAGACAAGGAAGTGTTGGTAGAAGAATTTATTAGTGGAAGAGAATTTACCATTGGGGTTTTTAAATCTAAGGGTGTAACTATAGTATTGCCCATCACTGAAATTAAAACCGAGAATGAATTTTTTGATTTTGCGGCAAAATACGAAGGCAAGAGTGAAGAAATTACTCCTGCAAAAATAACCGATGCCATGTTTGCCGATTTGACTACTGCAGCCAAAAAAGTCTACGATATTTTTAATTGTAGTGGGGTGGTAAGAATAGATTTCATCTACAACGAAATTGTACAAAAAGCTTATTTGTTGGAAGTGAATACGGTGCCTGGTCAAAGTGAGGCCAGCATTATCCCACAACAAGTAAAAGCCATGGGTTGGAGCTTGACTGATTTATATGGAACCATTATTGAAGATTGCTTATCTTCCAAATAACCCAAAAAATAATTCATTTGGAATTCATTGATAAATTATTAAAAAAGCCTTTGTGGGTAAATGTCTTAACAGGCATTGGGGCAGTGATTGTCTTAATTGTACTATTTTTCTTTTCCTTAGGTTGGATTACAGGCAATGGTAAAACCGAAAAAGTACCCAATGTGATTGGCTTGGATGTATTGGCAGCACAAAAAAATATCAAGGCCTTGGGTTTTGATGTCGTGTTACAGGATTCTATTTATGTAGATACTTTAGCAAGAAATGGGGTATTGAGACAAACACCAGAAGCGGATGAGGTCGTAAAAAAAGGAAGAACCATTTATTTAACCATCAATAGAGTCATTGCGCCACAGGTGGACATGCCTAATTTGATTGGCTTTTCTTTAAAAAGTGCACAAACCTATTTGAAAGTATTGGGTTTAAGAATGGGGGCTATTAATTTAGTCACCAACCGAAATAAAAATGTCATCATCGATCAATTGGTGGGGGCTAGTCCTATTGCACCAGGTACCAAAATTTCCTCTGGCACCATGATCAATTTCACTGTTGGGGATGGAGGCAATGGCGTAGGTATGGAAGTACCCGATTTGATTGGGATGACCGTGGAAATGGCAAAATCTACTTTGTTAAATATGGGTTTAACTGTTGGTAATATTAGTTCATCGGCAAGTATACAAGACACGGTAACTGCCTTTGTTATTATGCAAACCCCAACTGCTTATTCTACTACCTTGGATTCCTTGGGCATGCCCTTAAAGAACTCCACGATGCAAGGGGGCTCCATTGATATAGTCATAGATAAACTAGCACCAGCTATTTCGAAAAGAGATTCTATTAAATAAATTACAACTATTAATACCTATAAAATGCAAACCATTACCGTAGAAGCTTTAAAAGCAAAATTAGATGCAGGAGAAAAATTAAATTTAGTAGATGTGCGTGAACCACATGAGCATGCTGCTTTTAATATAGGAGGCATCTTATTACCACTTGGTCAAGTACAATCATTACAAATTGATGCTATAGAAGATTTAAAAGAAGAAATAGTTTATGTTTATTGCCGCAGCGGTAATAGAAGCGGACAAGCCTGTATGATGTTAGAACCTTATGGTTTTAAAAATGTAGTGAATGTAGCTGGAGGCATGTTGGATTGGGAAGCAAAGTTTCCAGGTTAATTAACTTATTTTATTTTATTTGCTTGATAATTAGTAAGGGATCACTTAATCTTGTTTGATCCAATAGATTAACCAAGGCCATCGTTTTTTCTGCTTTAATATCGCTCAATCCATTTAAAATAGTCCAGGAATCTTTTAAAAAATAAAAGACATTGGTAGTTAAATTGAGTGTTCTAGTTTTTGCCAACTCATCCCTAATATTTGTTGTATAGAATTTTTCAATTTCATTTATTTGAAACGTATAGGTAGTAATAGGTGGCCTGGTCTTGTTGGTTAAGCACCACTTATTAAGCAGTCTCATTTTTCTAGGACTGTTACCCATGATCATATCGGCCGATAATTGATAAATAAATCCATCTACTTTCCATCTAAGTTCATTGTAGATAGCCAAAGCGCTGTCTTTTTGATTTTGCGAAGTACAATGGGTGTATAGATATAATTCAGTACTGTACTTGGTATCAATCAATCTATTCAATAAACCTAGGTGGTTGTTTTTTTGAGCTGATACAGGAAAGTGCAAACAAAGCAACAAGTTAATTATCCAAATTGATTTTTTCATATTGGGGTAGTTTTAAATGGATTATAAAAAAAATGGGGCAGTTTCTAATTTACCTTCAGTTTTTGGGACTTGATCGTAGCCGTTTTTAGCTAAATCCTTATTCACTAGTTGAATGAGTTCGTTCATGGGTAGTTGCTTTGCATGTACTTTTAAATTTTTCAACAAATAATGTGTAAAAGCCCCATTGTATCTGTTATCAATATAAGCATCGGCGCTTAGCTGGTCCGATGCGCAGGCGCTTAATAAGGCTCCATTGAGCGGTTTATTTATAGAAGCCTCGTTGAATGACATTGAGGAGACAGTGCTCATCAAATTCGCTGGTCGATTGATGAATCGATAACGATTGGGATAGTCGTTGTTTGATAATGGCATTGGGGCAACAATGGGGTCTCGAGATAAATCTTCGGCATGACAGGAATCGGATATCCAAACAAAATGTACGCCATTGGGAATGGCTTTAAAAATTTCTGCAAATTCTTTATCCCGAAGGGTAGTGCCTGCCGTCCAATCAAAATCATAAGGGCAAATAATTTCATCATGTCCATCTCTCTCTAATGCTGGATGCTCTGTAGGCATTTGCGCACCATGGCCACTGTAATGAAATAAAATTTGGTCACCCGCTTGTAGATCGCTTAATAACCAATTTAAATTTTCAACAATTCCTTTTTTAGTGGCTTGACGATTGGTTAAAGTTCTCACCTGTTCTTTTTGATAGACAGGGTTAATTTGAGTGATAAAATTGAACATATCATTGATGTCATTGATGCAACCTCTTAATTCATTTCTTGGATCTGGGTATTGATTGATGCCCACTAATAATGCTTTGTTTTTCATTTTATTTTAGCTTTTTTTTACTGAAAATAAAAAATAAAATGATGCTACAAAATATATTCAATACATTTGTTTGATTGGATGAAAGCCTTGCTTAGATTGAATTCTAAAGCATTTGCCTACAATTAAAGCCTAGTAATACTTTGATACTTTATTCTAAATAGAAACATTTCTAAAATTATTTTTTTATGGAAAATCAAATTCAAGCCAAAGAAAGAAAAAAGGGCATTTTTACCAGTTTTTTACTTTTTTTAATTGCCATATTTCTATTATCTGTCACAGCCCCCATTGGATTTATCTTTGCTTTATTGCAAAAATTATTTACTAGAAAAATTCAATCGCTACGTGATTATTTATTGGAAGTAGCCTTGGTCTTGGATCAGGCGGGCAATGTAATCATGCAGCATTTTTTAAATGCAGTATTACTTAAAAAATTGCCCAATGCTTATTTGTTTGGCAATAAAAAAGAAACCATCAGCAGTGTGATAGGTAAAAATTCCCTGACGAACTCATTGACAAGTGCGGGTCAATTGCTCAATGGCTTTTTAAATGCCATTGATAAAAACCATACCTTGAATTCAATCGAAGAAAATATCAAAAATTTCTTTACTTCAAATTAATTTTTAAGCTTAGCCAAAAATTACTACCTGCCATAGGGAAGTAATTATTAGAAGTGGTGGTTGCCCCCTCGTAAATATAACTAAAGGTATAACCATTGGGCTCATATAGTTTATTGAAAATATTATTCGCATACAAATTAATACTTGCATTCCATTTTTGTTTGTTCAATAAAGTATAGGAGGTACTAATATCTTGTAAGAAATAGGATTTTAATGTTCTTGCTTCATTTTGGGTATTGTCCAAATATTGTTTAGAAACATATTTGCTCGTAAAATTCAAATTCCATTGATTATTTAATTTAACTAGTAAGCTATGATTGGCTGTTAGGTTGGGGGATAAGGCGATAGCTGTATTCTTATGTACAATGGCCAATTGACCACCTTGGTCATAATCGTCTAAGTATTCGGTAAAGGCCTCAATCTTATTTTGACTAAAAGTAAGATTGCTAGAACTTGTGAAGAAGCTATTTATCTTCCAGCTTTCTTCTAATTCAATACCTATTCTACTGCTCTTAGGCACATTGGTTCTTGTATAAGCGCCTACATCATTAATTTTTCCAGTAAGCACCAATTGGTCTTTATAGCTCATTAAATATAAATTCGCTCCCCACTCAAAATTTGAATGTTTGTTTTTAAAACCTAATTCCAAATCAGTTAACACTTCTTGCTTAGGTTGCTCATTGGTGGCTGCTTCAAAATCATCTCTATTGGGTTCTTTATGCGCTAGGGCAATGCTTGCATAATATTGGGTATTTTTTGTTTTGTAAAACAAACCAGCCTTAGGGTTTATAAAATCAAAATTTCTTTTTACGATTAAAGCTGCATTATGATCAAATCCATACATATTGTGCCCTACATTTCTGTATTGTACATCCACAAAACTGCTGAAAGCCTCGCTGAATTGATGATTCCATTTAAAATAGGTGTTCACATCTTTCTTAATAGCATTGTTAAAATAATAATTAAAATTAGGAGAAATGCCCAAGCTACTTAAATAGGGTAGTCTTCCATAATGCAATCCATCGTAGGTGTTCCAGGCACCCCCAAGGGTATATTTATTTTTACCCTCTTCATAAACTAGTGATGCGATTTGTCCATAAAAATTATTATCCAACCATTTTCTTCTTACCAAATCAATTATGGTGTAAGGATTTGTTCTAGTTGCATTTATAGAATTAGTTGGCGCGTTTACTACATAATCAGACAATAATACGCCGCCTTTGTATTCTTCATAATAACCCTTGCCTCTAGTTAAGAAGATGGCCGTGTTCCAGCTAAGTTTTGAATTTATAGTTTTATTGTAAAACAATTGATAATGCGTTTGTTGGTAATTGTCTGTTTGATTATTGTAAGGGGCATCCATTTTTTCCATCCCTGCAGGATTGTAGGTTCTATTCGTAGCCAATAGTTCTTCGGGAACGCCATACCAGGCTTGGTAGGTTTTTTCCCAGCCTGAGAAAACATTTAATCTTAAAGAAGATTGATCGCCCCAATAGGTAGTACTTACATAAAATGATTTCAAGTTGGATTTGGCACGATCCATATAGCCATCGCTGCTGATATTACTTAAACGCCCATCAATCGTAAAATGATTATTCAACAAGCCTGTACCTAATTGCAAAGTATTTTTAAATGTATTAAAGGAGCCTGCACTGGATTGTAAGGAAAGATATTTTTCTGGATGATAATCGTTGGTGGCTAAATTAATGGTCGCGCCAAAAGCACCGGCACCATTGGTGGAAGTACCTACACCTCTTTGTATTTGTACACTATTTAAACTAGAGCCAAAATCGGGTAAGTCCACAAAATAGGTAATCATGCTTTCTGCATCATTGTACGGAATACCATTTAAGGTGACATTGATTCTTGTACCATCCGTACCTCTAATTCTAATGCCTGTATAACCCACACCGGTTCCTGCATCTGAATTCACTACTACAGATGGGGTGTTCTGTAATAGAAAGGGAAGGTCTTGACCAAAATTTACTTTTTCAATCGCTGCTTTGTTTAAGTTGCTAATGGCAAAAGGACTGTTTTCACTGGCTCTAACCGATCTTACTTCCAAAGGGGGCAGGTTTCGAATACTATCAGTTTGTAATCTTGCGCTGTCTATTTTCTTTTGAATAGATAACGGCTTGGTTTGAGCCATACTGTTGGCTACCATTAATAAAAACGCAAATGTTCCCAATAACTTAGTCATAACTAAAGTTTAAATGTTTCAAAAATGAATACTGGGAACAGGTATAATAGCTATGAGAAGTGCGCGTGATGCGGTGACCTTCCCTTCGCAGGCATTACCCTGTTCAGGTTCAACGGGTTTTTCTCAGCCTTTTACAGCACCCCGAGGACGGCACAAAAATAAGCAGAAAAATAATACCATTCACTGTAACTTTAGGTTCGTATTTACGTTTTAAGTAAATAAACCATCTAATTATGAAAAAGATATTCTTAGGACTTATTTTAATAACAGGTTGTACGCTAAGTGCTCAAAACAAAACCTCGGTAGTCTATGACAATCATGCGCAGGTAAGAAAAGTGCCTAGTTTTAACGCTATTAGTATTTCAAGTGCGATAGATCTATACCTTACACAATCTAATACCAATGAAGTAGCCGTGAGTGCATCTGAAGAAGACATCAGAGACCATATCGTCACAGAAGTTGTAGGAGGTACTTTAATAATTAGATTAGGAGACAATGGCACATGGTTTAGTTGGAAAAAATGGGGCAATTATAAAACCAAGGCCTATGTAAGTATTAAAGACATTGATGCCATCACAGCTTCGGGCGCAAGCAATGTGCATTTAGTGAATACCATTGAATCACCAAAGATCAGAATTAAATTAACAGGGGCTTCTGATTTTCATGGAGAAATAAAAGCAGGTACGCTTGATTATAGATTAAGTGGCGCCTCTGATTACAAAGGAAAAGTGACTGCTAATAATGTTTTAATTGAAAGTAGCGGTGCCTCCAATATTGAATTAGAAGGAAATACGGATGATTTGTCCATAGAGATTTCTGGAGCCAGCGATGCTAAATTGTATGGATTGATGACAAAAGGGGCAGTTGTTCATGCAAGTGGAGCAAGTCATGTCAATATCAATGTCACTGAAATGCTAAAAGCAACGTGTTCAGGGGCTAGTTCCTTAGATTATAAGGGCAATCCTAGTGTGAAGGAATCAAATTCAACTGGAGCTTCTAATATAAGACACAGGAATTAATAAGTTATTAATATAGTAAGTATAAAAAAGGAAATCTTTACAGATTTCCTTTTTTTAATTCACTTACTGCAAAGTCGGCTGCTCTTGCAGTCAAAGCCATATAAGTTAAAGACGGATTTTGACAAGCCGAAGAAGCCATGGCAGAGCCATCTGTGATAAATACATTTTTGGCTTCATGCATTTGGTTCCATTTATTCAACACCGATGTCTTAGGATCTTTACCCATACGCGCTGTGCCCATTTCATGAATACAAAAACCAGGGGCAGGCATACTGTCATAAGAACCTACATTCTTAATGCCAGCGGTTTCTAGCATTTCAGCAGCGCTGTTTTTCATATCTATGCGCATCTTCATTTCATTTTCTTTGAATTCACAATCCATGTTCAAAGTGGGTAGTCCCCATTTGTCTTTTTTATTTTTATCTAAGGTTACTTTGTTTTCATAATAAGGAAGATGTTCCCCCCAAGATCCCCAGCCAATACTCCATTTACCTGGTTCTGAAACGCTTTCTTTTAATTCTACCCCAATACCATTGGCAGCGCCTTTGTCTCTGGAGGCACCTCCTTGGTAACCAAAACCTCTTAAATAACCAGCAGAAGATCCTCCATCCAAGTTTCTAAATCTTGGAATATAAATACCATTGGGTCTACGACCATAAGTATACATATCTTGGAAGCCCTCATAATCTCCATAAGCACCCACGCCATAATGATGATCCATTAAATTATGTCCTACTTGCTGGCTGCTATTGCCAAAGCCATTCGGGAAAACATCAGAAACAGAATTTAATAAAATATGTGCCGTTCCTAAAGTAGAAGCATTTAAGAAAATAACTTTTGCAAAATATTCTTCTGTTAGATTCGTGTTGGCATCTAAAATTCTTACGCCTTTGGCACGACCTGTTTCTTTATCATATAAAATTTCGGTGGTAATGGCATCAGGTCTTAAAGTTAAATTACCAGTTGCAGCAGCTGCAGGAAGGGTAGCAGCGTTAGAACTAAAGTAACCACCAAAAGGACAACCTTGATGACATTTATTTCTAAATTGACAAGGACCTCTAGTACCAATTTTTGCGGTAAGGTTGGCCGATCTTCCAATAATCATGGGCCTACCCATTTTAGTTTTAAGATTTTGGGCCACCATTTTCTCTACCACATTCATTTCCATGGGTGTTTGAAATTCTCCATCGGGTAAATTAAAAACACCATCTCTATTGCCACTGATACCTGCAAATTTTTCTACATAACTGTACCAAGATGCAAGGTCGTTGTACCTAATAGGCCAATCGGTTCCATAACCATCTTTACCATTGGCTTCAAAATCTAAATCAGACCAACGATAGCTTTGTCTGCCCCACATCAAAGAACGTCCTCCTACATGATTGCCTCTAATCCAATCAAAAGGTTTGCTCGCAGTGTAGGGATTTTCTAAATCGTTGACAAAGAATTTTTTTGACACTTCGTCGTAGGCATAACACTTACTTTGAATAGGAGAATTTTTTTTATCTGCTTGAGTGACTGCATTGTGGTGGGCTAGTTCCCAAGGATCTTTTTCAGTCCCTTGATAGTCTTTGATATGTTCCACATTACGGCCTCTTTCAAGCACCAATGTTTTGAGTCCTTTTTCTGTTAACTCTTTAGCAGCCCAGCCTCCAGAAATTCCAGAGCCTACCACGATGGCATCGAAATGATTTGATGATGGCATTTTATATCAGTTTTAATTGAATCGTTAATTGCGTAGTCAATTTACTTAAAAATTGCATAAAAACTAAGTTTTTATAGGTCTTCTAATGATTTAAATGATAAGTGGTTGTCATTAAATTACTAAAACATAGAGTGGGGCAACTATTCTATTTACCAATAAAAACATAACTTTAAAGTTCAATAGAGAATCAATGAAGCCTTTCTTATTTAAGATTAATGCATTAGTCAAAAATTTACTAATACTTTTTCAACCACATGTAGTTTTTAGTTTTTTAATACAACCTTTTGCATTTTTTTCTAATTTTTTAAGTTTGACTCAATGGATCGCAAAACAGCCAACACAAGGGGTGTACAAAGATGCCTTTTCTTTGTTGCGCAATTACAATCATCGAATTGATTTGTATAATTATGTCATAGAAAAGGAAAATTTAAGCAATACAGAAATCATCTACATTGAAATGGGGGTATGCAATGGAAATTCTTTTGAATGGTGGATGCAAAACAATCACAATAGCGCTTCACGATTTCATGGCTTTGATACTTTTGAAGGATTGCCAGAAAAGTGGGGTTATTTTTTTAAAAATGGAGACATGATTGCAGAGGCACCAAAATTAGAGGATGCAAGAGGTCAATTTTATAAGGGATTGTTTCAGGATACCCTGGTGCCTTTTTTAAACAATGGAAATGTTTCCTTAGGTCAAAAGAAAATTATACATCTAGATGCCGATTTATTCTCTTCTACACTTTTCTCTTTAAGTATGCTGTATCCATATTTAGAAAAAGGGGATATTGTCTTTTTTGATGAGTTCAATGTACCCAACCATGAATACCTTGCTTTTAAAATATTTACCGAATCTTTTTATGTAAAATTAGAGCTATTGGGGGCGGTCAATAATTACTACCAGGCAGCATTTAAGGTAAAATAGGCTATTATTAGGTCAAATTTTGTAAATCGTCAGCATAAAGTGGACAAAATATAGTCTAAATTAGTAGAGTGTTTCCATCATTAACAATTAAACCAAAAATGACATGGAACAGAAGCCAAAACAATCTACAGAGAACTTCATTAAAGAGATCCGTCGTAA
>JAPLEP010000019.1:0-84749 GCA_026391155.1 Bacteroidota bacterium
GAAAGTAATGGTTCTTCTTCTATGGCAACTGTTTGTGCGGGATCATTGGCATTGATGGATGCAGGGGTTCCTGTTCCAAAACATGTGAGTGGTGTAGCAATGGGATTGATTTCAAGAGAAGATGGTAAGTATGCAATCTTAACAGACATTCTTGGAGATGAAGATCATTTAGGAGATATGGATTTTAAAGTAACTGGTACACGCGATGGTATTTGCGGCGTGCAAATGGATATTAAAGTAGACGGTTTAAGTATGGATATTATGCGTGAAGCATTATCTCAAGCTAAAAAAGGGCGCTTACATATTTTAGATGCCATGTATGCATGTATGCCAGCTGCTCGTGCCGATGTGAAACCACATGCACCAAGAATGGTGAAGTTGATTATTGATAAAGAATATATTGGAGCCGTAATCGGACCAGGTGGTAAAATCATCCAAGAGATGCAAAGAACTACTGGTGCGACTATTAATATTGAAGAAGTAGGCAACCATGGCGAAGTAAGTATCTTCTCTGCTAATAAAGATAGCTTAGATGCTGCTGTGAAGTGGATCAATGGCATTGTTGCTGTTCCAGAAATCGGAGATGAATACGAAGGGGTAGTGAAAGGGGTGAAAGAGTTTGGTGCCTTTGTAGAATTCATGCCAGGCAAACAAGGTTTATTGCACATTAGTGAAATAAGCTGGAAGCGTTTGGAAACCATGGATGGTATCTTTAACGAAGGAGATGTAGTAAAAGTGAAATTGGTTGGTTTGGATCCTAAAACAGGCAAGTTCAAATTAAGCCATAAAGCTTTATTACCTCGTCCAGAGCAAGCGCCTCGTGAAGATCGCGGTCCTCAACAATAGAATTTAGAAAGTTACAATATAAATGCCCTGCTACTAATGCGGGGCATTTTTTTGAAGTTAACTTTGTCGTGAAAGCAACTAAACAAAACTAAAATTAGAATAAATACCTATCCCTAGGCGCTCAGCTCGCTTCGCTCGAATGTTCGCTACGGAATAGTATTTATTCTAATTTCTCCATGAGAATTAATCAATATTTTTATTAAATCATCCTTATGTCCAAAGAATACATACAAATAGCCTTCGATTTTGAGCGGCAGGACCAATTTGAAATGATCGTCGCCCAACTTTCAGCCCTAGGATTTGACGGTTTTAATGAGGAGGAGGCGAGCGCTGGCATTAATGATGGGGTGAAAATGTCCAATGGACTAGGGGAAGGCGCAGGGCATTGTAAAACCTTTATATTAGCCGCTGATTTTGAGGCTAATTATGTACAAAACAATTTAGATAATATATTTAAACAACATAGTTTAATATATTCTAAATCAATCATTAAAGAACAAAATTGGAATGCTGTATGGGAATCTAATTTTGAGCCAGTACGAGTGGGCAATTTTGTGGGTATTCGCGCTCATTTTCATCCAAGTTTCGAACCTAAAGTGCAATACGAACTTGCCATTACCCCTAAAATGAGCTTTGGTACGGGGCACCATGCCACTACCTATTCAGTGATTGAATTAATGGAAGGGATCAATTTCAAAGATAAGACGGTCTATGATTTTGGCACCGGCACGGGCGTTTTGGCCATACTTGCCCAGCAACTAGGGGCGGCCTCCGTATTGGCGGTAGACAATGACGATTGGTGCATCGAAAACGCCATAGAGAACGTGCAAAACAATCAAGGGGTAAATATAAAGGTCGAAAAAGTGGAATCTGCAGGGCAAAACCAGGTTTTTGACGTGATTTTAGCCAATGTCAATAGGCATATCATCGAGGACAATCTCGAAGCGCTTAGTCAATCGGCAAAGCCTAGTTCCATCTTGGTGTTGAGTGGTTTACTCATTGAAGATCAAGTAGATATAACTAATTTAACCACAAAATTGGGATGGAATTTTGTCAAAGCTCAACCCTTAAAGGGCTGGGTTAGTTTAATGTTTAGTGGACATTGTTAACAAATCATTAATTTTTTTTGGCGTATATTTGTTCTCCTAAGGAAACTTAAGATACAGCTATGACAGAAATCATTCTTATTATTTTAGCTTATTTGATTGGTTCTATTCCCACAGCGGTTTGGATTAGTAAGTCCGTTTTTGGGATTGACATTAGAGATTATGGTAGTGGAAACGCAGGGGCGACCAATACGTTTAGAGTATTGGGTTCTAAATGGGGTAGCATGGTGATGCTAGTGGATGTAACCAAGGGTATTATTGCTACTTCTTTATACTTTTTTATTCCTTATTACTTGACCAATGAATTAGCAAGAACCAATTTTATGATTGCACTTGGCATGATGGCAATTTTAGGTCATATCTTCCCCATATTTGCCAATTTTAGAGGTGGAAAAGGCGTGGCTACTTTATTAGGTATGGCCTTGGCCATTCAGCCCATGGTGGCATTGATTTGCTTAGGGGTATTCTTAATTACCTTATTGTCTACCCGCTTTGTATCTTTAAGTTCTATGTTGGCAGGTGTTGCTTTCATGGTCCTTATTTTGTTTATCTTTAATGAAAAGGAAACCGTTTACCGCCTTTTCGCAATCATAGTGGCTTTGATGGTCGTTATCACCCATCAAAAAAATATCAGTAGGTTGATCAAAGGCACAGAGAATAAACTGCCTAGTTTCAAAAATAAGTTGAAGCGCAATTAATCCTTCACTTCCAGTTAGAATTTCGTAACTTCGTCCTCCTTTTAAAAATTAACAACTATGCCAGGTAATCAGAACATTTTGGAGAAATTGCAGTTGAAAGATGAGAAAAATTTATTGGTTCAAGGATTACCGTCGTCAGTAGAAAAGCAATTTGCAAAATTATCCTACAACAAGAACATCACACCGTTGTTAAAAGCCCGCAAAATTGACTTTGCCCTAATTTTTGCCATCAATCAATTACAGTTAAACAATATTTTAAAAGAAGTTTTTTCGGCTTTGCATCCTGAGAGCAAATTGTGGATTGCTTACCCTAAAACTACTTCTAAGATAGTTTCTGATTTAAATAGAGACGCTAGTTGGGAAATTTTGTCAAAGAATGACTACGAAGCGGTGAGACAGGTGACTTTAGATCATGTTTGGACTGCGATGCGTTTTAAGAAATTAGATCAAATTCCTAATAGAAATAGAACTTTTGTTGAATTCAAAGCGGCCGATGTTAAAGTGGACGATTTTGAAAAAAGATTAATTGCCCTTCCTATAGAATTGGATAAATTATTTGGGGCCCATGAAGAGGCGAGAGAGTTTTTTACATCCTTATCTATTTTGAATCAAAAAGAATATTTAAGTTGGATTCAAGGCGCTAAGAAAGAAGAAACCAAACAAAAGCGTTTGGAAGCTACTTTAGAAAAATTATTGGCAGGAAAGAACAACCCATCCGAGAAGTAAGGTTTATTAAAATTTTTTATAGAATATAAAAAATTTTAATAAACCTTACTCTAATTACTTTAAGATCACTGTTCCAATGCCTTGGGTCAATTCACGCTCCACCTCTTTTAAGTGCTTGTGTATTTGCAACAATTGTATTTGTTCTTTTTCTGGGGCAGTTTCTAAATCCAATTGATTTTGACCAATCATTTTTTTCACCTTTCTAAGTTTATAGTACATCAGGCCAATTTCAATTTCTAGTATAAAATTTTTAGCTTCTTCGCGTTCTGGTTTACCTAGCTTTTCATTCCATCTTTGACTGAGTTCATGTTCTGGTTCAAATAAATTCACGGCCCATTTTTGAACACGCTCGTCCTCGTGGTATTGCAGTGTTTTACTATTGGCTAATTTACCTTCCCTGGTCCATTTTTTATAAGCGTCCATTAAATAAACCATATCGGTATTTTCTAAAGGGAAGGATTCAATTTCTTCAAAAACCCAATCGGCTACTTTTTTATCTTTAGGTCCTGGCTCATTGCCATATTCTACCACCAAGCGCACCAGATTTTTTTCATGTGCTAAATCTCTATCTACAAATAAATCATTGTCGTTGTCCGCATCGCTTTCCTTAGGAAAGCTAGGCATCAAAATAGCCGCTTCATCATAAGACATTTTCTTTTCTTCCTTTACTATCTTATCACGTTTAAACTTGTTCACTAGTTGTGTCAAACCTGTTTCGTCAATACGCAGTAGGGAAGCGCATTTTCTTACATATTCTTGCAGCTTGGTAAAGTCTTCAGGCTTATTGATCTTACTCAAAGTTTCTGCAATCTGATTCACCAAGGCATTCTTCTTATTCAAATCTCCACCCACTTCTTTTAACTGCACTTCCAATTGGAATAAAACAAAATCTTTTTTAGCCGATTGTACAAATTCTCTAAAAGCATCTGGCCCCACTTTATTGACATAACTGTCTGGATCTTCTTTGTCAGGGATCAATACCAATTGAACATTCAAGCCTTCTTCCAAGGCCATATCTAATCCACGTAAGGCTGCTTTCACACCTGCTGCATCACCATCATAAATAATGGTAAGGTTCTGCGTATATTTTTTGATCAACCTTAACTGATCAATGGTTAAAGAAGTACCACCACTGGCCACCACATTTTCAATCCCAGCTTGGTGCAAACTCACTACATCGGTATACCCTTCAACGAGTAAACACTCATTTAATTTATCAATAGATGTTCTTGCAAAATAAGAGCCATATAAAATCTTACTTTTTACATAAATTTCATTCTCTGGTGAGTTGATGTATTTGGGCGACTTTTCGTTCTTGGCAATCTGCCTTGCCCCAAAGCCAATGATTTTTCCGGTGGTATTGTGAATGGGAAAAATAATACGGTCTCTATAATTGTCCTGCCACTCTCCATTGCGTTCTACCACCAATCCTGTTTTGGCAAAAAGTTCTGGATTGAATTGATTTTGAATTAAAGCCTTGGCCAAACTATCTCGATCAGAGGGGTTGTAGCCAATCTTAAATTTTTCTACAATGGGTTTTAAAAAACCTCTATGTTGCATGTAGCTTTGGGCAATGGCCTCGCCAGATTCTGTTTCCCAATATTGCTTGGCAAAAAAGTCCATCGCAAAATGATTGATGGCATACAAACTATCTGCTACTTGTTGGGCTATTTTTTGGGCTGGGCTGGTTTCTGTTTCTTCTATTTCAATATTGTACCTAGCCGCTAACCACCTTAGAGATTCTACATAACTGTATTTTTCATGCTCCATCAAAAAAGTGATGGTATTGCCACTTTTGCCACAGCCAAAACATTTGTAAATTTCTTTGGCAGGAGAAACTGTAAAAGAAGGGGTCTTTTCGTTGTGGAAAGGACAATTGCCTATGTAATTGGTACCTCTCTTTTTCAACTTCACAAATTCACCCACCACATCAATGATGTCTATTCGGCTGGTGATTTGTTGTATGGTTTGAGAAGTAATCATGACGGCGAAAATAACTAATATTGACCGATTCTAGGCCTATTCTTGGGTCGAAAACTCCATATCATCGCTGTCTAGGAGCTCTCGTTCTATTTCTTCCATTTGTACAATGTCCCAGGCCTCTGATTCGGTAGGGGTCATATTCATCACTTCGGCGTAATCGGTCAAATCTAGTAGTTCCTGAAGGCTATCTGACAGGCAGCAAATGACAAATGAGGTATTATTATCATAAAAGGCCTGTTGGGCATTGGCCAATTGTTCAATAACAGGGAGTTCCCAATGGGCCACCTTTGAAAAGTTAAGTACCAGATTTTTAGGGGCCTGGGCGCCAATTTTACTAGTCAATTCGGCCAATTCTGGCACGAGATTTGAACTAAGACTATTTTCAAGAAGGGTAACGACTGTAAACTTCTCCTTTTGTTCGGATTTGTATTGCATAGGGGTTAATCAATAAATGGTTAATAACAAGTAATACTTAACATACTTTAGGTCAAAAATATTCGTTATTCTTGTAACAGCTCCAATTAATTCTATGGATAATAATTTTTCAACACAAGTTAAGGAAATCATCTCTTATAGTCGTGAAGAGGCTTTGAGATTAGGTAATGACTTTATAGGTGCCGAGCATTTAATGCTTGGACTTATCAGAGATCAAGAGAATACGGCCATCAAGGTATTAAAGCAATTGAATGTAAATCTTGCCGAATTAAGAAAAGAAATTGAATTGGCGGTAAAGGATAAGTCGGGTAAAAATGTGGCCAATATCAATAGTTTGCCTTTAACCAAACAAGCCGAGAAAGTAATCCGTGTGACAGTTTTGGAAGCCAAGGCTTTAAAAAGCCCCATGGTAGAAACCGAACATTTGCTTTTAAGCATTTTAAAAAACAAAGAAAACATAGCTACTCAAATTCTAAATCAATTTGATATTGACTATGATTTATTTAGAACTGAGTTAGGTATTATTGGCTCTAGCGCTGAACCCATCAACCCGCCGAGTGCAGAATTTCCTGAAGAAGGAGAGGATGAATTTGAAGAAGAAAAAAGAGGTGGATCAGGCGCCTATGGTGCAGCAGCAAAAGCTAAACCAGCCAGTCCTAATAAATCTAAGACACCTGTATTGGATAATTTTGGTCGTGATATTACTAAGTTAGCCGAAATGGATTCATTGGATCCTATTGTAGGTCGTGAAGCAGAAATCGAAAGAGTAAGTCAAATTTTAAGTAGAAGAAAAAAGAATAACCCCATTTTAATTGGTGAGCCGGGAGTGGGTAAGACCGCTATTGTAGAAGGTTTGGCCTTACGCATTGTGCAAAGAAAAGTAAGCCGTGTATTATTTGATAAACGCGTTATTTCTTTAGACTTAGCAGCGCTTGTCGCAGGTACAAAATACAGAGGTCAGTTTGAAGAGCGTATGAAGGCCATCATGACTGAACTAGAAAAAAACAGAGACGTTATTTTATTTATTGATGAGATACATACCATTGTGGGTGCTGGAGGTGCAAGCGGTTCCTTAGATGCTTCTAATATCTTTAAGCCTGCTTTGGCACGTGGAGAATTACAATGTATTGGTGCTTCCACTTTGGATGAATACAGAATGCACATTGAAAAAGATGGGGCCTTGGATAGACGTTTCCAAAAAGTAATCATTGAACCACCAAGTGTAGCTGATACCATTATCATTTTAAATAATATCAAGTCTAAATACGAGGACTACCATAGTGTGGTCTACGATCAAGAAGCCATTGAAGCCTGTGTAAAATTAAGTGACCGTTACATGACCGATCGTTTACTGCCAGACAAAGCCATTGATGTATTGGATGAAGTAGGTGCTAGAGTACATTTGAAAAATATTAATGTGCCTTTGGATATTGTTGATTTAGAAAAACAAATCGAAGAAGTTAAGAACGAAAAAAATAGAGTGGTGAAAAGCCAACGCTTTGAAGAAGCGGCCAGCTTAAGAGATACTGAGAAAAAATTAGGCGAAGCTTTAGAAAAAGCAAAAACCAATTGGGAAGAAGAAAGCAAGAATAAGCGTTTCCCGATTAACGAAGAAAATATAGCAGAAGTAGTGAGTATGATGACCGGCATTCCTGTAAAGAGAATGGTGGAGGCAGAAACCACAAAGTTGAGAAAGATGACTGAGGAAATGAAGACTGAAGTCATTGGACAAGATGAAGCATTAGGCAAAGTGGTGAAAGCCATACAAAGAAATAGAGTAGGCTTGAAAGATCCTAAAAAACCTATTGGTACATTTATTTTCTTAGGTCCCACTGGAGTAGGTAAAACGGAGTTAGCGAGAGCCTTGGCCAGAAATTTATTTGACTCAGAAGATTCTTTAATAAGAATTGACATGAGTGAGTATATGGAAAAGTTTTCTGTAAGCCGTTTAATTGGAGCGCCTCCAGGTTATGTAGGCTATGAAGAAGGTGGTCAGTTAACAGAGAAAGTACGTCGTAAGCCATACTGCGTCATACTTTTAGACGAAATTGAAAAAGCACATCCAGATATTTATAATATTTTATTACAAGTATTAGATGATGGTATTTTAACAGACGGTTTGGGTAGAAAAGTAGATTTTAAAAATACTTTAATCATCATGACTTCAAATATTGGCGCGCGTCAATTAAAAGAGTTTGGAGATGGCGTTGGTTTTGCGACTGCTACCCGTGTACAACAAACCGATGAGAACAATAGATCGGTGATTGAAAAAGCATTAAAGAGAACCTTCTCTCCAGAGTTTTTAAATAGAGTAGACGATGTGGTGGTATTTAATTCATTGACTAAGGAAAATATTTTCTTAATCATCGATATCATCATGAAAAATGTGCTGAGTCGTTTGGTGAATTTAGGATTGAACTTAGTTTTATCTGAAGAGGCCAAAGGATTTATTGCGGACAAAGGCTATGATGTTCAATTTGGCGCAAGACCTTTGCACAGAGCCATTCAAAAATACATCGAAGATCCTCTAGCAGAAGAAATCTTAAACCATAGCGTTAAAGAAGGTGATACATTAATGGGTGATTTAGATAAAGAAAATGGGAAGCTGGTTTTTACTTTACAAAAAAAGGAAAAAGAAAAAGCGCCCAAGGCACCTAAAGAACCTAAAGAAGATTAAGTCTTAGCATAGCATTAAAAAGGCCTCCTAAATTAGGGGGCCTTTTTTTATACACAACATTTTATTAGTCTAATTATTCCCCCAACGATAACCTACTGCTTTTAATCCAGCTAAGTCTAGTATGCGGTGCACTACTGTATAAGCCAGTTCTTCAATGGTTTGAGGCTTACTATAAAAACTTGGGGTGGCCGGACAAATAATACCACCTGCTAATGTCACGGTCTCCATATTTTTAATATGAATTAAATTATAAGGAGTTTCTCTAGCCACTAAAATTAGTTTTCTTCTTTCTTTTAAAATAACATCGGCAGCCCTGGTCACTAAATCATCACTCATACCACTAGCAATACGGCCCAAGGTACCCATGCTGCAGGGGACGACGATCATGCAATTATATTGCGCCGATCCGGAGGCAAAGGGGGCATTAAAATCGTTTTTTTGGTAAAATGTAAAAGGGTAATTGGTATAGTTTTGATTGCCTAATTCTGTCTCCCAAACAGTCTTTGCATTATCACTCATGACAATGCCCACCGCCTCAAATTGGTCGGTCATTTGGCTTAAACAATCCAATAAGCATTTAGCGTAAATAGCGCCACTGGCGCCTGTGATGGCAATTACAATTTTATTCATATACTATTAACAAAAATAGGCACTAATTGTTGAATTATTTAAGGCCTGTGTATTTACGGTCGAAATCTTGCATAAGATGGATTTTTATAATTAATTTACAGGAAGATATTTGCTTAAAGCCTAGGCAGAGTTAATTAAAAATACAAGCACTCGAAAAAATGGAATTATTTTCAATCAAAGACAAAGTAATCGTTGTCACCGGAGGTACAGGTGTATTAGGAGGAAGCTTTGTGCATGCCCTGGCAGGCCAGGGGGCTAAAGTGGTATTGATTGGTCAAAATGAAAGTATAGGGAAGGAAAGAGTAGCCGCTATAAAAGACAAAGGGCAAGAAGCATTTTTTGTTGCAGCCAATGTATTGCAAGAAGCAGATTTAATAAAGGCCAAAAATACCATTGTTGAAAAATATGGCCGCATCGATGGTTTGGTCAATGGAGCAGGGGGCAATATGCCTGAAGGAATTTTATCTCCTAAAGAAGATATTTTTACAATGAATATAGAGGGCATGAAAAAAACCATGGAATTGAATGTTTGGGGTACGGTACTTCCTGTTCAAGTTTTTGGTCCTGAAATTGCCAAAACAGGTGCGGGTAGTATTGTTAACATTTCATCGGTGAATGCAAAACGAACTGTAACTAGAGGGTTGGGCTATAGTATGGGCAAGGCGGCCATTGATATGTATACTAAATGGTTTGCGGTGGAAATGGCCAATCGTTATGGAGATGCAGTAAGAATTAATTCCATTATGCCTGGTTTTTTTCTGACCAAACAAAATAAGAATTTATTGACCAATGAAGATGGCTCTTTAACAGAGAGAGGAGGCTTGATTATAAAAAATACACCATTCAAAAGATTTGGTCAGCCAGAGGAATTAATTGGGGCCTTGATTTGGTTGTTGAGTGACGCTTCTAAATTTGTAACAGGAATGGACATTGGCGTGGACGGAGGTTTTACCATTAATTCTGGCGTTTAATTCTTTTATATGAGTGCAACTTTTCTTTCCTATCAATCAACGGGGTTTGCCATGGAGCAAACCATGCGTTGGTATGGACCAAAGGATCCTGTTAGTTTAGCGGACATCAAACAAGCAGGTTGCAAAGGCGTGGTTACAGCCTTGCATCATATTGCCAATGGGGCTATTTGGACCATGGAGGAAATTATTACAAGAAAAAATTTAATCGAATCCATGGACTTAAAATGGTCCGTGGTGGAAAGCATTCCTGTGCATGAATCCATCAAAACACAAAGCGGCGATTTTAAAAAGCATATTGATAATTACAAACAAAGCATTCAAAATTTAAGTGCATGTGGCATACACATTGTGACTTATAATTTTATGCCTGTGATGGATTGGACCAGAACTAATTTGGCATTGCCCATGCCCGATGGTTCATTGGCCTTGCATTTTGACTATGCTGCTTTGATTGCTTTTGATTTATTTATCTTAAAAAGAGAGGACGCTGAAAAAGAATATTCCCATGCACAAATTGAATTGGCGAAAAATAAATTTGAAAGTTGGTCGGAAGCAGAAAAAATAAGCATTCAAAACAATATTATTAAAGGCTTGCCAGGCAGTGAGGAAAGTTTTTCCTTAGAACAATTCAAGGCTACTTTAAAAACTTACGAGGGTATTGGTGCTACTGAGTTAAGAAATAATTTAATTCATTTTTTAAAAGCCATTGTTCCTGTGGCTGAATCCGCTGGGGTGAAGCTGGTCATTCATCCCGATGATCCACCATTTCCAATTTTGGGTTTACCAAGAGTTGTAAGTACTGCTGCAGATTTGGAAGCCATTTTTGCTGCAGTGCCTTCCTTAAGCAATGGCTTATGTTTTTGCACGGGTTCCTTTGGGGTGAGGGCAGACAATGATTTGCCTGCCATGGTCAAACAATTTGGAGACAGGATCAATTTTTTGCATTTAAGAAGCACCAAAAGAAATGAGTTAGGTGATTTTTATGAAGAGAATCATTTAGAAGGGGATGTGGACATGTATGCGGTCATCAAAGAAGTGGTGGAGCTCATGCAACAAAGAAAAACAAGTATTCCTATGCGTCCCGATCATGGACACCAAATGTTGGATGATTTGAAAAAAACAACACAGCCTGGTTATTCAGCCATTGGACGATTAAGGGGATTGGCAGAATTAAGAGGCTTAGAATTAGGTATATTAAGAAGTAAAACAAATAAGGAATAAAAAATAATTCTATGGCTATTTCAAAAAGCAATACCATCGTTAATGCTTCTTTTTTATTAGAAAGTAAATTGGCTTTGCAATTGTATCAAAATTATGCAGCAGATTTACCCATTATAGATTACCACAATCATTTATCTGCTAAAGACATTGCACAAGATAGAAATTTCAAAACCATCACTGATATTTGGCTAAAAGGAGATCATTACAAATGGAGGGCCATGCGTGCATTGGGCGTGCCCGAAAAATTAATTTCTGGTAATGCAACGAGTGAACAAAAATTTACTGCCTGGGCAAAAGCTTTGCCGCAAACATTGCGCAATCCACTTTTTCATTGGTCCTTGATGGAATTAAAAAATACTTTTGGTATTGATGCCTATTTAAACGAAAACAATGCGGCTGCTGTTTATAAAAATGCAAATAAGCAATTACAGAAAAAGTACTTAAGTGCTAGAGGGATATTAAGCAAGTACAAAGTAGAACTTGTGGGCACCACAGATGACCCTTGTGATGATTTAAAATACCATCAGCAATTGGCCAAAGAGAAATTTTCTATTAAAGTGCTGCCTACCTTTAGACCAGATAAAGTGTTAAACATACAAAATGCCATTGCTTTTAAAAGCTATATCAAGGAGCTTGAAGGGGCGAGTAAAATTAAAATTGTTTCCTTATCCACTTTATTGGCCGCGCTAAAAAATAGAGTGGCTTACTTTAATGAAAATGGTTGCAAAATTGCCGATCATGGTTTGATTCATATGCCGGCCAACTGTAAATCTTCAAAGGAATTAGAGGTAGCTTTTGAAGCTTTTATGCAAAATAAAAAAGCAAGTAGTTTTGACGATGCAGATCAATTTGCGGGGGTAGTCTTGTTGGCCTTGTCTAAAATGTATTTTAAAAATGGTTGGGTGCAACAATTTCATTTAGGCGCCATCAGAAACAATAATTCAGCGCTACAAAAACAATTAGGCGCCGATGCAGGGTCAGATTCAATGGGCGATTATCCTCAAGCAGTGAACTTGTCTAATTTTTTAAATACTTTAGAAAATGCAGGTCAATTGGCTAAAACTATTTTGTACAATTCCAATGCAGCAGACAATGAAGTGTTTGCTACGATGTGTGGCAATTTTAATGAAGCGGGGGTTAAAGGGAAGGTTCAGTTTGGCGCAGCTTGGTGGTTCTTGGATCAGCAACAAGGCATCATACAACAACTCAATGCCTTATCGACCATGGGGCTATTGTCCACTTTTGTAGGTATGACTACCGACAGTAGAAGCTTTTTATCTTACTCAAGGCATGAATATTTTAGAAGAATACTTTGCAATTTATTGGCCAAAGAAATGGTGGCGGGCATTGTACCTAATGATGCAGCCTGGGTGGGTAAAATGATACAAGACATTTGTTACTATAATGCAAAAAAATATTTTAAGGTATAGCCATGGTTAAAGTATTTTGTTTTGGAGAAATTTTATTGCATTTTTCACCCTCGGGGGATCCAGCATTTATTGGGGAACAAAATATGCCCTTTTATTTAGGCGGTGCTGAATTAAATGTAAGCTCAGCCTTGGCCAATTGGGGCATGCCAGTGGCTTATGGCACTGCCATGCCTGCTAATTTTTTATCCAATACCATTGCTAGTTATTTGGCTTCAAAAAATATTGATACTTCTGCCATACAATATTCCGGTGATAGAATAGGGGTGTTTTATTTAGCCCAAGGCAAGGACATGAAAAATGCTGCTGTTGTTTTTGATCGAAAAGATTCTTCCTTTTCTTGTTTACAAAAGGGTTCAATGGATTGGGCCAAACATCTGCAAGGGATTGGTTGGTTCCATATCACTGCCATATCTGCCTCTTTATCCCAATCGGCTACCGATCTTTGTCTAGATGCCTTGGAAGCGGCCACTGCAATGGGCATACCCATTTCTATCGATTTAAATTACCGACCAAAATTATGGCAATATGGAAAAACCCCTTTACAAGTAATGCCCGCACTAGTCAAACATGCTACTTATATTATGGGCAATCTATGGTCAGTGGAAGTGATGCTAGGTATTAAATCGGCTGTAGCAAATAGTATGGGTTGTACTAAGGAAGCCTTGAATGAAGCTGCATTGGAAAGTATGCGTCAACTGAGTGCCTTGTATCCCAAAGCGAAATGCATTGCCTACACTTTTAGGCTTGAAAAAGAATATTATGGATTAATGCATCAGGATAATCAAGTTTATATTTCCAAAATTCACCCTACAGAAAATGTAATCAATACGGTGGGTAGTGGGGATTGTTTTATGGCTGGTTTAATCTATGGTACGGAACAAAAATATTTACCAACGGAGCTCATCAATTTTGCAGCAGCAGCAGGCATGGGCAAACAATATGAATTAGGCGATGCAACAGTTCAAACTATTGAACAAATTAAAAATAGAATGGCATGAAAACCGAAAACGAAATGATTGAGTTGGTAAAATCTACTGGATTTTTACCTTTGTTTTACCATCAGGATCCACAAATTTCAGTGGACATCATCAAAGCATTGTACACAGCAGGGGTAAGATGTGTGGAATATACCAATAGAGGCGCATCGGCTTTAAACAATTTTAAAATAATTTTAGAAAATAGGGCTAAGCATTACCCAGATCTAGTACTTGCGATTGGTACTATTCATACGCAAAAAGAAGCGCAAGCCTTTATAGACGCAGGTGCAGATTTTTTAATCAGTCCTTTCTTTGATCAATCGATAGCGGATACTGCTTATTTGCATAAAAAATTATGGATCCCAGGTTGTATGACACCTACAGAAATTCATATTGCTGAGACGGCAGGTTGTCAATTGGTCAAATTATTTCCGGGCAATGTATTGGGGCCAGGTTTTGTTGCTGCAATTAAACCTTTGTTTCCCTCCATGGATTTTATCGTTACAGGAGGGGTGGATACCACTAAAGAAAATTTAGCAGCTTGGTTTAAAGCGGGCGTGGTGGGCGTTGGTTTGGGTAGTCAATTGTTTACCCAACAAATTATGGATACTAAGAACTATGAATTGTTAGCGACAGAAACAAAAAAACTAATTGGCTTGGTGCAAGCTTTTAAAAAATAAATATGGCAGTGAAAACCATCGGAAATTATCGTTGGACTATTTGTGCCTTACTTTTTTTTGCTACCACTGTTAACTATTTGGATAGGCAAGTGCTTAGTTTATTAAAGCCTGTGTTGGAAAAAGAATTTGATTGGAGCAACAGTGATTACGCCAATATTGCTTCTGTTTTTCAATTTGTTTATGCTTTGTGTATGTTGTTTGCTGGCCGCATCATAGATAGATTGGGCACTAAATGGGGTTATGCTTGGGCCATTATCATTTGGTCTCTAGCAGCCATTTTGCATGCATTTTCAGTACCTGTGGGTACTGGTATTGCAACAGTATTGGGTTGGATGGGCATTGCTGCCGTCCCTGTTTCTATTGCAGGTTTTATGTTTTCAAGAGCCTTACTTGGTTTTGGAGAAGCGGGAAATTTTCCTGCGGCCATCAAAGCAACCGCCGAATATTTCCCTAAAAAAGAAAGATCTTTTGCGACGGGTATATTTAATTCAGGAACCAATGTGGGCGCCATTCTTGCGCCCTTGTCTGTTCCTTGGATTGCAAAAAATTGGGGTTGGGAAGCAGCCTTTGTTATTATTGGAGCGGTAGGTTTTTTATGGTTGATTTTTTGGTTTCTTTATTATGATACACCTAAGCAACAAAAAAGATTGTCGGCTGCAGAAATGGACTACATACATGCAGACATAGAAACTGAGCCTATTTATATAGAGAAGAATTCAAAAAAAATTACTTGGACTACTTTATTGGGGTATAAACAAACCTGGGCCTTTGCGATTGGTAAATTTTTAACCGATGGCGTCTGGTGGTTTTTTTTATTTTGGCTGCCAAGCTATTTAAAAGATCAATACAATATGGAAGGCACTAAAATCATTTTGCCTTTGGCCGTCTTATACAGTTTGACCATGGTGGGCAGTATTGGTGGCGGATGGTTTCCTACTTATTTTATCAACAAAGGCTATAAACCCTATGAGGGCAGAATGAAAGCTATGCTGATGATTGCATTTATTCCTTTAGTGGTATTAGCGGTGCAACCATTGGGCTACCTTAGTTTTTGGATACCTGTTTTTTTTATTGGCATTGGAGCCTCTGCACATCAAGCCTGGTCGGCCAATATTTATACTACCGTTTCTGATATGTTTCCTAAACGGTCCATTGCAACAGTGATTGGCATGGGCGGCATGGCGGGCGGTATGGGAGGCGTGGTCGTTTCCAAAATAGGTGGCTGGTTATTTGATGCCTATAAATTAAATGGGATTCAGCAGGTCCTCGTTGTAGCAAATGAAAAGGGATTAGGCCCCTTCATTCAACAATTAAATACCCTCCATGCTATAGATACGAAAGGCTTACCTATCCAACTATCAGAAAAAGAATGGTCTCATTTGTCCGATAAAATTTTGCAACCTATTCAAGCCATGGATCCCAATCATTTTGAACAGTTTTATACCTTACAAAAGCAGCTCATTCAGCAAGAAATGGCCATTGCTTATGGTTATATGTTTGTTTTTTGTGCTACGGCTTATTTATTGGCATGGCGCATCATGAAATGGTTGGTACCCAAAGAAAAAATAATTATCTTACCTTAATCTATGGAAGAATTGTAAAGAATACTTTATGAAAAAAACTACTGCTTTATTACTTGGAATTGTGCTGACCTCTGTGGGGCATTTATTGGCACAAAATAATTTTGAGCCATTGTTTAATGGCAAAGACTTAAAAGGTTGGGTGCAATACAATGGCCAAGCAAAATATACAGTGGAGCAGGGGGAGTTGGTGGGCCGCACTGTTCCTGGCCAACCCAATAGTTTTTTATCTACAGAAAAAAAATATGGTGATTTTATATTGGAATTAGATTTAAAAGTGGATGTGCGTATGAATTCTGGAATTCAATTTAGAAGTGAAATCAACGATGGCAATGATCAATGTGAAGTCACTGACACACATACGCCCAATAGGGTTCATGGCTATCAAATGGAAATTGATCCTTCCTCAAGAGCTTGGAGTGGGGGTGTCTATGATGAAGCAAGAAGAGGATGGTTGTATCCATTGGAATACAACACTGCTGCAAAAACTGCCTTTAAAAACAATGTTTGGAATCATTATAAAATAGAAGCTATTGGAACTAGCATTCGTACTTGGGTGAATGGAGTGCCATGTGCACATATCATAGACAATATGACCCCAAGTGGATTCATATCATTGCAAGTGCATGAGATAGGAGATTCAAAAGATGCAGGACAAGAAGTAAGATGGAAAAACATTAAAATTCAAACCAAGAATTTAAAACCTACTGCCCCAGATAATTTATTTGTGGTGAATTTAATTCCCAATACCATTTCAGCTGATGAAAAAAGAAACGGCGTAAGGTTATTGTGGGATGGAGAAACTACGAAAGGTTGGAGAGGCGCTTATAAAAATTATTTCCCTGAAAATGTCTGGTATATTAAGGAAGGTGTTTTGCACGTGAAAGGCACCAATGGGGCGGAAGCCTCTAATGGAGGCGATATTGTTACGGTAGACGAGTTTCATGCTTTTGATTTACAATTTGAATTTCAACTGTCTGATACGGCTAATAGTGGTATAAAATATTTTGTGACTGAAACGGAAAACAATAAAGGCTCTGCCATTGGTTTAGAATACCAAATTTTGGATGATGATAAACATCCTGATGCATTCCAAGGATCTATTGGTAATAGGACCAATGCTTCTTTGTATGATTTGATCCCTGCATTAAGAATTGGAGAAGGCCGTAGAGAAAAAATTCCTATTGGACAATGGAACAGAGGGCGCATTATTGTTTTTCCTGATGGTAAAATAGAACATTGGGTCAATGGATGGAAAGTGGTGGAGTACCAAAGAGGGACGCAATATTTTTATGCATTGGTGGCCAAAAGTAAATATGTCAATTGGAAAAATTTTGGCATGGCTGAGAAAGGTCATATATTATTGCAAGAACATGGGACGCATGTGGCTTTTAGAAGTATTAAAATAAAAGAATTATAAAGACTAGTTTAAAAAAATAAAAGTAGGTTATGAAAAATTCAAGAAGAAATTTTATCAAGCAAGGCGTTAAAGCAACTGCTGCGACTTATGCTACCACGATTGGTTTTAGTGCTAAAAGTTATGGCAATATCATTGGTGCCAATGACCGTGTACGTTTGGGGGTGGTAGGATTTTCGGATAGATTTAGAGGATCTCATTTACCTTGCTTCTTGAATCATTCTAAAGAATTGAATTTTGATATAGTAGCCGTTTCAGATATATGGAAAATAAGAAGAGAAGAGGGGACAGAATTTTTACAAAAGACCCTTGGTCATTCTATCAGAGCAGCCCGCAACAATGAGGAATTATATGCAGGCAAAGACATTGATGGGGTATTTATTAGTACCGCCGATTTTCAACATGCCATCCATGCGACCGAAGCAGTGAAAGCGGGAATGGATGTGTATTGTGAAAAACCTTTTGCAGAAACCATGGAAGACAATCGTAACGCACTTAAAGTAATTAAAGCTTCAGATCGTATTGTTCAAATAGGTTCTCAACGTAGAAGCGGCCCTAATTATCAAGCAGCAGCCGATTATATTCAAGCAGGAAAGTTTGGCCCTATCACCATGGTGGAATTAACTTGGAATGTCAATCAACCTGGAAGATGGAGAAGACCAGAACTAGTGGCAAAATGTAAAGAAGAGGATTTAGATTGGAATCGTTTTTTATTGAATCGTCCCCATGAAGATTTTGATCCCAGGAAATATTTGGAATATCGATTGTTTTGGCCCTATTCTTCTGGTATGCCAGGACAATGGATGAGCCATCAAATTGATACAGTGAATTGGTTCAGTCAATTGCCTCATCCTCGAAGCGTTACCGCTAATGGTGGTGTATATGTTTGGAAAGATGGTCGAAGAAATTGGGATACGACCACGGCTGTATTTGAATATGGCCCCATCAATGATGCTAGCCAAGGTTTTCAAGTGGTCTTTATGTCACGCATGCACAATGGAGATGAGAACCCTTCTGAGATCTATTATTCCAATGGGGGAGAATTGAATTTGGTGACCAATAAAGTTTCTGCCAATGGAGGACTTAGGGCTGGACCTGCGGCAGCCATGCAGATGAAAGAAAATTTATTACCTAATTATGATTTATCCAACAATGCAAGTAAAGTAGTGGCTTCTGCCAATACAGGAGGGGATGTACTTACTTCAGCGCATGTAAGAAATTGGATGGAATGTGTTAGAACTAGAAAACAACCCAATGCCCCTGTGGAAGCGGGTTATCAGCATTCCATTGCCACCATCATGACCAATGCGGCTTGCAAAACAGGCGCTAAAGTAACTTTTGATGAAGACACACAGGAAGTGATGGCCAATGGAAAAGTATTTAAGTATTAATCTACTTTATACATTTTCTCATAATATTCTTCGGCCATTCTATTACTGTCAAATTTGAAACGAACATCTTTCATTCCGTTTTGTGTAATCTGACGCCAGGTATCTTTTTGATCATAATACATGGGCACAATTTGTTCATCTAATATTTTATACATTTCATCTAAATCATAATCGTCTTGTTGTTGGGTACTCATGCTTGCATAATCTGCTTTAGGTACTACAAAACCATTGTTGCCATGGTTGATAAACTCTGGAATCCATCCATCATCTGTAGAAAAATTCACCGCTCCATTCATCGCGGCGGTCATTCCACTGGTACCAGAGGCTTCGCGAGGTACACGTGGGTTATTTAACCAAACATCAGAAGCCTGTTTCATTCTTTTGCTCAAAGCTAATTCGTAACCAATTAATACAGCTACATTATTGTAGTTCTTGCTTAAGTGTACTAAATTATTGAATTGAGAAATGGCAGGATGATCTACAGGGTAGGGTTTGCCAGCAAAAATAATTTGCACTGGATATTTTGTATTGGAAAGTAATTTTTCAAAACGATCTAAATCCCAGGATATGAAATCGGCTCTTTTGTATCCTGCAAAACGTCTTGCCCAAACAATGGTCAATACATTGGGATCAAAAACTTTTCCTGTTTGATCGGCGACAATTTCAAAGGCACGCTTTTTTAAATACATTTTACGATCATCAAAAGCAGCATCATCATTGCTTTCTGCAAAACGGTACAATTGCTTATCGGCCCAATAACGCCAGTTTTGTGCATTGGTAATATGGGTAATCGGACAAATGCCTTCATATTTGCCCCAAAGTTCTCTGCTCACATGTCCGTGTAATTCAGAAACCCCATTGGCTTTTCTTGCAAAACGAAGGGCTGCCAAAGAGTGATTGAACTGATCATCTTCGATGCCTGTTAATTTTCTTACTTCATCCATAGTTAAGCCGCAGAAATAGCCCATTTTATGACATAAATAAATATCATGCTTTTCATTGCCAGCTTCTTCTGGGGTATGGGTAGTGAATACCAAACGTTTTTTAACTTCTGCTAATGACTTGTATTTATTCAATAAATAAAAGGCCGCAGAGAATCCATGGGCCTCATTTAAATGGTATACTTCTGGATTAAAATTTAGTTCATCAATTAATTTGGCACCTGCTACACCTAATAAAATAAATTGAGCCACCTTGGTAGCAACATTGGCATCATACAAACGGTGCGTGATGGTTTGTGATACATAATCGTTCTCGGGTAAATCGGTACTCAACAAAAACAGGGGAGCACTGCAAAAAGTATTAGGTGCTAAATAAAATGCTTTTACCCATACTGGATGATCATGAATTAAGACTTGATATTTAATGCCTGTATCTTCTAAAAAACTATAAATTTTTTCCATGAAAGTCACCTGCAAGGTCTGGTCTTGATTGCGGGCTTGATCGTAATAACCGTATTTCCATAAAATGCCAACACCTATTAAATTTTGATTTAACTCAAAGGCACTTCTCAAATGTGAGCCAGCTAAAAATCCCAATCCTCCACTGTATATTTTTAAGGGTTGGTGAATGGCAAATTCCATAGAAAAATAAGCTGCCTTTTTTTTGAATTGATCATTGATTGCATAAGGCACTTGATAGTTTCTAAAACTCATATAAACTTGTTTGGTAATTTGGCTGCAATATAATGGTATTTAAAGAAAATGTAATTAATACACATTAAACTGTGGATAACAACCGTTTGCGCCGCTAAATTGTGGATTATTTTTTCTTTTTTGACTTCCTTTTCTTGTCGTAAGAATTATTAAAGTAACAAGTCATATTGCGATGATTACCGCAATTGCCATCTTCTTTAATACTGATTTGATTGCCTTCTATCTTAAAATGAATAATACAGGCATCTCCTTTTTCAGCATAAATAGCTGTATTTTTTGTAAAACTCATGATGCCTTTAAGTTCGCCCGAACAATCCCTGCCGTCTCTTTCGAAATGCATGAAAAATTGATATTTATTGGCCGTAGTGTAATCTCGAATTGAAATAAAGTTTTTGGCATCTCTTCCATAATCTCCACTAAAGGTATTGTTCATTGGAAGGGTATCTAAAGGATTGATGACCTTGGTGTTTTCTGGTTTTTTATTACTATCAAAATAGATTAATCTAAAACTACTGTCCGTATAGGCCCAGCCCTTTTTTTCATAAATTAAAGAGTTGTCCTCGTTCATTTTATTTTCTTCAACTAAAAAGGAGGGCTCTTTATTGATGTTTAATATTTTCCCATAGCGTCTTGATCCATTATTTTCATCTTTAAATTCAGTAATTAGTTTGAAGTCTAAGAACTTATTTTTTTTGCTAAAAACCACTACGCAAATCTCAAAACTGTTTGCATGTTGAACACGCAATAACAAATAATACTCTTGTTCTTTTTCAATCCTTAAGATAGGATGTAAAACAGTTTTTTTATCCGTTTTACTTACAATTTCCTCCACCAATGCTTCTGGTACAAATTGCACCAATGCTTTTCTTCCAATGACCAAGGTGTCGGTATATTGCTTCAAATTGGTATCAGACAAAGCAATGGGTAATTCAGCTTCTTTAAAAATTTTATTAAAATCGTTGATTTTAATAGGGGTATTGCCTGTGAAATCTGGTTTTTCATCAGCACAAGCCATCATCAAAGCAACTAGTCCTAAAAGTAAACACCTTCCCATTATCCAATTTTTTGCTAAAATAGACTATCAAACCGAGTTTCTCAAAAGCTTTTATCATTAAATTTACATTACTATTGAGCTTAGGCAGCTAGCCTCAAAAACGGCAAAATTCATTCAAAAGTCCAATAGAAGGGGCGATTAATAAATTATGAGAGAAAAGTCATTAGATAACCTGCACGAATCTGTTCCTGTCCAAAATAAGCGTGGTTGGCGTAAGCTATTGGCATTTATTGGGCCAGCATATCTAGTGAGTGTGGGCTATATGGACCCGGGCAATTGGGCCACCGATTTACAAGGAGGTGCCAAGTTTGGCTATCAATTAATTTGGGTTTTATTACTCAGTAATTTAATGGCCATATTATTACAAAGTTTAAGTGCAAGATTAGGCATTGTGCGCAGATTGGATTTAGCCCAAGCCAATAGAGAAACCTATCCACCCTTTATCAATTTCATTTTATATTTATTGGCAGAATTGGCCATAGCAGCCACCGACTTAGCTGAAGTATTAGGAATGGCCATTGGTATTAAATTATTAACAGGAATGCCGTTAATGTATGGCACCCTAATTACCGTTTTTGATACTTTCTTATTTTTATTTTTACAACGTTACGGCATTCGTAAAATGGAGGCCTTTATATTAGTGCTAGTAGCCACCATTGGCTTTAGCTTTCTAATGCAAATGTTTATAGCCAAACCGGATTTATCTTATGCGATTAAAGGGTTTATTCCTTCCAAATTATCACCTGAAGCCTTGTACATAGCAGTAGGTATTATTGGGGCCACCGTAATGCCGCATAATTTATACTTGCATTCTGCCTTAGTGCAAACCAGGAAAATTGAAAGAAGCAGCAAGGGTATTCGAAAATCTATTTGGTATAATTTTATAGATAGTGCGGTGGCATTGAATGCTGCCTTCTTTGTAAATGCCTCTATTTTAATTTTAGCTGCTACCGCATTTTTTTCTACAGGCAATACACAGGTGGCTAGAATTGAAGAAGCGCATGCTATGTTGGCCCCTTTGCTAGGATCTAAATTAGCCCCTATTTTATTTGCCATTGCATTAATTGCTGCAGGCCAGAGCTCAACAGTCACGGGCACATTAGCCGGACAGATAGTAATGGAAGGTTATTTAAAATTAAGATTAAACCCTTGGATAAGAAGATTGTTAACTAGGCTAATTGCCATTGTACCAGCTATATTGGTCATTGGAATAATGGGAGAAGAGCATGTAGATGAACTACTAGTGTTGAGTCAGGTTATTTTAAGTTTACAATTAGGTTTTGCTGTTATTCCGCTTATACATTTTGTAAGTGACAAAACCACCATGGGTGAATTTGTCATTAATTGGAAAGTGAAAACGCTGGCATGGTTAGTGGCAAGTATTTTAGTATTTCTAAATGGTAATTTAGTAATTGGTTTTGTCGCTAGTTTTTATAATGGTTC
This sequence comes from Bacteroidota bacterium, assembly GCA_026391155.1. Classification (GTDB taxonomy): domain Bacteria; phylum Bacteroidota; class Bacteroidia; order Chitinophagales; family Chitinophagaceae; genus Sediminibacterium. Next base: position 22,921 of record JAPLEP010000019.1, read on the forward strand.
AGGGAATGGCTTAGTAAAGTTATTACTGATTGTGTTAGTACTTTTATTTTTAGCATTACTTATATACATCATTGTTTTTCCTATATTTTTAAAAAGACATCATGCGAAGGTGGAAGAAGGGTTTCATGGGGAGATGATTGAATTAGATTGGTCACAGGAGGCGCCAGTGAATAAAATTGCCATTGCGGTTGATTTTTCCATCGCCGATGCAAAGCTTATTAAAACCGCTATTCAACATGCGCATCAGGCCACTGAATTTATTTTTATACATGTGGTAGAAAGTGCGACGGCTAAATATTTACAAGAATCAAGTGATGACATCGAAACCAGAAAAGACCAAGCAAGGCTGGATACCTATGCAAATGCTTTACAATTAAAAGGCTATAAAGCCACTACTTATTTAGGCTATGAAAATAGGGTAAAGGAGATCGTTGGTATTGTAGATGCCTATGAGGCTAAATTACTAGTCATGGGAGGCCATCGTCATCAAGGTTGGAAAGACTATATTTTTGGCGAAACCATTGAGTCGGTAAGGCATAAAGTGAAGATTCCAGTCTTAATTGTGAATAGCTAAAATCAGCTATTTTTAATACTAGTTTTTGTACATTTGCAGACAAAATTTTATACACTATGGGACAGAAAATTAAAGTAGCCAATCCAGTAGTAGAATTGGATGGTGATGAAATGACCAGAATTATTTGGAAATTTATTAAAGACAAATTAATTCTTCCTTATTTAGAAATTGATATTAAGTATTATGATCTAGGCATGGAGTACCGTGACGAGACCAACGATCAAGTGACTATTGATGCGGCCAATGCCATTAAACAATATGGAGTAGGTATTAAATGTGCGACCATTACCCCAGACGAGCAAAGAGTAGAAGAGTTTAAGTTAAAACAAATGTGGAAGAGCCCTAATGGGACGATTCGTAATATTTTAGATGGTACCGTTTTCAGAGAGCCCATTGTTTGTAATAATGTACCTCGTTTAGTACCTAATTGGACTGCACCTATTTGTATTGGTCGTCATGCCTTTGGAGATCAATACCGTGCTACTGATTTTGTAACCAAAGGAAAAGGAAAGTTAACCATCAAGTTTGAAGGTGAAGATGGTACCAAACAAGAATTTGAAGTTTTTAATTTCAAAGGCGATGGGGTAGCAATGGCGATGTACAATACCGATGAAAGTATTTATGGTTTTGCACGTGCTTGTTTTAACCAAGCCTTGGCTAAAAAATGGCCTTTGTATTTATCTACAAAAAATACCATTTTGAAAAAATACGATGGCCGTTTCAAAGACATTTTTGAAGACGTGTATCAAAATGAATTTAAAGCAAAATATGCCGAAGCTGGGATCACTTATGAGCATCGCTTAATTGATGACATGGTGGCATCTGCTTTAAAATGGAATGGTAATTTTGTATGGGCTTGTAAGAATTATGATGGTGATGTGCAATCAGATACAGTAGCACAAGGCTTTGGTTCATTGGGTTTAATGACTTCTACTTTAATAACACCCGATGGTAAAGTAATGGAAGCTGAAGCGGCGCATGGTACAGTAACACGCCATTTCCGTGAACACCAAAAAGGAAATAGAACTTCTACAAACCCTATTGCATCTATTTTTGCATGGACAAGAGGATTAGAGTTCCGTGGTCAATTAGATAATAACCAAGCATTAATTCATTTCTCTAAAGCTTTGGAAGAAGTTTGTGTAGAGACAGTTGAGTCTGGTATTATGACCAAAGATTTAGCAGTATGTGTACACGGCAATAAAGTAAAGCATGGTGATCATTATGTGTATACAGAAGAGTTCTTAGATGCACTAGATAAAAACTTACAGGTAAAACTAGCTAAATAATAATACTAAGTTTCACTTAATTAAAAAGCCATCTCGTTGATTTGAGATGGCTTTTTTAATAATTTACTTTTGATTAGGCTTTTTTCATACAATCTTTACTGCAATCATGCTTGCAATCTTTTGCGCTACACATATGTCCTTTCTCTCCATGATTGGCAATATGCCCAGCTCCATTTTTATGACAGGCAGCAGTGCACTTATGTTCTGCTTTATGACAATCTGCTGTGCATTTATCTGCGGCAAAAGAAAAGTTAACAGCCATTAAAAACAATCCAGCGAATAATAATTTTTTCATAGTTATAATTTTTATTTAGCAATATTTTTATCTCTACTAATTTAGGCAATTTTTTTTACAGGTACTCGTTTTATCGAGTTGTGTTTTTGTTAAAAAACTAAAACAATCCATGTGTTTGTTTTTCTATTGTAATACTTCTAATATAGGTTTGCCAATAGAGCCGCTTGGCATTTGGATACCCAATAAGGTACTTAGAGTAGGTGCTATATCAGTCATATAAGTCATGCCATTGACCGCCCCTTTCTTAATACCTGCGCCATACCATAAAAGTGGAATATGAGCATCGTAATTGTACAAGACACCATGACTGGTTCCTGTAGCATAACCATCTACCACACCCGATTTAGTCACCAAGATCAGATCACCGCTGCGTTGAGGGGTATAGCCATTCACAATTCTTTCTCTCATGCTTTGTGGCAAGGGGGCCATGGCGGCCTTTCTGCTTTCAACCACTTGTAAGACCATTGTTTTCTTTTCCAAATAATTACTAATTAGGCTGGTCAATTTATCATTGGAGATGTCTAAACTATCCATTACCGTGTGGTTAAAATAAATATTGTATTCGCTTACTGCACTGATTAATTTAGGACTAAGGTTGTTGTTGTTTAAACAAGCAAGTACATCAGTTTTTAAAGTACCATTGTCGTAATTCTCTCCAGGGATATTGTGTTTTTTTGCAAAGGCGGGGATATTGGCCACGGCATGATCTGCTGTCAAGAATACGGTATAATTGTTTTTTCCTACTTCTTGGTCTAAGAAGCTAAATAAATCTGCAATCGATTCATCTAATTTTATATAACCATCCATGGTTTCCCAAGAATCTGGTCCAAATGCATGGCCAATATAATCGGGGGAAGAAAAACTAATGGCCAACATATCTGTCGTATTGTCTGCCCCTAAATGTTCGTTCAATAAAGCTTGCTTCGCCAATTCGATTACTAAATTATTGCCATAGGGTGTAGAAGTAATTTTGCCATAATCTTTACCAATAAAATCTTTTAGATTGTATGGAAAATGTTTTGCCTCTTTTCCAAAGGGGGTAGACTCATAAACGTTTTCGTCCGCATCACAATTGGCTTCATAAATTGCACTGGCTAAGCTCAAATTCCAATTCTTAGTGTATAAACTATCTGGACGATGTAAAGCATTGTAATTGCTTACCCAGCTAGGTAATGTTTTTCCATAATAAGTGGAACTAATAAAATTGCCAGTTTTGGAATCATACCAATAAGCACCATCGGCCGCATGACCTGCAGGAATAATGGCACCACGATCTTTAATAGAAATACCAAATACCTTAGATTTAAAATTAGAAGCTAATTTTAATTCATCGCCAATGGTGCTGGTCCAAACATTTACAGGACTCATTTGTCCTGCGCTATTGTTGTTACTGCCCACCGTTTGAACCGTATTGTCTTCTACACAGTATACATTTTTTTGTTTTACATTGTCAAACCAGTTGTTCCCAGTAATGCCATGAATAGAAGGGGTACTTCCAGTATATACACAGGTATGTCCACAGGCGGTTACTGTAGGCACATAAGGAATTAAAGTATTGTTGCAAGAAGCGCCCTCATTCACAAAGCGAAGAAATCCTTTCTTAGTTTTAAAAAATGGGCTAAAACGATTCACATAATCCCACCTCATTTGATCAACCACAATACCTACTACTAATTTCGGACGGGGATTAGATTTAGCCATAGGGCTAAGGGATTGAAGCTGCTGTGCATTTGTATGAGCTGCAAAAAGGAAAAAGCTAAGAAAAAATAGATATTTCATATTTTACATTTAATGGTAAAATGCCCCTGTTTTGGGGGCATTGTGTTTGCAATTTACATCTATTTATCAAGCTAATAAAGTGAAAAAATCATTAAATTTGCGTAACATAAAAAGCATATATGTCTGATATATTTGAAAGGTTAATCAAGAACTATGGCCCAATTGGTCAATACCGCGAAAGAGCGCATGGGTATTTTGCGTTTCCCAAATTAGAAGGGGAAATTGGTTCAAAAATGAAGTTTAGAGGGCAGGAGATGATTGTTTGGAGTTTGAATAATTATTTGGGATTGGCCAATCATCCAGAAGTAAGAAAGGCAGATGCGGAGGCAAGTGCAAAATATGGTTTGGCTTTACCCATGGGTGCAAGGATGATGAGTGGGAATAGTGATTTACATGAGCAATTAGAAAAAGAATTGGCTGCCTTTGTTTTTAAAGAAGATTCCATATTGATGAATTATGGTTACCAAGGCATTATGAGTGCAATAGATGCTATCTGCGGTAGACATGATGTAGTGGTATATGATGCAGAATGTCATGCTTGTATTATAGATGCTTTAAGAATGATACCGGGTCATCGCTTTGTATTCAAACACAATGATCTAGAAGATTGCGAAAAACAATTGTTAAGAGCACAGGCTTTAACAGACAAGCAAGCCGCTGGAGGCATATTGGTGATTACAGAAGGCGTTTTTGGTATGGCCGGTGATCAAGGTAAATTAAAAGAAATTGCAGCTTTAAAAAAGAAAGTAGCTTTTCGTTTATTGGTAGATGATGCCCATGGTTTTGGCACACTAGGAAAAACAGGTGCTGGCGCAGGTGAGGAGCAAGGTTGTCAAGAGGAGATTGATTTGTATTTTTCCACTTTTGCTAAAAGTATGGCTTCGATTGGTGCTTTTATGGCAGGGCCAAGAACGATCATTGATTACATACGTTACAATATTCGTTCTCAAATTTTTGCAAAAAGCTTGCCCATGCCTTATGTGGTGGGCAATTTGAAACGTTTGGAATTGCTTAGATCAAAGCCTGAATTGAAAGCCAATTTATGGAAAAATGCCTTGGCTTTACAAAACGGTTTAAAAGAAAAAGGTTTTGATATTGGTAAAACAGATTCAGTGGTGACACCGGTCTACATGAAAGGTGGTGTAGAAGAAGCCACTGCCATGGTAATGGACATTAGAGAAAATTATAAGATATTTTGCTCAATTGTAGTCTATCCAGTGATTCCAAAAGGGCATATCATTTACAGATTGATTCCTACAGCAGATCATACACAGGAAGAAATTGATTTAACTTTGAAAGCATTTAGCGAAACAAAAGCGAAATTAGATGCAGGCGCTTATAAGGCGGAAGAAATTCCAGATATGGCGAATAAGTAATTAGAGTAAGTCTAATTGATTTTGCTCTTTTTTTAATACCTCAATACTCACATTGAGTTCGAAGCCAACTAATAAAATTAAAGAATTGAGGTATATTAAAGTCATGACTACCAATACCGTTCCTATAGATCCATAAATTTTACTATAGCTGCTAAAATTATTTACCCAATAAGAGAAGCCGAGTGTGGTGATTAACATTAATAAGGTAGAAAGTAAAGCACCAGGAGAATTGAGCGGCCATTTTTCTTTGATAAGGGGGGCGTATTTATAAATAAATGCGTTCCCAAAAAACAACAATAATATAATAACGCCCCAACGAACGGTATTCCAATAGGGGACTATGGTTTTTCTTTTGATATCCAACACTTCTCTAAGTAAAGTAGTTAATTGGTCTTGTCCTATGAGCACTAGCAGGCTTGCGAATACTAAAAGTATTAAAATAATGGTTAAACGAATGGCCCTCATTCTTTGGTGTAAAAAGAAGGGCTTGTTTTGCATGATCGATTTATCAAAGCTTCTAATAATCCCTGTCATTGCATTGGAAGCGTAAAAAAGCAGCAATAAAAATCCAAAGGAAAAGATACCCACATGCTGACTCAATAAATCGTTAATGATTTCCATGATGAATTTATAAGTACTTGAATTGGGGGCAATGTCTTTAAAAACAGAAAGTATTTGTTTTTTAACTTTAAAGGCTTTTGGGAAATAAGGAATGATAGAAAATAAAAAAAGAAATCCAGCGGGTAGGGCCATGATTAAGTTAAATGAAATAGCAGAGGCGCGGTCATATAAACCTAATGTATTTAATTGTTTGTAAATAAAACTTAAAACCTGATACAAATTAACATGCTGAAAGCCGGGAATATAAATGCCTTTGGCTTTTCGTTTTAAAAATAAAAACGTAGGCTTGGTAATTGTAAAAAAAGTATTTTTAATTGGTTGGAACAAGTTCAAGTAAAGCTAGTTTTAGGGGTAAATTTACAACTTATTTTTAGGGTGCTTTTTGTTGTTTCTTTGCTTGGTATTCGTCTAATTTAAGCTGGTAAGCTTTGGCATACTTCATATGTTCTGTATAATCGGAACTAAAATGATGGTAGCCGCTAAAGTCTGCCTTGGCCACAAAATATATAAACGCAGTATTTGGAGCGTCTAATACCAGGTCGATGGTTTTAGGGGCTGGCGTGCCAATAGGTCCGGGAGGCAGGCCTTTGTGGCGATAGGTATTGTACAATGAAGGGTTACTTAAATACTTATCATAGATTCTTGTTAAAGTAAAGTCCTGCATGGCATACTTGATGGTAGGGCAGGCTTGCAGGGGCATGTTTTTCTTGAGTCTATTCTGATAGACACTGGCGATAATTGTTTTATCAGAATCGTAGTTGGTTTCTTCTTCTACAATAGACGCTAAAGTATACACTTCATTTTTTGATAGGCCAATGGACTTGGCTTTTTGAATTCTATTGTTGCTGCTCCAGTATTCATCAGAAGCCGCTTTCATCTTTTGTATAAATTTAGTCATGGAAGTAGACCAATAAAATTCATAAGTATTTGGAATAAATAAAGTGAATAATTGAGTGGTATCTGTTTGAAATTTGGCTAAAGAATCGTTGCTATTTAAATACAATGCACAATCGGCACTGTCCTTGTCAAAACTTGTTGCAATTAATTTGGCTAATTCAGCCCTGGTTCTTACTTTATTTAAGACAAATTTTATTTTTAATTGTTGATTATTCCTTAGCATACGAAGTAAGGAAAGTAGGCTGGTATTTTTTAAGACTAAAAATTTTCCTGGTTTTAGTTTGTCTTCTACTTTTAAAATTTTAGCAAAAGCTAAAAAGCTAGGCTTGTCAAAAATAATTTTTTTAGCCACCAAGGTATCTGCCAAATCGGAAAGACCTGTTTTATGGTATACAAAGCTTGTTTTTTCACCAACAAAATGGGTGGTTTTAATCAATAGATTGTAACAGGTATAAACAAACAAAAACAATAAGACTAAGTAAAATAATTTTTTCATTTTGGATGGCTTCAGACTTAGTTTAAAAGGGTATTCAATAATACAATAAAAATCCCTCCCGATTGCTGGGGAGGGATAAATATTTTAAGTTAAAGGGAGTAGTTTTCTTTTGGGCAAGCTACTTTACCATTTTAATGCTATTTTTTGGTATCGGCAGGCACTACTGGGGTATTCGCAGGAGCAGCCGCAGGTGCAGGTGCAGGTGGAGGTGCTGTGATAGAAGTATTAACTTTGTTCAACAAACCTTTGTCCCCGTCAGTACCTCCAGCTCTTAAAAATAAGGTAGAAGTCATCGCCAACACTGCAATGACAGCTGCGAATATCCAAGTACCTTTTTCTAATACATCTGTGGTTTGCTTAACACCCATGAAATTATTGGTCAAACCGCCTACATTGGCGTTTAAACCACCCCCCTTAGGATTCTGAATCAAAACCATAAATCCAAGGCCTACACAGGCTGCAATAATCAATATCAAATAAAGTGTTATCATTTTCTTTGTTTTAGTTGTTCTATTCTTGACGCAAAATAAACGGATTTTTCAGGAAAAATAAAACTTAATTTAGAATAGACGTCAATTGCCTTGCGTTTATTGCCTTGTTTGAGCCAAACTTCTGCCATGGCTTCGGTGATGACATCGGCTGTGGTATTGGCTTTTTCTGCTATGGCAGCAATCGCTTTTTCCTGTTCTTCACCTATTTCAGCAATTTGAGGGCTGCCATCCTTGTTTTTGAGCACTTTTAACCAGGCTGTAAAGCTCCTCAATTGTTTAGTAAACTTGTCCTGGGGTATTTTGGATAGGTCAATGGCAATGCCTTGGGCTTCAAAATAGTCCTTTTGGAGCGGGGTCAATTCTGCCTCAAAATTCAATTTCTCTTCGAGTACCGGTTCATTGAATTGGGCCAATTGATCTGAGATCATACTGGATAATTTCTGTTCCATGGGGGCCGATAAAACATCTTCTTCCTGTGCTTGTAGCAAATAATGCAATTGTAAATTACTCGGAAAATAAGCACTGGTTTTTTGTAATTGAGCAGCCTGCAGGGGCGAGGCCATCATTTCATATTTTTTGGTCAATAACAATTGAAGGCTTGGGCTATAGGGGTGTGCATTGACCCATTGCTCTAAATCGGCAGTTTCAATGGCCTCTAAGTTGGCATGTCCAGTCCACTGATTTAATATTGAATTAATTAAGCTAGTTGACATGGATTACCAGTTTGAAAAAATTTGATTAAAGATATCATCTGTAATATTTCTAAGTATGTCATCCATTAATTGACTTTCCGCTGCTTGCAAACTTAAACTGGCAGAAAAATCAAAGTTTCTGGTTACATCAAATTCTTGTTCTTTATTTTCCAAAGTTTTTTTCAGTAAAACATGCACGGTTACTGTCAATCGGTTGGTGCTGGCTTGCTGTGCACTTACACCCACGGTTTGTGAAGGATCGTAATTGGTGATGGTGGCAAAAATTTGATAATGTGCCTCATCGCTATTGGTGCGTGTTAGTTTGGTACCACTAATAATTTTTTGCTGCAACTTATCGGTGAGCATAGGCGCAAGTTGCGGGTTCACATACCTGGCTTTGTTTTCGATAAAACCAATTTTAACCGTTTTGATATTTTCTGGAATCACCGCATCTCTAAAACTATAGATACCACAGCTGGTTGATAAAGTACCCACCAATAAAGTAAATAATAAAGATTTAAATAAATGCAGTTTCGTCATTTTCATTCTGATGGATATAAAATTATTCTTCAATATCGTATTCTTTTATTTTTCTATACAAAGTTCTTTCACTGATGCCTAAATCGTTAGAAGCATCCTTGCGACGACCACGATGTTTTTTCAGTGCCTTTAAAATTAGTTCTTTTTCCTTATCCATAATGTTTAAGGATTCCTCTACTTCATAATGACCATTTAACTCATTGTCAATGATAATAGGTTGGGGTGAACTAAGGTGTACGGTTGAATTCATTGGCGAGACATGGTGACCCGCATTGCTGACAGGCATCAAATCCTCTTTTAATTCATTGATCAAAGATTCTTTATTGAAATTAGCATTATTAGATCCAGCAATGCTTGGGTTTTGTAATATTTCTAAAAACATTTTCTTTAATTCGTTCACGTCCTTTTTCATATCAAAGAAAAGCTTGTATAAGATTTCTCTTTCATTGGCAAATTCACCCACGGGGGTATTGCCGGTAAGCATGGGTACATTGTTTACATTTTGAACGGGTAAGAAGCCCGCCAATACTTCGGCATTAATATGGTCTTCTTTGCTTAATACTGAAATTTGTTCCGCAATGTTTTTCAATTCACGCACATTGCCCGGCCAAGGATATTGCGTTAATAAATTACGCGCTTCTTCATCTAAGAAAATAGGTTTGGTTTTGTATTTTTCCGCAAAATCCACCACGAATTTTCTAAACAATAAAGGAATGTCTTCTTTGCGGTCTCTTAAAGAAGGCACTCTGATGGGCACGGTATTCAATCGATAGTATAAGTCCTCTCTAAACTTTCCTTTTTGGGTAAACTCTAATAATTCTCTATTGGTCGCAGCCACTACACGCACATCTGATTTTTGTACTTTGGAAGAGCCTACACGAATAAATTCCCCAGTCTCTAATACGCGCAATAACCTGGCTTGTGTACCTAATGGCAATTCCCCGATTTCATCCAAAAATATAGTGCCACCACTAACGGTTTCAAAATAACCTTTTCTACTATCTACAGCTCCAGTAAAAGAACCTTTCTCATGGCCAAACAATTCAGAATCAATAGTGCCTTCTGGAATAGCGCCACAGTTGACTGCAATAAAGGGATTGTGTTTTCTTGCAGATAAACTATGAATGATCTGTGAAAAAACTTCTTTGCCCACACCGCTTTCTCCCACAATAAGTACCGTTAAATCGGTGCCGGCAACTTGCTCTGCGGTATTCAATGCGTGATTAATGGCAGGGGTGTTGCCAATGATGCTGAATCTATTTTTTAATGCTTGTAAATCCATTTTAATTATTTTTTATGGCGCCAATTAAAGTGCCTTTCGTATAATGGGTAATCAGAATGTTCACATAATCTCCTTTTTTTAAAGGAGCAATGATACCATTGCTGGCTTTAGGAAAAACAACTACTTTGTTTTGACTAGTTCGGCCCATCCATTCTGCGTCGCTTTTTTTACTATTGCCCTCAATCAATACTTCGTAGGATTTTCCTAATTCTTTTTTATTACTTTCATTAGATAAATGCCATTGCATATCTACTATTTCTTGTAATCTTCTTTTTTTTATCTCCAAAGGAACATCGTCTTCATATCTTTTTTCTGCAAGTGTGCCTGGGCGCTCGGAATAAAAATACATATAGGCATAATCATACTGTGCCAATTGCATGATGCTCATCGTGTCCTGATGATCTTCTTCAGTTTCGGTACAAAAACCTGCAATGATGTCTGCCGAAATACTACATTCAGGCATGAGTTCTTTGATGCGCGCCACTTTAGCTAAATACCATTCGCGGGTGTAAGTTCGGTTCATCAATTGTAAAACCCTAGTACTACCGCTTTGAACAGGCAAGTGGATGTATTTGCAAATATTATGGTACTTCATCATGGTAAACAAAACTTCATCCGTAATGTCTTTAGGATGTGAAGTGCTAAATCGAACCCTTAGTATTGGACTAATCAAGGCAACGCTTTCAAGTAGCTGCGCAAATGTAACCTGGGTATTGGTTTCAGGGTTTGTCCAATAATAACTATCTACATTTTGTCCAAGCAGGGTCACTTCTTTATATCCTTTATCAAATAAATCTCTACATTCTGCTACAATCGAAAAAGCATCCCTGCTTCTTTCTCTTCCTCTAGTAAAAGGCACTACACAAAAGCTACACATATTATTACAACCGCGCATAATGGAAACAAATCCACTAATGCCATTGCTGTCTAATCGAACAGGCGAAATATCCGAGTAGGTTTCTTCTCTACTTAATAAAACATTCACTGCTTTTTGCCCAGTACCTGCTTCTACTATTAAATCGGGTAGGATGCGGTAAGCATCTGGTCCAACAACTAAATCCACCAATTTTTCTTCTTCTAATAATTTTGATTTTAATCTTTCTGCCATACAGCCTAAAACACCCACCAACATTCCTGGCTTTTGTTCTTTGTATTTTCTAAACTCCGTGAGTCTTTTGCGAACGGTGAGTTCAGCCTTTTCTCTAATTGAGCAGGTATTAATAAGTATTAAATCAGCTTGTTCTATATTTCTGGTGCTGCCATAGCCATCCTTTTCTAAAATAGAAGCCACTACTTCACTATCTGCAAAGTTCATGGCACAGCCATAACTTTCGATCATGAAGAATTTGGAAAAAGGGGCTTTGCTTTGCGAAGATACATAGGCTTCCCCCTGTCTAATTTCATCATGCTCCTTGGTGGCCTTTGTAATTAATTCCATTCCGTCTGGTTTTGAAACGCAAATTTAGTTAAAAAAATAGAATGTGTCAACTTGTCAGCCAATTCTTCTAATTATTTGATAATGAAACCCTTATTAAGGAAATGGGGAAACAGTTGCTAATTATTTATATATAATTAACAATCAATGATTTAGTGATCCCTGCTTATATTTGAGTAAAATAAGGTTCATGCTCAAAGGGTTTCCCATTTTACTATTTCTTTGTCTTTTTCATTGGGCAAAAGCTCAAAATATAGCGGTGACTAAATTAAGGTCCGAAACTTCTCGAAATATTACCAGAGTTTCCGATACAGGCTATTTTAATTGGAAGCAAGGGGGCATGTATAATTTTAATTTATCACAAAGTTCATTGAGCAATTGGGCCGCAGGAGGGGACAATTTTAATATGTCTATCAATACCTATTTTAATTATTTCGCTTATTACCAAAAACCAAGACAAAGTTGGGACAATAATTTTGATGTCAATCTTGGTTTTGTTCAATCCACCAGCATAGGTAGCAGAAAAAATGATGATCGGGTGGATTTGCTAAGTAAATACGGTTATAGGATTGACACCACTGGGGTCTGGTATTTATCTGCTTTATTTAATTTTCGTTCTCAATTTTTTGATGGCTATAGTTTTAGCGGAACCAATTCCACTTTTACCTCTTCCTTTTTTGCGCCTGCTTATATTATCTTATCTGCGGGTTTAGATTTTAAACCCAATAAAATATTTTCGGTTTTCTTTTCTCCCTTTACTTCAAGAACTACTTTGTTGTTAAATACCAAACTTTCAGATTTGGGCAGCTATGGGGTACCCAAGGGAGAAAAAGTGTATAAAGAAACTGGTTTGTTTGTGACGGTGAATTACAATAATCTGATTGCGCCGAATATTACCTATAAAGGTCGTGCCGATTTTTTCTCTAATTATTATGATAAGCCTGAAAATATAAATTTGTACATGACCAATATGTTCACTTTTAAAATTAATAAAAACTTTTCCGCCAATTATAGCTTGGATTTGATCTATGATGATAAGATTAAAAATTTCGGACCCAGCAAAAGCTCTCCAGGTTTGCAATTAAAAAGTATTATTGGAGTGGGGTACTTTAAAAATTTACAAGGAAAAAAAATAGTCTTAAAGCCAAAAATTTAAGCCAATAAAAAGCTATTGTGTAATGGCTTTCAATGTATGTTTAATTTTGTTGGCCTTATGTGTTAAATCTTGATAGTCGCTACTGATAATCGTTACATGGCCCATCTTTCTTCCGGGCTTGGTTTGTTTTTTACCATAAATATGTACAAATACATTATCCATTTTAAGAACCTCGTCTAAACCTTCGTAATGCACAGGACCTGTATGACCTTCACTGCCCACAATATTTACAATGGCCGATGGTAAAATAGCATCGGTATTCCCTAATGGATAATCCAATAAAATTCTAAGTAACATATCGTATTGGCTGCTGAAATTGGCCTCAATGGTATGGTGACCGCTATTGTGCACACGAGGGGCTGTTTCATTTACCCAAATTTCACCTGCAGAATCAATAAATAATTCAATGGCAAATAAACCTGGGCTATTTAATCCTTTCACCACTTTTCTAGCAATGGCTTGGGCTTTCCACAATTGTTTTTCTTCTAGCTTGGCTGGACTTAATTGATAATCTAATAAATTGTATACGGGATCAAAAATCATTTCGGCGGGCGGATAAATGATGGTTTCTCCTTTTGCATTCATCCCCACAATCAAAGCAATCTCACTGGCTATTTTTACTTTTTTTTCTAATACAGCGGGCACATTAAAAGCCAGTTCAAGGTCTTTTTCACTTTGAATGATTTGTACCCCTTTGCCATCATAACCCCCTTCACCCATTTTATGAACAGCGGGTAAAAAATTTATGTGGGCTAAAACTTCTGAAGCATGCTCGGTAATAAAAAAAGGCGCAGTAGGAATTTCGTTGTCTTTATAAAACTGTTTTTGAAATATTTTGTTTTTGATGATACGAATGGCCGATGGGGTGGGGTACACTTTAACGCCTTCTTTTTCTAATTGTTCCAAAGCATCCACATTCACGGCTTCAATTTCTATGGTGAGTGCATCTAAGTTTTTGCCAAAATTGTAAACAGCATCGTAATCCTGAATATTACCCAAGGTAAAATGGTGGCATAAATGCGCAGCAGGACATTGAGCATCGTTTTCCAATACATAAGTAATAACATCAAAATTAGCCGCTGCTTGCAATAACATTCTTCCCAATTGACCTCCACCTAATATGCCTACTTTCATTATTTTGATACTTTTAACAAAGATAAGGGACTTAGGCAAGTTTTCATTTTGCATAGCGCCCAAAAGCAGTTAAATTTGTTATTCAATTAAGCTCAAATGTCTGCATTGCCCATCATCACTGTAAAAAATTTGGTAAAAAACTATGGTAGCTTCCAAGCAGTGAAGGGGATTAGTTTTGAGGTATTTGAAGGAGAAATTTTTGGTTTATTGGGTCCCAATGGTGCGGGCAAATCCACCACTTTGGAAATCATCGAAACATTAAGAGAAAAAACCAGTGGGGAAGTTTGGGTGAATGGATTAAGTATTGATGCATCCCCAGAGGACATCAAAAAAATTATTGGGGTACAGTTGCAAACCGCAGGGTTTTATCCAAATTTAAATTTACTCGAATTGATGGACTTGTTTATTGGGTTGTATCAAACCAAGGTGGATCCAGTAGCCTTGCTTAAAAAAGTTAATTTAGAAGACAAGGCCAAGGCAAAATTTAAGGAATTGAGTGGAGGACAGAAACAAAGATTTTCTATAGCCACCACCTTAATTAATCAGCCCAAAATAATATTTTTAGATGAACCTACGACTGGCTTAGATCCACAAGCGCGCAGAAATTTATGGGATTTGATCAAAGAAATTAGAGACAATGGCACTTCAGTTATTATTACCACACATTATATGGATGAAGCAGAAGTGCTTTGCGATAGAGTGGCCATTATCGATAGTGGAGAAATTATTGTCATCAATACACCCAATAATTTGATTGATGAATTGGTGGCTTCTGGTTTTGAGAAAATTAAAGAAGTAAAAAAAGCCAATTTGGAAGATGTGTTTATACAAAAAACAGGGAAGGCTTGGAGAGAAGACTAATTACAAATCTAAATAATTAATTATAAAAATATAAATCGAATAGTATGACACAGGACCCACGTTATCCCATTGGCAAATTTGAAGCCATGCCATTTACCCAAGCTACTAAAAAAGCTTGGATACATGAAGTAAGAGTAGCCCCTAGAAATTTAGAATTGACCGTACAACATTTAGACAAGGCTCAATTGGATACCCCATATAGAGAGGGAGGTTGGACTGTTCATCAATTAATTCATCATATGGCAGACAGTCACATGAATGCTTTTATTCGTTTTAAATTGGCGCTAACAGAAGAAGTTCCTCCCATTAAAACCTATGATGAAAAAGCTTGGGTGAATACAGCAGATGCTTTGTTGACACCTATTAATTATTCTACTACTATCTTACATGCTTTACACGAGCGTTGGGCCAATTTATTGGAATCAATGACCGATGAACAGTGGGAAAGAAAATTATTTCATCCAGTACGCAATGCGGAAGTAAGTTTATGGGATATGCTTTCTATTTATTCTTGGCATGGCAAACACCATATTGCCCACATTAAAAATTTGTGTGAACAAAAAGGCTGGTAATTATTGAATCCTATTTCTATTTACTTCTGCCACTAAGTAAACGCTACCAATGACTAATATCAAATCGGTAGGGCTGGCGTTTTCTTTGGCCGTAAGGATGGCTTTGTTGACATCCTCATAGCAAACTCCCTTTAATCCAAGTGCATTCCCTTTTTCGGCAAGTTCAGTAGCGGCAAGGGCTCTAGGAATATGCGACTGGGTATAATAGTAATTGGCCTTGGTAGGTAATAATTTTAATACAGCTGCTACATCTTTGTCTTTCACCATTCCGGTGACGATATGTAAATGATTGTATTGCATGGTGGCCAACTGATCCAACATTGCTTTAATACCATGTTCATTGTGGGCAACATCTAAAACAATATTTGGACTAGTAGCGATGCATTCCCAACGCCCCATCAAACCAGTGGTATTTTTTATTTGAGTCAAGGCGGTGCTGATATTTGCTTCATTGAGTTTCCAACCCATATCTGCTAATAATTGGACCGCGACTAATACGCCCTTTAAATTTTTTGCTTGATATTTCCCTGGCAGATCACAACTGATCTTGAAATTTTCTTTAAATAAGGGGGTCTTTAATAAATGAATGAGCGGTTGAGTAAATGAAAACTTAGCTAAATGCCAATTGTTTTCAAATTGAGTATCCTTTAAAAAGTCCTCACTAAAATAAATTGGGGCATGCATCGCATTGGCCTTTTGTTCAAATACCTGGGTGGTGGCTTGGATGCGTTCACTAATGACTACTGGCACATTTTCTTTGATGATGCCAGCTTTTTCTGAAGCAATTAGTTCCAAAGTATTGCCTAATAAATTCATATGGTCCCATCCTATATTAGTAATAATACTTAAGATAGGAGCGATCACATTGGTGCTGTCCAATCTTCCACCTAGGCCAGTTTCAATAATAGCAATCTCACATTTTTCTTGCACAAAATAATCAAAAGCCATGCCCACCGTGATTTCAAAAAAAGAAGGTTCTATTTTATCAATGACAGGTTTTATTTTATTGGTAAAAGCTATTACAAAGTCTTGGGTACACATTTCTCCATTCACTCTAATGCGTTCTCTAAAATCATACAAATGGGGGGAGGTATACAAGCCAGTTTTATAACCTGCTGCTTGGAAAATGGCGGCCAACATATGACTGGTAGATCCTTTCCCATTGGTGCCTGCCACATGAATGGTTTTAATTTTATGTTGAGGCTGGCCTAAAAAATTACAAATCTCAAGGGTATTGTGCAGATCATTTTTTATAGCTGCAGCACCAATTCTACTAAATAGCGGTAAGCGACTGTACAAATAGTCGATGGATGCTTGATAAGACATGGGCTATTATTGAACTTCGAATTTAAACTTAACCGTGACCATGGAACTATGATCTGCGCTATTGAAATTAATTTTAGTTAAGTATTCGACAATTGCTTTTTTATATTTAGAATCATTAGAGGAAGAGCCTTTGACAATTTGTACAAATTTTCCTTGACCAGCAGGGTTCACTTCAATTTCAGCATAAATAGTCGCCGCTTCAACATCTCCATTAAAGGTATAGGCCTTGGTTACCTTTCTGTCTCCTTTGGTGACAAAAGGGCCACCCTTACCTGAATAATTTTTTCCATCAATACTTCCATTGGCTACCCCTTGATCACCTTTGCCACCAGCAATGCCCTGGTCTTTGACATTGTTGTAACTGTCTTGATTGTTTCCTCCTTTGCCATTACCGCCTGCGTATTTTCCCATCAGGGCTTTTGGTTTGGCCGCAGGGGGTAGCGGTAAATTTTTGATATTCGTTTTTGCTTTTTCGGAACGAATGGCTTCATCATTAGGATGGTTAGATGATGCATTTATTTTCACTGCTTTATTGATCGCAGTAGCTTTTACGCTTTTACGAGCACCTACTTCAGGTGCTGGGGCTTCTTTGCTTTTTGGAGCGATATCGCCAAGGCCAGTGCTACTGTTGCCCAAATTTACTTCCATGTAAGCCGCTTCAGGTGGAATAATGGTGGGGGCGGCTTGTTGCCAATGCATGATTACAAACAATAAAGACAAAACAATGCATATTAAAAGCGTGTACACACCCGCTTTAATATTTTTTTCTTGTTCGAAACTTAATTGCATGTGATAAAATTAATGTAAAAATACATCATATCCCAATCTGCAAAGGGTAGCAATAATCACTATTAGGAAAAACCTTCTGATGAACTTATTGCCCTTGGCGATGGCCATTTTAGAACCCAAAAATCCGCCTATTGCATTACATATAGCCATAGGCAAGGCCACCGACCATAGGATGGATCCTTTTTAAACAAACAATACAATCGAACCCATATTGGTGGCAAGATTCACCATTTTCGCATGGGCATTGGACTGAAGAAAGTCAAATCCAAGCACACTAATAAAGGCCAGTACCAATAAACTGCCTGCGCCAGGGCCAATGAATCCATCATAAAAACCTATCACCAAACAAATGACTGCCCCTTTGTACCATTTGAATTGAAAATGGGCGCTTTGTATTTCAAGTCCTAAATTTTTATTGGTATAAGTGTAAAAAGCAATTAACACTAAAACAATAAAAATAACAGGCTTCATAAAAGCATTGCTCACTAAGGTTAAGCAGTAGGAGCCAGTAAAAGCAGCAATGAATGCAATGCTGGTAAAAAGCAATAATCTTGGTAAAGGAATTTTTACTTTTTTTAAATATTGTCTGGCCGCAAAAAAGGTACCTGTGAAAGAAGGAATTTTTAAAGAGCCTATCACCCTGGCAATAGGTTCATTAGGAAATAAAATGAGTCCTGCAGGTGTTTGAATGAGTCCACCACCACCCACAATGGCATCCACAAATCCTGCTAAAAATGCAATGAAACATAAAATAAGGACCGTGCTACTCATCTACAATAATTAGGATTGATGAACAATGGGTTTGATGGGGCTTGGCCAAGTGTTGATTACAATGCCTGTAACAATAATCAATCCACTGACGGCTTGCGCTGTAGAAAATTTTTCACCTAAAAACAAAACAGCTTCGATGGAACTAAGTAGGGGAATCAATGTACCAAAAAGGGCAGCTTTACCTGCGCCAATTTTTTGAATGGCATTGTTCCAAATTAAATAAGAGATGGTAGAATTGCCAATGCCTATGTACAAGACAATCCATAATAAATGCGCGTTAAACACCACAGGTTGAATAAAATTCATTTCGTAAATGGCCCCTGGTAAAAGTAAAAGGGCGCCAATGGCAAATAAAACCAATAAAAAACTATTGTTAGAAATGCCTATTGGTTTTTTGCGCACAAAAACATTGTAAGTGCCAAAACAAATGCCTGCCCCAATCATCCATAAATCTCCAGCACTGATTTGAAAATGAAGAATATTGGAAATTTCTCCCTTGGTTAATAAATAGAGGGTACCTACTAAGCCAAGCACTATGCCTGTTATGTTTTTCCAATGTAATTTTTCATTCACAAAATAGGCGGCTAGCAATGCCGCAACAATTGGATGCACGGTGGATCCAAATAAAGCCATATTGATGGCAGTGGTATGATGGCCCGCCGTATAGATTAAGGTATTGTAGATAGCAAAGCCAATGAGGCCCATCCAAAAGAAATAGGTTTTATTGACTTTGAAAATAGAAATTTCTGCTTTAAAATTTTGGTAAGCAAAAGGGAGCATGCAAATGGTGGCCACCGTCCATCTAAAAAAAGCCAAACTAATAGGACCTGTTAGATGAATGGCATACCGAGAGACTATAAAATTTCCAGACCAGATTACACTAGAAGTGATGGCTAGTGCAGCACCTATTTGATTTTGTTTGCTCAATGATGTGCAAAATTATGGGTAAAGTCTCCTTTAATTCTTTCGATGGGTGGGTTGTAATAACCAAATTTTAATTTCGGAAATTCTTCCTGTATCAAATCCATCATTTGTTTGACACCCATAATCTCACCCATATCGGTCACGCCAATTTTACCTAAATACCAATCCGGATCAATATTAAAATTGCGCCATTGAATCATTTTTAAATCGGTGTCTTTGATGAATTTTCTTAAAGCTTCATATTCTTCCACACTATCGGTCATCCCAGGAAAAACAAAATAATTAATACTTGTCCATTTACCAGCCGCCGACATCACACGCACACTTTCTTTAATGTCCGCAAAAGTATAATTGTTAGGACGGTAATAGGCGTTGTAAATATTTTCACGAACAGAATTAGTACTTACTCTTAAACTATCTAAGCCGGCTTCTGCTAATATTTTCACAGCCACCGGATTAGAGCCATTGGAATTTATATTAATACTTCCTTTGTCGGTATGCTTTCTTATTTCAATAATGGCTTCTTTCATAGTCTCCCACATTAATAAAGGCTCTCCTTCGCATCCTTGTCCAAAGCTTACAATAGGAAAAGGGGCGGTCATTAAATGGGGCACCGTATATTCTACTACTTCGGCAGCGGTAGGTTTAAAGACTAAACGTTCTTGGTTTGAAATAATTTCTTCTTCAATAGGTTGAAAAGAAATACATCCAATACAATTGGCATTGCAAGCAGGGGATATAGGAATAGGACATTCCCATCTGCTCATCGCAAAATTTCTTGCTGCTGGACAATGATAAGTCATGCAACAGTTTTCCATTAAATGCTTGACCAATCTATTTTGACTATAGGTTTCTAATAATTTACTTGTTCCTTTTTCAATTATTTTTTGATCATAACCTTCGCAATCTTGTCTAATGTCTTTTTCAATTCTTACGGCGGGTACATAATTTTTTCCATCCTGCCAGCCCACCGCTGTATAACAAAATAAAGGAAGTGTAGGTGCATTGGCTAAGGTTTCATAAGCCGCTATATATAAACCAGTATGAGCCGGAGGAATAAAGGCAGCTACGGCCCAACCTTTTTCACAAATGCGCATTTCACCTGTTTCCACATCGATGCCAATGCCTCTTCTTTCTGGTAATTCATACAAGCTTCCTCCATTGGGTAATTCCATCCAATCTTCTAGAGGTACTTCGTAAGCGTCCCAGCCAGCACGGCCTGTTACATACAAGCTAGTGTCTTCAAATATTTGGCCTTTGCCGTCAGAATATAAAATATAGGGGGAGCTTTGTATTGACATTGGGTAAAGGTATCAATTAGGATTTAATTAAATTAGAATTGGCCATTTGTTGGGCACAAAAAGCATTAAATTCTGCTGTAATGGTAGCCGTTACTGGCTCATTGATTTGTTTTTGGATCAGTTGATTGTTTTTGAAATCTATGGTGATCAAATCATCTTTGATTAAAGCATTTTGAACCATGGTCCAGGAATAATATTTTTTAGGAAAGGTATTGATCACTATTCCAGTGGGGTCAAAAGCCAATTCGTAGGGGAATTTCACTTGCCTTTCGAATAAGGCCCCAATTAAAAAGATGCCTGCAATCAATAGACCATTGGGTTGTAAAAACCATCCCCAGGAAGCCAGGAGCAAACCTAAGCGGTAATAGGGTATTTGGCCTCTTTTTCTTTGAAAAACACAGAAAATCCACCAGCTAATAAAGGAAGTCATAATGGCAAAAATGAGTGCTGGCTTAGGAAATAAGCCTAAATAGAGGGAATAGGAAATGGCCACTACGGATATCAATAGCATGAATTGGCTGATCCTGTCTACGTTTTTGAAATCGGGACTTTTGCATACAATAATATAGTCAAAAACACGCATAAAATTTTAGTTTCTAGTGGAGTAATATTTGGTGCAATTTAAGCCCATTTGGTTAACTTTGCACTATGAAGAAAACACATCTTATTTTATTGGTATTAATTGCAGCAGCTATTGTGGTGCTGATCAGCTATACTGGCGATTTAAGTAGCTACGAAACCATTGGCTCCGCCAAGCAAAAAGAAGGCAAGTTTGTCAACTTAATTGTTAAAATGGATAAGTCGGTAGCTGTTCAATACGATCCAGTCAAAGATCCTAATTTATTGCAATTTAATGTGCAAGACAGTCTAGGGGGTAAAATTGCAGTAGTTTACCACAATACCATGCCAACCGATATGGAAAAATCTGAAAGATTGGTGTTAAAAGGTAAAGTGCAAGGGGATCATTTTGAATGTTCAGCGATTGTAATGAAATGTCCTTCTAAATACAAGGACAATCCCAATGCCATGAAAGAACAACCGGTAACCATCAGCAATTAATTATTTCAATTAGGTCAATGAATACAACAAAGTTTATTGGGGAGCATTTGCTGCCTGGACAAATAGGATATTTTTTAACGATACTAAGTTTAGTGGCCGCCTTATTAGCCAGTTTTGCTTTTGCTAAAGCTTTTTTTTCAAAAGAATTATCGGTACAAGCGCAGTGGAACAAATTGGCTAAAATTGCTTTTTACATAGAAGCGCTATGTATTTTTTCATGTTTCGTTGTACTATTTTATATTATTTCCAATCATTTGTTTGAATACAAGTATGCTTATATGCATAGCGACAAGAACCTGCCTTATCAATATTTATTAAGTTGTTTTTGGGAAGGGCAAGAAGGAAGTTTTTTATTGTGGAGCTTTTGGCATTGTGTATTAGGCTTATTTGTGTTGGCTAGATTAAAAAGATGGAACAACAATATCAATGGGGTGATGATGGTCTTGAATTTTGTTCAATTTGTCTTGGCCACCATGGTGGTGGGCTTGTTTATTTTTGATGCTAAATTAGGCAGCAGCCCATTTTTATTGTTAAGAGAAGAAATGAGTTGGCCCATACTTTCACGTCCCGATTATTTACATTTAATTAAAGATGGTACAGGTTTAAATACTTTATTACAGAACTATTGGATGGTGATTCATCCGCCTATTTTATTTTTAGGTTTTGCTTCTACTACCATTCCATTTGCTTTTGCAGTGACAGGTTTAATTAAAAAAGAACATGATTGGATGGATCATTGTTTGCCTTGGGCTAGTTTTTCTGCAGGGATTCTGGGTTTAGGTATTATGATGGGTGCCGCCTGGGCTTATGAGAGTTTAACCTTTGGAGGTTATTGGGCCTGGGATCCAGTAGAAAATGCCTCCTTGGTGCCTTGGATGACCTTGGTATCCGCCATCCATGCTTGTATCATTTACAGAAAAACTGGAGGCAGTTTAAAAACCACTTATTTCTTTTTTGGAATAAGTTTCTTACTTGTTTTGTATTCTACTTTTTTAACCAGAAGTGGCATATTGGGAGATACATCGGTGCATGCTTTTACAGACCTAGGAATGAATACACAATTATTGGTGTTTTTGTTAATTTTTGTGCTTCCTTATTTTGCATTATTTATGGTAAGGATGAAGGATATGAAAGCGCCGCAAAAAGAAGACGAAATTAAAAGTAGGGAGTTTTGGATGTTGGTAGGGTCCTTGATTTTATTTTTATCTGCAGTGGTGATTATTTCTATTACTTCGATTCCGGTTTTTAATAAATTGTTTGGCACCAAGATTGCACCTCCTGAAGATGCAGCTTTTGCACACAACCAAGTACAAGTTTTTGTGGCCATCATTATTGGCTTATTGACAGCGGTTGGACAATATTTAAAATTCAAAGGAACTACGGGAGATTATTTTAAAGAGAAAATAAAATTGCCCTTATTAATTACGATTGTTGTGACGGCTGTAGTTTATTTCTTTGTTGGCGTAAAGTTTACGGAGAAGGGCATTGGTTTTACAGGGGCGATCTATGTAGCTTTATTTGCTTCCATCTTTACAGTGGTTGCCAATTTATTCTACTTCTTCTCGGTGCAAAAAGGAAAATTAAAATCCGCAGGCGCTTCCATTGGGCATGTTGGCTTTGGGCTAGTCCTGGTAGGTATTTTAATCTCTTCCTCTAATAAAACAATATTAAGTTGGAATACCACAGGTATCAGCCCATTGCGTATGGAATCAAAAAAGAGTCCTGCAGGCAATCCAAAAGAAAACATTACTTTATTTGAAGGTATTGCCACAGACATGGGTAAATACATGGTCACTTATGTGCAAGACAGCTTTGATATTTTAGACAAAAGATTCTTTGTATTAAAATTCAAAGAGAAAAAAACTGAGGAAGAATTTTTCTTGTATCCCGATGTTTTGAAAAACAATAAAGGGATGGAAGGCTTTTCTGCCAATCCATCTTCCAAACATTATTGGAACAAAGATATTTTCGTTTATGTTACTTCTTTTCAAGATCATTCAACGGAGGATACCAGCAGTTTTCTGCCCCATCAAATGGCTATTGGGGATTCTATTTTTTACAGCAATGGCTATGTCAAATTGGACAAAGTTTTGGTGAATCCAAATACCAATAGACCTGCTGGAAGCAATGAATTAGTTTTACAGTTGTCGGTCACTTCTAAAGAAGGTTTAAAGTATCAAGCTAGTCCGAGTATTATTTTGGAAGGCATGAGCTTGCAAGCTAATTACGATACGGTAAAAGCACAAAATTTAGTCTTGAGTTTTAATAAAGTTGTGGACCAGCAAAAAGGTTTGTTGGAAATAGGGATGAAGGAATCTGCTTCTTTAACCAATTTGATTACTTTGAAAGCCTACGAGTTTCCATTTATCAATATTTTATGGATAGGGGTGATCGTAATGGTTTTTGGTTTTGGCTTGGCCACTTTTAATAGAGTGAAAAAATTCAAAGCCAAATAAAAGACATTGAATCAAATAGTTTAACCTATTTTTTAGATTTTTAAACAAAGAATAGAGGTTACTTTTTCTAATTTAGAGGATCAATGAATATGAAGAAGCGTTTGATATATTTATTGGTGTTTGTTTTGGCCATTGTTAGTTCGCCCCAAATACATGCACAAACTGGTACCTACGATACCTTAAGGGTAGAGGCGTACATTAGCCCAGAAGGAGATACCATCCCTCAATCCTGGTTGCCATCCGCTCAAGTCAATGCTATTCTAAATTCGCATTGGAAAAATTATTGGAAAAACTGGACCCGACTTAGAAATGCAGTCTATGTTACTTATCCTTACGCGAAAACAGCAGGTAAAATTATTTCAGAAGTAAATTTACAATTGGCCCATGTATCAGATGAGCGCCAAAGAAAACAAATCATTAAATCTAGGGAAAAGGAATTGAAAAGAGATTTTGCAGATAGGGTGACCAATTTATCTGTGTATCAAGGTAAGGTGTTGATGAAATTAATCAATAGAGAAACCGGAAATAATTGCTATGAAATCATAAAAGAGTTCAAAGGTGGATTCAATGCCGGTTTTTGGCAAACAGTGGCCTTTGTTTTTGGAAGTAATTTAAAACAACAATACGATGCCAAAGGGGATGACAAAGACATCGAAAAAATCGTAATAGAAGTGCAAAAATTATACGGGTACAAAGGGTAGGTTTTTGAGCCCTATTTTAGTATCTTTACCCGAATAGTCCCATCTACAATGAGTGAAGAAAAAAGTTTAAATTTTATTGAAGAAATTGTTTCCCAAGATTTAGCAGCGGGTAAACATAAATCTATATTAACTAGGTTTCCACCTGAGCCCAATGGCTATTTGCACATTGGCCATGCGAAGAGTATTTGCTTGAATTTTGGTTTGGCCAAAGATTTTGGCGGGGGCACTAATTTAAGATTTGATGATACCAATCCCACCACCGAAGAAACGGAATATGTTGAAAGCATTAAAGCCGATTTAAAATGGTTGGGCTTTGAATGGGTAAAAGAATGTTATGCATCAGATTATTTTGATGCCTTATATGGCTTCGCTTTACAATTAATTGAAAAAGGGTTGGCCTATGTAGATGACAGCAGTCCCGAAGAAATAGCCATACAAAAAGGTACGCCCACTGCTGCAGGTACAGGGAATGAATATAGAAACAGAAGTATTGCTGAAAACTTAGAATTATTTACCAATATGAAGGCGGGTGCTTTTGAAGATGGCGCTAAAGTTTTGCGTGCTAAAATTGATTTAGCCAATCCAAACATGCTTTTGCGTGATCCTATTTTATATCGTATTAAGAAGGCGCATCATCATCGTACGGGAGATCAATGGTGCATTTATCCTATGTATGATTTTGCCCATGGCCAAAGCGATGCAATTGAAAACATCACTCATTCTATTTGTACTTTAGAATTTATACCGCACCGTGCCTTGTATGATTGGGGTATTGAGCAATTAGGTATTTTCCCTTCCAAGCAATATGAGTTTGCACGACTGAATATGACGTATACCATTATGAGTAAACGTAAATTATTACAGTTGGTGCAAGAGAATCATGTAGAAAGCTGGGATGATCCTCGAATGCCCACCATAAGCGGTATGCGCCGAAGAGGCTATACCCCAGAAAGTATCAGAGATTTTTGTGACAGAATAGGTATTGCTAAAAGAGAAAACATCATTGATTTTAGTTTATTAGAATTTTGTGTTAGAGAGCATTTGAATAAAATTGCACAAAGAAGAATGGTTGTAACTGATCCTATTAAATTAGTGATTACGAATTATGATCTAGGGGAAGAAATACTTCATTCAGAAAACAATCCTGAAGATGCTGATGGGGGTGTGAGAGCAGTTCCATTTAGTAAAGAATTATGGATCGAAAGAGATGATTTTATGGAAGTACCTACTAAAAAGTATTTTAGACTAGGACCTGATTTAATGGTTCGTTTGAAAAGTGCTTATATCATTAAATGCGACAGCTTTGATAAAGATGATCAAGGAAATATCAAAACAGTCTATGCAAGTTATTTCCCTGATAGCAAAAGTGGATCAGATACTTCAGGTATTCATGTAAAAGGGACCTTGCATTGGGTAAGTGCCAAGCATGCAGTGCCTGTTGTATTAAATGAATATGATCGGTTGTTTAAGGTAGAAGATGTGGCTGGCGCAGAAGGCGATTTTAAAGATTACATCAATCCTAATTCATTAACAAAAGTGACCACTGCTTGGGGCGAACCTGCCTTATTGGAAGACAGTAAGGAAGCACGTTTTCAATTTTTAAGAAAAGGCTATTTTTATCAGGATACTACAAGTACCCAAACTGCACTCGTGTTTAATCGCACGGTTACTTTAAAGGACGCTTGGGCCAAAGAGCAAAAAAAATAATTACCTCAACTACATTGGCATGTTAACGCTCGAAAACTTTACTAAACATTGGGAGAAAAAGTTTCCAGCGCTCAGCTTAAAGAAGCACCATTTTTTAATCGCCATTAGTGGCGGGGTAGACAGTATTGTACTTGCCCATCTGATGCATAGTTGCAAAGCCAATATTACGTTGGCGCATGTTAATTTTCAATTAAGAGCAGAAGAAAGTGTAAGAGATGAAAATTTTGTGCGTGCATTTGCCCAACAATTTAATGTCCCCCTTAAAGTACATAGTATAGATACGAATAAATATGCGGCCACTTATAAAATGGGTTTACAAGAAGCTGCCCGTGAAATAAGGTATGCTTGGTTTGAATCTTTGTTAGCAAAGGAGGAAGTACTTTTGACAGCCCATCATGCAGACGATCAAGCAGAGACTGTGCTGATGCAATTGTTCAGAGGGACAGGCTTGCATGGGCTAACCGGTATTCCCGCTAGACGACACGATGTTTTAAACTTGGCCAGACCCTTATTGCCTTTTACTAAAGCGCAAATAAAACAATATGCCACAACTAATGGCTTAAGCTTTGTAGAAGATAGTTCTAATAGTAAAGACGATTATACCCGTAATTTAATTCGCAATAAAATTATTCCACAAATTCAGGAAGTTTATGCCCATGTGAATGAAAATATTTTCTCCACCGCAGAGAAATTAAAAGAGGCAGAAGCCATTGTAGAGGCTACGGTAGCATCTTTTTGGAAAAAAGGATTTAAAATTAAAAAGGGCATACCCACCTTACCCATCAGTTATTTTAATAAGGTAAAAGACAATGCTACTTATACCTGGGGCTTGATCCAATCTTATGGTTTTAAACCAGCGCAAATTACCGAAGTACATAAATTATTGGAGGCCTCTAATGGGGCTTATATAGCCACGCCTACGTATCGTTTTATTAAATACAATGAAGTCATTCAAATTGTCTCTAATGATACTAGTAAAGAACATTTAGTTATTTATGTAGGGGAAGGCGTAATGCAAACTAAATATGGAACTTTGCAATTAGAGCTTTTAGAGGCCATAGAAAACACAAGCATAGATCCTAGTCCCAAAATTGCCTATCTAGATGCAGCCAAATTAGACTGGCCTATTTTATTTAGAACCTGGCAGTCCACAGATTATTTTTACCCCTTGGGTTTAAGAAAGAAAAAGAAGTTGAATCATTTTTTGGGCAGTTTAAAATTAAGCCCAGCCATTAAAGAGCAAGTAGGCATTATCGCTGTTGGAGATAAAATTTGTTGGGTAGTAGGGCACCGATTAGATGATCGATTTAAAATTACGCCGCAAACCACTAAGGTGTTAAAAATTACTTACCAAGATAAGTCCTAATCTGATCTATAAATAAACTCACTACTTCTACATGTCCAATAAAGTGAGCGGTGATTATTAAAAATACCACCCCATAAATAGAACCCCATAGATGGGCACTGTGATTGATGCCTCCTTGTCCTTGTTTAGATAAGTAGGCAGTAAGGCCAAGATAAATGGGCCCAAAAATAAATCCAGGAATAATAGGAGGGATAATAAAAAATCCAATTTGCATGGTAGGTTGTAAAAAAATACCCACAAATACAATGGCAGAAACTGCACCAGAGGCACCCAGGCTGCGGTAATTGTATTGTTTAAAGTGATGGAGATAAGTTGGAATTAAGCAAACTAATAAAGAAGAGATATAGAGGACGATGAAAAAACTTGCTCCTGAGGATCCAAATATCATCGTAAAATATTGCTCTACATAATCTCCAAACATATAAAAGGAGAATAGATTAAAAGCCAAATGCATAAAATCGGCATGAATAAAACCAGAGGTGAAAAATCGATACCATTGATTTTGTTGATGTACCGTATAGGGATGAAAAATTAATTTATCCATTAGGTTGTCATTGTACATCGCAGCAATGGAAATAGCTACCGTGACAATGGTAATTGTTAAAGTAATACTCATATTAATTTAATTGGCATTTATTCGTGATGGTATTTTTCATTGGCCAAGATACTGCATGCGCGGTATACTTGTTCTGCTAAGATCAATCTAACCAACATATGAGGGAAAACCAATTCTGACAAAGACCAGGTAAATTGAGCGCGTTGTTTGATTTCAATGGCCACACCGTAAGCACCGCCAATTAAAAAAACAATACGTTGGGCACTCTGATTGGCTTTTTGCTGTATCAATTTAGCTAAACCTGGAGAACTCAGCATGGTACCTGTTTCGTCTAATAAAATAAGTACATCATTGGGGCCAATTGCTTTTAGAATGGATTGCGCTTCCGCTTTTTTAATTTGATCAGGATCAGTGGCTTTAGCTGGAGCAATCAATTGCCATTGGATAGGGTAATAATGGCCAATTCTTTTAGTAAAATTTTCAATGCCTTCTTTGATATAAGGTTCATTGGGTTTGCCCACAGAAAGGAAAGCTAATTTCAATACGAGTTGTTTAGTCAAAAATACAGCATATAAATTAAGGGCCATACTATACTAAAAGTATTGTAAGAAATAAATCTATAAAAATATTTTATAATATGTTGATAGTCAATCCCATAAATCAATTAATTTCCTAAAACAAAAAGGGAAGTTCTATGATAAAAATCATAATTTCGCCCTCAACTTAAACCCCCTACATGAAGCTACTATCCCCCCGTAGTATGTTTTTTTTGCTACTATTGATTGCCGCTCAGACTTATGGGCAAGCCAAAGAAGAATCAGTCATAAAAGAAAATATAAACACAGTCAGCCAAACTAAAATTGGAAGTTTAATCTGTAGCATTTATACTAGCAATGAGGTAAAAAATTCGGTTCAAATTATTTTTAAGAATCAGAAGTACATCTACCAACAAGAATCGGACACCATAGCTATTGCAGATCCTGTGAAAATAAATCAGTTGATCAAGGATTTAAAAGAGGGTTTGTCCATTATTGAGGATGACCAAAAAACAGCCTCCTTTGACAGAGGCTATTATATCATTGTGAAGGACAATATTTTCATGGACAATAAAGTACTTACTTTTTGGAACAAGGATTATAATATCGGTGCATCCATCAATAAAAGTTCCATCACCCAATTGATTGAGTGGTTGGAAGCCATTAAGTTTTAATGATTATTACCATCTATTAGCATAAAAAAAGCCTCCTAATTTAAGGAGGCTTTTTTATTGGGTGACCGCGTTAGGATTCAAACCTAAAACCCCCTCATCCGTAGTGAGGTACTCTATTCAGTTGAGCTACGCAGCCATTTCCCTAGTTATAGGGGGTGCAAATATACCTTAAAATCTCATTTTACCCAAGTAAAAACCCTAAATATTGGGCCGATGACTAATAATGCCAGCGCACAAATGCCTCAATAGCAGCGTATTTGGTCAAACCAAGACGTGCATATAAGTCGGCGGTATGGGCGTTTCTAATTTCAGCTCTTTGCCAAAATTCTCTAGCATCTGTGCCTTGGAAGGGTACACTGTCTTTTTGGGACTGATGAATAAAGATGCCAAATCGCTTTTTGATTACTTGGTCGGGGCTCATAGGTACAGCCATTTCTATTTCTGAAATATCCCATTCCTGCCAAGCACCTTTATATAACCAAACCCAACAATCTTTAACCCAAACTTCACCTTCTGCTTTTAATCGGCGCATACTTTCAAATATAACATCTAAACAAACTTTATGCGTGCCATGTGGATCGGCCAAGTCGCCAGCGCAATACACTTGATGGGGTTGAATTTGTTTTAGTAAGTCCATGGTGATGCGAATGTCTAATTCGCTCATAGGTTTCTTTTCAATGGCACCAGTTTCATAAAAAGGCAAATCCATGAAATGGTAATTATTTTCTGCGATTCCTACATATCTACAGGTGGCTTTGGCTTCGCACCTTCTTATCAATCCTTTAATGGCCCTGATTTCTGCAGTGTCTAAATGATCCGATTTTTTCCCTGCTAAAAAGGTTCGAGCTGCGCTTAAAATTTCTTCACTTTTTTTATTGTCAATGCCAAATAAGTCTTCAAAACCTACAGCAAAATCTAAGAAACGAGTGACAAATTCATCGGTCACCGCAATATTGCCACTGGTTTGATAAGCCACATGTACCTCATGGCCTTGTTCTTGTAAACGCATAAAAGTACCACCCATGCTAATGATGTCATCATCTGGATGAGGAGAGAACAACAATACTTTTTTTGGATTGGGGGCACTGCGCTCTGGATGTGCGGGAATAACCGCATTGGGTTTGCCACCAGGCCAGCCAGTGATGGAATCTCTTAACATGTAAAACACATGCAAGTTAATATCATAAACAGATTCTTTCAATACTAATAAATCTGCTAAACTATTTTCTTTATAATCATCTGCCGTTAAACTTAAAATGGTTTTGTCCAATTTTAAAGCCAATTCAATGACCGCTTTTTTTATCATTGAGGGGGTCCAATCATTGGAGCCGGTCAACCAAGGTGCTTTGTTTCTGGTAAGATCTGCCGCTGCGAATTCATCAATGTAAAATGTACAGTCGTCGTGGTTTTGTAAAACGCTTGCAGGAATTTGTTCTGTAATATCTCCCTCCACTGCTTTGGCAATAATGCCTGCTTTATTTCCCCAGGCCAATAAAACAATTTTCTTGGCTTTCATGATGCTACTAATACCAACGGTGATGGCTAGTTTAGGCACATTGCTTAATTCATGCCACTCATACAAGTTGGCCATTCTAGTTAGATGGTCAAGATGAATGATTCGAGTCTTTGAATGAAAACTTGAACCAGGTTCATTGAAGCCAATATGTCCATTTTTCCCAATACCTAATATTTGTAAATCAATGCCTCCAATTTTTTCAATGGTTTGCTCATAGGCTAAACATTTTTCTTTCAATTCTTCCTTGGTCCATTCAGAAGAGGGTAGGTAAATATTTTTTGGGTCAATGTCTACATGGTCAAATAAGTGACGATGCATAAAACTCCAATAACTTTGATAGGCGCTTCTTGGAATGGGATAGTACTCATCTAAATTTATAGTAATTACATTTTTAAAACTCAATCCTTCTTCTTTGTGCATGCGCACTAATTCTTTGTACAATACAATGGGGGTAGCGCCTGTTGCCATACCTAAAACACAAGGCAATTTTTGTGCTTGTTTTTCCTTGATCAACTGGGCTATTTGTTTAGCCAAGACATTGGATCCCTCAGTTTGATTTTTGAAAATTTCAACTGGTATTTTTTCAAATGATTCTAACATAATTATAGAGTTCTATGGTACATTAAATGTATAAAAAAAGCCCTAATCAATCAGAGCTTTTTTTATTTTTAGTCAACTTTAGTTATTTTAATCATATTGGTTGGCAAATGCAATTGTACGGGGGTACTTCCTGTATTTACCACCACATCCCCTGTTTGTACAAATCCTTTCTTCTTCAATATTTGAATTTGATCGGTAATAATGCCGTCCAAACTTTCTTCTTTATTGTAATAAATAGCTCTCACGCCCCAACTTAAACTGAGTTGATTCACCAAACTTTTCTCTTTGGTAAAGATGTACAAAGGAGACTTTGGTCTGAAGCTACTCAACATAAAAGCAGTATAGCCACTTTGCGTCATGCCCACCAAGGCTTGTGCATTGGTATCTTCCGATAATTTACAACCATTGTAACATAATGCATCACTTAGGAAGGATGGAGAATGCGGTTGTGGTTTTAAATCTTCGGAACGATTGTATTTGTAACCATGTTCCTCCACTTCAGAAATAATTTTGCGCATGGTTTCAATGACTAATACTGGGAATTGACCCGTAGCGGTTTCTCCACTCAACATTACAGCATCGGCTCCTTCAATTACAGCATTGGCCACATCTGTGATTTCACTACGGTTGGGTTTAACACGGTCAATCATAGATTCCATCATTTGCGTTGCCACAATCACAGGCTTAGCTCTATGCAAACATTTTCTAATTAATTCTTTTTGAATCAAAGGAATTTTTTCAACAGGTAATTCCACGCCTAAATCACCACGCGCAATCATGATGCCATCGCTTGCAATAATAATATCACGGATATTGATTAAGGCTTCTGGCATTTCAATTTTTGCAATAATCTTCGATTTGCTTTTGCTCTTGTTCAAAAGGTCTCTCAACATTTCAATGTCGGCTACTCTTTTTACAAAGCTCAAGGCTACCCAGTCTAATTCTTCTTGGATGATAAATTTTGCATCTTCTAAATCTTTTTCTGTCAGCGCAGGTAAGGATATTTTGGTATCAGGTAAGTTCACCCCTTTTTTAGAAGAGATGATTCCACCTAAGGTAACTACTACTTTTACGTCTCCATTTTTTTCAACACTACTTACTTTCACTTCTATCTTTCCATCGTCAATCATGATTAAGTTGCCAACCACTACATCTCCTGCCAAATTAGGGTAGGAGACATAAATTTTTTTAAGGGTGCCTATACATTTGGTATTGGTAAAAGTTAAAACATCTCCTTCTTTCACTTCAAGGCGATTGTTTTCAATTTCACCCACTCTTAATTTAGGCCCTTGTAAGTCGCCTAAAATAGCCACATTGCAGTCTAGTTCCTTGTTGATGCCTCTGATATTGTCAATGATGGCTTTTTTATCTTCATGGGTACCATGCGAGAAATTTAAACGAAAAACATTGACACCAGCAATGACTAAGTTTTTTAATTGATCGTAGGATTCGCAAGCAGGGCCTACCGTGGCTACGATTTTTGTTTTGTGGTGTGGTTGTTTAAATGCTGGATTTGCGCTCATTGTTTATTGATGGGTTATTTATTTAGCTGGCCAAGATTTTTACAATCTTCAACCATTCGTCTGAAATTTTTTGTTTTGCTTTAACAGCTTTGTCGAGTGGGGTATACTTCATTTTATTGTCAACAATACCTACCATCACATTGTGGTTGTCATTCAATAAACATTCCACAGCATGATAACCCATTCGGCTTGCGATTAATCTATCTAAGCAACTCGGGGAACCACCTCTTTGAATGTGACCAAGTATACAAACACGTATATCGGCCTTAGGTAACTTATCTTTTAAGAAATTGCCAACTTCTGTAGCGCCACCAAATTCATCACCTTCGGCCACTACAATTAAGTTCACTAATTTTTTTCTTTTTTCTTTTTCAGTTAAAGAGGCAATCATGCCATCCATATCTGTTTTAGATTCTGGGATTAAAATATTTTCGGCACCGGTAGCAATACCACTGTGAAGGGCAATGTAACCTGCGTCACGACCCATTACTTCTACCACAAATAATCGATCATGTGCATCTGCGGTATCTCTAATCTTATCGATGGCTTCTACTGCTGTATTCACTGCGGTGTCAAAACCAATGGTAAAATCACTGCCTGCAATGTCTTTATCAATAGTACCTGGAATACCTATACAAGGGATGTCAAATTCATTGCTAAATTTTTGTGCGCCTTTAAAGCTGCCGTCTCCACCAATGACCACGATGCCATTAATGCCTCTTTTCTTTAAATTTTGGTAGGCGATTTTTCTACCTTCTGGTTCAAAAAATGCGGCGCTTCTTGCTGTTTTTAGAATGGTGCCACCTCTTTGAATGATATTGCCCACCGATTTTGAATCCATGGGGAAGATATCATCATCGATCATTCCATTGTACCCTCTAGCTACGCCAAAAACATCTATTCCATAGTGAACACCTGTTCTAACCACTGCGCGAATGGCAGCATTCATGCCTGGGGCATCTCCACCTGAGGTTAAAACAGCGATTTTATTTACTTTTTTTGCAGACATAGTATTTTCAATTGTGCATTAATCTATTGATTTACAAGATCAAATCAATTGGTTCTTAAATTAAGCGAGCTACAAATTTAATCATTTGAGCCCAATTTTCCATTCAAATTATGAACAGATTCGTAATACTAACAGTCGTTAATGAGCTTGGAGGTGAATAAGTCCAACTAAGACAAGCCATTGGCTAGTTTTAGGCCTATTTGCTTTCCAATATTAATAAATCGTTAAAGGCAATTTCATATTCTTTGTTCATGGATCGAATCAAAGCATTTTTATCTTGATAGCTTTTTTCTACTGTATGAAATTTCGCTGCATCGGAATAGATGGTAGGATCAGCCATTTGTAATTCGATTTCGGCTTTTTCCTTATGTAGGGTTTCAATATTGTGTTCAATTTGAGCAATCACTTTTTGTAATTTTTGAATTTGCTTTTGCAAATCCTTGTCAATGGCTTGAGGTTTAATCTCTACTGGAACAGCTACTTCTTGTTTTGCTTGCTTGCGCGTATCTTTAGATCCTGTATTTTTTGCAGGCTCTGCTAATTGCGCTTTTTGTTTGGCCATTCTTTCTTTCCACGCTAACCATTCTTTATAATCGCCTTTGAATTCTATAATTTTCTCGTCTTCAATTTCCCAAATCTTATTGGCAGTTTTAGAAATAAAATAGCGGTCGTGACTTACTAAAATAATGGTACCATCATATTTTGTAAGGGCTTCCGCTAACAATTCAACAGTGACCATGTCTAAGTGGTTGGTAGGCTCATCCAGCATTAAAAAATTGGCTTTACTAATAATAGTTTTAGTGAGGGCTACTCTTGCTTTTTCTCCTCCACTTAATACTTTAATTTTTTTATCAATCTCATCACCCCCAAATAAGAAACAACCTAGTAATGCTCGCAATTCTAATTCGGTATTTTTGGTACCGCATTCTTGCACTTCTTTTAAAATGGTATTGTTTAGGTTTAAAGATTCTAACTGATGCTGTGCATAAAAACTTTCTTCTACATTATGTCCCCAAACTCTTTCTCCATCAAATTTTTCCATACCTGCCACAATTCTAAGTAGAGTAGACTTTCCTTTTCCATTCGCGCCAATAAGTGCAATCTTGTCACCTCTTTCAATTTCTGCAAAGGCGTTATCTAAGATTTGAACATTTGGGAAAGCCTTGCCAATACCTTTTAAGTCTACTAGTACCTTGCCTGGTGTTTTATCTACCGCAAAATTAATTCTTATATTAGGTCTCTCAATTTTAACGTCTTCAATTACATCTAATTTATCCAATCGCTTTTGAATAGACTGCGCTTGCGCTGCTTTAGAGGCCTTGGCTTTAAATCTTTCAATAAATTTTTCTTGTTGCTTAATATAATCTTGCTGATTTTCGAATGCACGTTGTTGTATTTCTACTCTTTGCTCTTTTTCAATTTCATAATGCTCGTAGTCGCCAGTATAAAAATGCAATTGTTGTTGGTATACTTCCACAATTTTATTCACCATCTTATTTAAGAAGTATTTATCGTGACTTACAATCACCACACTGCCTTTATAATGCAATAAGTATTTTTCTAACCATTCAATACTCGGTAAGTCTAAGTGGTTGGTAGGCTCATCTAATAATAATACATCGGGTTGTTGTAAAATCATTTTAGCAAGTAATACACGCATTCTCCAACCTCCACTAAATTCTTTGTAGGGGCGAGATAAATCCTTAATCGCAAAACCTAGTCCATGTAAAACTTCTTCTGCTTTGTGGTTAATATTATAGCCATCTAATAAATCTATCTCATGTAAGGCATCTGTGTATTTAATAAGTAAATCGTTGTCCTCTGAATTGGCTTCTAGTTCCTTGCCTAATTGCTCTATTTCTTTTTCTAATTCACGTACTCTTTCAAAAGCACCCAAGGCTACTTCGGTGATGGATTCGTTGGTATCAAAACTTAGTAAATCTTGGTGTAAATAGCCAATGGTGGTGTCTCTTCCTTTTTCCACCGTACCCTTGCTAGGGTTCAATTGCCCCACCAATATT
This sequence comes from Bacteroidota bacterium, assembly GCA_026391155.1. Taxonomy (GTDB): domain Bacteria; phylum Bacteroidota; class Bacteroidia; order Chitinophagales; family Chitinophagaceae; genus Sediminibacterium. The sequence continues at coordinate 59,246 of JAPLEP010000019.1, forward strand.
TTCAATAAAGTAGATTTTCCTGTTCCATTATAGCCAATTAAACCAATGCGTTCGCCTGGTTGGATGGACCAATTGGCCTCACTCACAATGACTCTTGCCCCAAACTCAAATGTCACATTCTGTAATCCTATTAGCATATTTTTTCAATTCAGACCGCAAAGTTAGCTAGTTGGAGTATCTAATTATGCATAAATTTGTAAAAATATTTTATGAGTCGGTTATTCATTGCTTTTATTGTCCTTATTCAATTTAGTTGTAGCAATACCAACCCGCCTAGCAGCAATACTGCACTTTGGGAATTTCACCCCAAAAACAATCAAATTGCATTTGACAATGCTTGTCCACCCATACTATTGAATTACCAAGAACTCTTGAAAGGGGTATTGGCCAAGGACACGAGCTATATTCATGCAGCAATAAAAAATCTAGCTATGCTGACCGATTCTTTTCCAGCAATCGTCTATCCTAAAGACAGTGGTTTAAGCAACCAACTCAAGCAGGGCTGGGTGAATATCAATGCGGAAATTCAAGGCTTGATGGCAGAATCTGATTGGTTAGAAATTTATAAATCTACGAACATGATTTCCATACAACTTGTACATTTGTTAGGGGAAGCTGGGTTCAAACGTCAAAACATTTATATTTTTACTACCGCTTTTGAAGGGCAGGAAGATGGGTTGAATTGGTTGGGCATGGCTAAAACTGCAAGAGATCCTTATCATCCAAACAACAAAGAATTAATACAGGCGCAACAAATTCTACAAGAAAATTAATTTGGCGCTTTGTAATTAATGATTAACATGGCATTGGTTTGCAAGGTAGAAGTGATGTAAAATTCTTTTCTTTTTGTACCATCTTTCAAGACCATTAAAGCGGTATTGGGAGGAACGCTACCTAGATTTTGTGCTACGATGATGATTTCATGTTCCTGTGTTTCCTTACTAAAATCTAATTCAAAATGAATGGCTTTATAACTAAGTCTTTGATTATTTAAAATTTGAACCTTATTGTCAAATACCATGATGCTATCATTGTCAATAGTGCCATTGTCATACATGTCAAAACTAATATGGGAGCTGCTTACATCAATTTTATTGACCAATTTATTTTCTCTACCTACCAATACATAGGGTAAAATTTGACCCCTATTGGATGACTTTGCAATTTCTGTATTAGCAGTTATGCTATTGCTATTGCTTTCTTCCTTAGATGAGTTGCTGCTACTTTTTGGTAGATCAATAAGCGCATTGACTGTGGCGGTATTGGAGGACTTGCTAGGATTAATTATAAGTTTTGAATTTTGATTAAGCGCAATATTGTTATTACTGCTGGCAATTTTATTGTTTGGATTACTTGTTTTAGGTATTTGAGCTAGATTGGTTTTTGTAACCACTGATTTTGTTTCCGTAAGTTTTGTCGCAATCAATTTATTTTTAACTGGGGTAGTAGTTGGACTTTGCGTTTTTGATTTTAGTGCAAATAGTTTAGCTAATGGTATTTCTTTTTCTAAATAAATGGTACCGCTGCCACAGTCTTTACCCATTTTTGAATTGCTAGAAATATAGGTACCTTCTAAGGTTTCTCTACCACGAATGGTATTATAAGTAAGGTAACTGCTCATCAAACATGCTTGAAAATTTCCCGATAAGCGCATGTCTTCAAATTTTGATTCTACAATACTGACTAATTCAGTATTAGGGGAATGCATGCCGGTGGCACTGGCTTTGGCAGAAAAATTATTTGAAAAACGAGTATAAGTAAGTACCGACAAACTATGGTTGGGGAGTTCTTTAATCTCTACTTCGTAATTGTACACTTTACCTTCCTGATCCTGGTTAGGGGCAAAAACGCCTTTCCACTTTCCGCTTAGGTCTTGGCCAATAAGCAGGGTGGGGAACCAAATGGGGAGCAGGAGCAAAACTATGCGGTGCATATTGCAAAGCTATGTATAAAATATGAACCGCTTTTATTACCTTTGCGTACATTTATTTAGACAAAAAACATGCTTCAAATTCAATTTCCAGATGGTGCAGTGCGTTCTTACGAAAAAGGGATTACTGCTTTAGGTATTGCAAAGTCGATTAGTGAAGGGTTGGCAAAGAAGGTATTGGCAGCTTCTGTCAATGGAGAAGTCTATGATGCCACCCGTGCCATCAATGAAGACGCAGCCTTAAAATTACTCACCTGGGACGATGCGGATGGTAAAAATACCTTCTGGCATTCTTCTGCGCACTTACTCGCAGAAGCTGTAGAAATGCAATTTCCTGGTGCAAAATTTTGGGTAGGGCCTGCATTGGAGAAAGGCTTTTACTATGATATTGATTTAGGCGATAAAACCATTAAAGAAGAGGACGTTTTATTGCTTGAAAAAAAGATGAATGAATTGGCCAAGCAGGCCAATGCCTATATCCGTAAAGAAATGTCCAAGGCAGAAGCCATTGCTTATTTTACAGAGAAAAAGGATGAATACAAATTAGATTTATTATCAGGCTTAGAAGATGGCAGTATTACTTTTTACACACAAGGGGCTTTTACCGATTTATGTCGTGGACCACATATTCCTAATACAGGTTTTATTAAAGCCATCAAAATCACCAATATTGCAGGAGCCTTTTGGAAAGGCGATGAAAAAAATAAAATGTTGACAAGGGTATATGGCATTACTTTCCCGAATCAAAAAGAATTGGATGAATATTTGTTATTATTAGAAGAAGCCAAGAAAAGAGATCACCGTAAACTAGGAAAAGAATTAGGCATTTATACCATGGATGATGATGTAGGGCCTGGTCTTCCTTTATGGATGCCGAACGGAACTATTATTATTGAAGAGTTAGAAAATTTAGCCAAACAAACAGAAGAGGATGCGGGCTACAAGCGAGTAGTGACGCCACATATAGCCAAAGAGAGTATGTACATTAAGAGTGGTCACTTACCTTATTATCAAGATAGTATGTTCCCTCCAATGGAATTGGATGGTACGAAGTATTATTTAAAAGCAATGAACTGTCCGCATCATCATAAAATTTTTGAAGCGGAACCTAAAAGTTATAAAGATATGCCACTTCGTTTAGCGGAGTATGGTACTTGTTATAGATATGAGCAAAGCGGAGAATTGTTTGGCTTAATGCGTGTGCGTTGTTTGCATATGAATGATGCGCATATTTATTGTACCAAAGAACAATTTGCGCAAGAATTCAGAGCAGTGAATGAAATGTATTTAAAGTATTTCAAAATTTTTGGCATTGATAAATACGTGATGCGTTTAAGTTTACATGATCCAAAAAAATTAGGACAGAAATATATTAACGAACCAGAACTTTGGTTAGAAACAGAAGCCATGGTACGTGCGGTCTTAATTGAAACAGGAACACCTTTTGTAGAAGTGCAAGATGAAGGTGCTTTTTACGGACCCAAAATTGATGTTCAAATTTGGAGTATCATTGGAAGAGAATTTACATTGGCGACCAATCAAGTTGATTTTGCACAAGGCAAAAGGTTTAATTTAAGTTTTACCAATAAAGACAATGAACCAGAAACCCCATTGATCATTCACCGTGCACCTTTAGGAACCCACGAACGTTTTATTGGCTTTTTATTGGAGCATTATGCGGGCAAGTTCCCAGTTTGGTTAGCTCCGATGCAAGTTAAAATTTTACCTATTAGTGATAAGTTCATGCCTTATGCGGAAGAAGTGTTGGCAGAATTAAAAAAAGCAGGGGTGCGTGTAGCCATTGATGATAGAAATGAAAAAATTGGAAAGAAAATCAGAGACACAGAAATTATGAAAGTGCCTTATATGTTGGTGATTGGAGAGAAGGAAGTCGCCGAAAATAAATTGTCAGTGCGCAGACAGGGGAAGGGAGACATGGGGATGCTGGACAAATCAACCTTTTTGGCACAAGTGGTAGAAGAAATTGAACAAAGAAGGGCTCCTGCGGAATAATGAAGCACCATATCAGAACAATGACTATCTTTACAAAACTTAAATAAACGTTTAATTACTTAATGGCATTACCGAACAGAGGACCCAGATTTAACCCAAGGTTTCAAAGACAACAAGAACCAGAGCATCGCATTAATGATCGCATTCGTGTTCCACAAATTAGATTGGTTGGAGACAACATTACAGTGGGGGTTTACAATACTCAAGAAGCGCTGAAAATAGCGGCAGACCAAGGTTTGGACCTAGTGGAGATTTCTCCAACAGCCGATCCCCCAGTTTGTAAAGTCATCGATTATAAGAAATTTCTTTACGAAAAAAAGCGTAAGGAAAAGGAAATGAAAGCGAATTCAAAGCAGTCAGAGATCAAAGAAATTCGTTTCACCCCAGGTACCGATGACCATGATTTTGATTTTAAAGCAAAACACGCAGAGAAATTTTTACAAGACGGCAATAAGGTAAAAGCCTATGTTCAGTTCAAGGGGCGTGCCATCATGTTCCAAGACCGTGGACAATTGCTATTATTGAAATTTGCAGAGCGTTTGGCCGAAGCGGGTACTTTAGAAAGTATGCCTAAATTAGAAGGAAAAAGGATGTTTGCCATTTTTCAACCAAAAGCTGGGGGTAAAAAGAAAGCGGCTTCTTAAATAACTAACTGATAATCAATCTCTTTATACAAGAGTGCTTCTTTCATTAGAAGCACTCTTTTTTTTGCTATATCATTATTCCAACGTACCTTCGCCGTCCATTTCCCACATGGCCCAAAAAGTGTTCCGCCCGTGCAGAACCGCCAGCAGGGAGTAATCGATAAGATTATAATAATGCCAAAAGTAAAAACTAACTCGAGCGCAAAAAAGCGTTTCAAAGTTACTGGAACCGGTGAAATCACCTTCCAAAAAGCCTTCAAAAGACACATTCTTACCAAGAAATCAACTAAGCGCAAAAGAGCGATGAGAAAAAAAGGACTTGTTGGGTCAACTAACAAAGACTTCGTTCTACGTTTATTAAGATTGAAAGGATAGTCAAACACTTAACCAAGTAAGGTTTATTTAAACAAAATTTAATTCACCGGATCCGATCATCAACTTGATAAAACAGGATTCAAAAAAATATTAATTATGCCACGTTCAAAAAATGCCGTCGCATCTAGAGCAAGAAGAAAGAAAATTTTCGAACAAGCGAAAGGTTTCTATGGTAAACGTAAAAACGTTTATACCGTTGCCAAAAACGACAAGCGAAAGGTTTTTATGGTAAACGTAAAAACGTTTATACCGTTGCCAAAAACGTATTAGAGAAAGGTTTGACTTATAGTTATGTAGGTCGTAAGTTGAAAAAGCGTGAGTACCGTACTTTATGGATTGCGCGTATCAACGCAGCAGTGCGTGAAGAAGGTCTTACTTACAGCCAATTCATTAACCTTTTAGCAAAGAAAGGATCTGATTTAAACCGTAAGGTTTTAGCAGACTTAGCCATGAACGAGCCAGCAAGCTTCAAAGCCTTGGTTCAATCGGTGAAGTAGTTTGGCTAATTTCTCGCCTTTTATAAAATATAAAGGCTCGAAATTTTCCCTCTTATGATTTTTAAATTCCCCCCGACTACTCGGGGGGAATTTGTTTTTTAGTAGGTTTTTGTAAAAATCTAAAACCTACTAAAAAACTTCTAATAATTTTAAGCCCCCTCAAATTCTCGGGGGCTTTTGGGTTATAGTAGGTTTTTACCCTCTATAAATATGTTGGTAGTTTTCGCCCTAACTCCCGCCCAAAATTTCCGTCCTCAATATCCGTTCAAAGAACTATTTTTGTGCTCTAAAAATAACAAGCTAACCCTGTTTAAAAATGAACAATACCTACACCTCGTTGGTTAATCAAACCTTTCATTTTCCACAAGAAGGTTTTGATGTGGATGACAATGGTTATTTACAATTTAATGGATTGGATTTAAAAGCCATCATTGAAAAACATGGTACTCCCTTAAAGTTAACTTACTTGCCTAAAATAGGGATGCAAATTAAAAAAGCAAAGCAAATGTTTGCGGCGGCTTTTAAGAAACACAAATACGAGGGGGAATATTTTTATTGTTATTGTACCAAGAGCTCTCACTTTTCATTTATTGTAGAGGAAGCATTAGGACATAATGTACACTTAGAAACTTCTTTTGCTTACGATATTGATATTATCAATCAATTGTACAAGCGCAGAAAAATAAATAAAGAAATTTTTATTATTTGTAATGGGTACAAGCAAAAATTGTACATGAGTCGAATTTCTAAATTAATTAATACGGGGTTCAAGAATGTAATTCCTGTTTTAGATAATAAAGAAGAATTACAATTCTACAAACGCAATACCAAGGAGCCTTTTAAACTAGGCATAAGAGTAGCCTCAGAAGAAGAGCCTAGTTTTCCTTTCTATACCTCACGTTTAGGCATTAGGGCCAAGGATATCCTTGAATTTTATGTAGATGAGATCGAGGGCTATGAAGATAAGTTTCAGTTAAAAATGTTGCATATCTTTTTAAACAAAGGCATTAAAGACGATATCTATTATTGGTCTGAATTAAACAAGATCATTAACTTATATTGTCAGCTTAAAAAAATCTGTCCTGAATTAGATTCCATCAATATTGGGGGTGGTTTCCCAATTAAACATTCTTTAGGTTTTGAATACGATTATCAATTCATGATTAATGAGATTGTATCGAATATTAAAAAAGCATGTAAGAAGGCAAGAGTGCCCATGCCAAATATTTATACTGAGTTTGGAAGTTTCACCGTAGGAGAGAGCATGGCGCATATTTATAAAGTATTGGCCGAAAAGAAACAGAATGATAGAGAGTGTTGGTATATGATTGATTCTTCTTTTATTACTACACTACCAGATACTTGGGGTATTGGGGAGAAGTTTTTGATGTTGCCAGTAAATAAATGGGAGAATGATTATCAAAGGGTGGTCCTAGGAGGACTTACTTGCGATAGTCATGATTATTATGATTCAGAGGAACATATCAATGAAGTGTTCTTGCCCAAGCTCAAAAATGACTTATTAGAAGATAAGGCCGAAGAAAACAATGAATCTTTATATGTAGGATTTTTCCATACTGGTGCTTATCAGGATCAAATTAGCGGCTATGGTGGTATTAAGCATTGCTTGATTCCTTCCCCAAAGCATGTGATTGTTGAGAAAGATGCTAAAACTGGGAAGCTTGTTGATTGGGTTTATGCAAAAGAACAAACTGCGCAATCCATGCTTAAGATATTGGGCTATTTAAGGTAGATTTTAGTTTATTTATATGACATAATGGCATATTATCATTCTGTTAACTGCCTATTTGACCTTAAAACAAATTTGTAGGGCATTTTTAAAATCCCTAATTTTGGTTCAAATAGTAGAAGTTATGTACCCTGAAGAGTTCGTTTTACCAATGAAGGCTGAGTTAGTTGACAATGGATTTGAAGATTTAACTACAGCATCTGAAGTAGAAAATGCAGTAAAAAAAGAAGGTACAACATTGTTAGTGATCAATTCGGTTTGTGGTTGTGCAGCAGGCGCATGTAGACCAGGTGTTTTAATGGCTATTGCCAATTCACCCATCAAACCAGATTACATCACTACTAGTTTTGCAGGATTTGATATAGAAGCGATTAATAAGGTAAGAGAATTACAATTACCTTATCCTCCTTCTTCTCCAGCAATTTTATTATTTAAAGATGGTCAGTTAGTAAATATGGTGGAAAGACACCAAATTGAAGGTAGACCCGCTCAATTGATTGCACAGCACTTAATTACAGTTTTCCAAGAACATTGTAATTAGTCAAAAATATAGATAAACAGTTTTTGTTTTTAGATGGGTTAGTAAACACGGCCGCACTTTCTAGTGTGGCCTTTTTTTTTCGTACATTGCATTACTTATTTACAGCAGATTATGTATCCTAACTTATATTATTTATTCGAAGATTTATTTGGCCTAAGATGGACAGCTTTAAAACTGGTCAATTCTTTTGGCTTTTTTGTAGCCATTGCTTTTATCGCATCTGGTTATGTATTGCACAGTGAAATTAAAAGAAAAGAAGCCTTGGGTGAATTTGGTGCGGTGGAAGAGAAAATAATAGTAGGTGCTCCTGCGACTATGGCTGAATTGGTCACCAATTTTATATTTGGCTTTTTGTTTGGTTTTAAGATAGTTGGCGCCTTTACCATCGAAAATGCTTTAAACAATACCCAGGCTTTTATATTGTCAACGAATGGCAATTTTGTGGCGGGCATCGTGGTGGGTATATTAGTATTATTCTTAAAGTGGAAAGAGAAAGACAAGACCAAATTGGCTAAGCCCGAAGCCAGGACTGTATTGGTGTGGACACATGAGCGTGTGGGAGATGTTGTTTTGCAAGCTGCTTTATGGGGATTTTTAGGGGCTAAAATTTTTCATAATTTAGAAAACTTTGATGAATTAATAAAAGATCCCATTGGTTCTCTTATTTCTTTTAGCGGTTTAACTTTTTATGGAGGATTAATTTTAGCCACCATTGGCGTTATTGTTTATATCAGAAAATATAAAATTAGGGTCATTCATTTTGCAGATGCCATGGCACCCACCATGATATTTGCTTATGCTGCTGGTAGAATAGGTTGTCATATGAGTGGAGATGGTGATTGGGGTACCCCTAATTTAAATCCTAAACCATTTAGCTGGATGCCTGATTGGATTTGGGCTTATACTTATCCGCACAATGTAGTCAATGAAGGCGTTCAAATACCAGGATGTGTAGGCAATTATTGCAATCAACTTCCAATGCCTGTGTATCCCACAACCTTATATGAGATCATCATCATGTTTATTTTATTTGGCATTATGTGGTCATTTAGAAAAAAAATTACCCAGCCAGGTATTTTAACTGGTATTTATTTTTTGTTTGCAGGTGGGGAGCGTTTCTTTATTGAAAAAATAAGGGTCAACAACAAAATTGCTTCTTTGCCTTTTCAACCTACGCAAGCAGAATTAATCTCTACCATCTTAATTGTTTTAGGTTTTGTTTTTTTATTCATGTCTAAAAAATGGTTTCCAAAAAATATTGTCAAATCTTAAATTTTTAAATTATGCCATCCTTTGATATCTCGAGCTCTGTAGACATTCAAACATTGGATAATGCAGTGAACATTGTAAAAAAAGAAATCACCAATCGATTTGATTTTAAAGGCAATCATGTAGTGATTGATTTAAATAAGAAGGATTATATGTTGAAATTAGAATCAGATTCTGAAATGAAAATTCAGCAAATTGTAGATGTTTTAATAAGCCGATCTATGAAGCAAGGCATTGAAGCATCTTCTTTCGATTTCTCTAAAGACGCTTTTCCGAGCGGAAAAATCTTCAAAAAGGACGTTTCCGTGAAAAATGGCCTGAAGCAGGAAGATGCTAAAAAGGTGGTCAAACTCATCAAAGAGAGTGGCCTAAAGGTACAAGCTGCCATTATGGACGATATTGTACGTGTGACAGGCAAGAAAATCGATGATTTACAAGATGTTATAGCAGCTTGCAGGGCAGGCAATTTGGGCCTTCCTTTGCAGTATATCAATATGAAATAAGGGTTTTAGGCCCTTTGAGCCTTTAAAATTTGGCCACAACCTAGCTTTAGGCTAAATTTGCGTCCTATTAAATAAATTGTACGGCAAAACCCGTACATCCTTAAAAATCATAATTATGAGAGAAGGTATCCATCCAGAAGCGTATCGTTTTGTAGTGTTTAAGGACATGTCAAACGGTATTCAATTCTTAGGCAAATCAACTGCCCAAACCAAAGAAACGGTAATGTTTGAAGACGGTAAAGAGTATCCAATTATAAAATTGGAGATTTCTAACACTTCACATCCTTTTTACACTGGTAAAAACATGTTGGTTGACACCGCTGGTCGTATTGATAAATTCAACAAGCGTTACGCCAAGAAAAAATAAAAGAGAGACAATTAAAAAACATTTCTTTTTATACTTTATTAAACCCTTTCTTACGCAAGTAAGAGAGGGTTTTTTGTCATTAAAGTCTTTGGAGTACTTACCTTTGTATTAGTTAAAATTTTAAATATGCAAACTTTAGATATACTTGCTTTTGGCGCTCATCCAGATGATGTGGAATTGGGTTGTGCAGGGGCTTTATTACTGGCGGTATCGGAAGGCAAAAAAGTGGGCATTGTAGATTTGACCAAAGGAGAATTAGGAACCAGAGGGACCACTTCATTAAGATTAAAGGAAGCACAATTGGCTGCTCAAGTAATGGGCATTGGCGTGAGAGAAAATTTAGGAATGGCCGATGGATTTTTTGAGAACAATAAAGAAAATCAATTCGCCATTATTGAAACCATTAGAAAATATCAACCTTCTATAATTTTTTGTAATGCACCCGAGGATAGACATCCCGATCATGGACGTGCGGCTAGCTTAGTAGTAGACGCTGCTTTTTTATCGGGCCTCGTTAAAATTCAAACTACACACAATGGATTAGTGCAAGCGCCTTGGAGACCCACTCAAGTATTTCATTATATACAATCAAGAAATTTAACGCCCAATTTTGTGGTGGACATAAGTGCTTTTATGGACAAGAAAATGGAAGCGATACTGGCGCATAGTTCACAATTTTTTGATCCTAATTCAACAGAGCCAGAAACCTTTATTTCGGGCAATGCTTTTTTAGAATTCGTGAAAGGAAGATCCAAGGAATTAGGGCATCAAATAGGGGTGGATTATGCAGAAGGTTTTATTACCCAAAAGTTATTAGGTATTCGTAGTTTTGAGGCAATCATTCAAAAGACAACATAGAAATATTTTATCCCTTTATAATTTATAATTATGGCCATTGTTAAAGTAGGATTAGTGCAAATGAGCTGCGAGGCATCTAAAGCGGCCAACACTCTAAAGGCAATTGAAAAAGTTAGAGAGGCTGCTAAAAAAGGAGCCAATATTATTTGCTTACAAGAATTATTTACTTCACTTTATTTTTGTGATGTAGAAGCCTATGATAATTTTAAATTAGCCGAACCCATTCCAGGTGAAACCAGTAATACATTAGCAGCTTTAGCCAAAGAATTAGGGGTGGTTATTATAGCTTCCTTATTTGAGAAAAGAGCGGAAGGTTTATACCATAATACCACTGCGGTTTTAGATGCCGATGGAACTTATTTAGGGAAGTACCGTAAAATGCACATCCCAGACGACCCTGCTTATTATGAAAAATTTTATTTCACGCCTGGCGATTTAGGTTACAAAGTTTTCAAAACAAAATTTGCTACGATAGGGGTATTGATTTGTTGGGATCAATGGTATCCCGAAGCTGCAAGAATTACCACACTAATGGGTGCTGAAATGTTATTTTATCCAACTGCCATTGGTTGGGCTACTGCACAAGACGAAGCCACGAACAAAGAACAATACAATGCTTGGCAAACTATACAACGTAGTCATGCTGTTGCCAATGGCGTACCAGTGATAAGTGTGAATAGAGTAGGATTAGAACAAGAGGGCTTAATGAAATTCTGGGGAGGATCTTTTGTAAGTAATCCCTTTGGAACTTTATTATACGAAGCTTCTCATGATAAAGAAGAAGTTGCGGTAATTGATATAGATACAGAAAAATCGGATAGCTATAGAACACACTGGCCATTTTTACGCGATCGTCGTATTGATTCTTATGCGCCAATTACTAAAAGATATTTAGACGAAGAAACTGAATCCTAAAGTAGACACTAAAAAAAACAATGACGAACGCAACACCCAAATCCTTAGGTTATTATTTTCCTGCCGAGTTTGCGCCACATGATGCCATTTGGTTAAGTTGGCCACATAAAGAAGAAAGCTGGCCTGGTAAAATTGCAAGCATTTATCCTTCTTATACCGAGTTTGTAAAAATTGTTTCTTTAACAGAAAGAGTTTGCATAAATGTAGTGGATGAAAATGTTGCAATTAGCAGGGGTTAATTTAGAGCGCGTTCAGTTTTTTATGCACCCTACAAATGATGCATGGTGTCGAGATCATGGTCCTTCTTTTTTACTAAGAGATAATGCAGTAGATCCTAAAATCATTTTAGACTGGAACATTAATGCTTGGGGTGGGAAATATCCTCCCTATGATTTAGATGATGTCATTCCTACGCGTATTGGAGAAGCTTTAGGGTTACCGGTATTTCATCCAGGCATTATTATGGAAGGAGGTTCGGTCGATTTTAATGGCGCTGGAACAGTGATGACTTCTAAATCTTGTTTGTTAAATCCTAATAGAAACCCGCATTTAAATCAAGCTCAGATTGAAAAATATTTGAGTGATTATTATGGGATCGACCAAGTGTTATGGGTTAGTGATGGTATAGTAGGTGATGATACCGATGGTCATATCGATGATACAGTTCGTTTTGTGAATGAAGACACCGTGATTACAGTAGTGGAGCCTAATGTGCTTTCAGCGAACCATGATCTATTAGAACAGAATTTAAAAGAGTTAAAGCAAATGCGTTTGCTCAATGGCAAGCAATTAAATATTGTAGAATTACCTATGCCTGCGGAAGTAATTTATGAAGGTCAAAGCCTTCCTGCTTCTTATGCTAATTTTTATATAAGCAATGGACATATTATTGTGCCTACATTTAAATGTGATGCAGATGATAAAGCCATGCAAATTATACAGTCTTGTTTTACCACTAGAGAAGTAGTGGGTATTGATTCTAGCGATATTATTTGGGGACTAGGTAGTTTTCATTGTTTGAGTCAGCAAGAACCAACTTGTATCATTAAATAGGGTTATTTTAAAATTATATCCAATGCGGGCATCAAAAAATTTTATTTTATTAGCTGGAGCCGTATGGCTAACCAGTTTTTTTGCTTGCACGCGTTTCCCCTATGCTAAGACAAATCGTTTCTATAAGCATCAAGCAACTAATTTAGTCAAACAAATACATCTAAGCCCTGAGCTTCAAATCATAGATCAATTGCCCAAGTCATCAGATTGGGTAGGTACTACGAACTTTGATTTACGCAAGCCTAATTTTGTCATCATTCATCATACAGCACAAAACTCTTGTGAACAAACATTAAGAACCTTTACTTTAGAAAGAACCAAGGTGAGTGCGCATTATGTTATTTGTAAAGATGGAACGATCCATCACATGCTCAATGATTATTTCAGGGCCTGGCATGGAGGGGTGGCTAAATGGGGCAACAATACCGACATCAATTCAAGTTCCATTGGCATCGAATTAGACAACAATGGTTTTGAGCCTTTTGATACTGCACAAATTAATAGTTTAGTTTTGTTATTGGCTAAATTAAAAGAGACCTATAAAATTCCAGCCAATAATTTCATTGGTCATGGAGACATTGCCCCTGTTAGAAAGAACGATCCAAACATACAATTCCCCTGGCCTCAATTGGCTAAAAATGGCTTTGGTGTTTGGTTTGAGCCCAACTTAACGGATAGTTTGCCAGCCGGCCTTTCTATTCCCATGGCTTTGTCCATGTTGGGCTATGACATCAAGGATACCAGTGCTGCAATCCTCGCTTTCAAAAGACATTTTAGACAAGACAGTAGCGCTGTCATCAATGACATTGATAAATCAGTTTTATTTCAATTAATTCAAAATAAATTATTGCACTAACAATTGTTAGCGTAATTTTGTAGAAATTATTGAGCAATGGATTTCAAATTAACAGAAGAGCAGTTGATGATTCAAAAAGCTGCGCGTGCATTTGCACAACAACAATGTTTACCAGGAGTCATCGAACGTGATGAACATCAAAGATTTCCCAAAGAACAATTAGAACAATTAGCTGATTTAGGATTTCTTGGTATGATGGCTTCACCTGAATATGGAGGTGCCGGAATGGATACTATTAGTTATGTGATTGCGATGGAAGAAATTAGTAAAGTAGATGCTAGTTTATCTGTAGCGATGAGTGTGAACAATAGTTTAGTCTGTTGGGGATTGGAACATTATGCATCTGAAGAACAAAAGAAAAAATATTTATCCCCTTTGGCCCAAGGTAAAAAAGAAGGGCATTTACATATTGGTGCATTTTTATTGAGTGAACCAGAAGCGGGAAGTGATGCAACACATCAACATACCACAGCCATAGATCAAGGAGATCATTATTTATTAAATGGCGTAAAAAATTGGATCACCAATGGTTCTACTGCATCTATTTATTTAGTGATGGCGCAAACCGATGCTGCCAAAGGCCCCAAAGGAATCAATGCATTTATTGTTGAAAAAAATACCCCTGGAATTACCGTAGGAGCGAAGGAAAATAAATTAGGCATTAGAGGAAGTGATACCCATGTGGTATCCTTTACTGATGTAAAAGTACCTAAGGAGAATAGAATTGGAGCGGATGGTTTTGGATTCTCCTTTGCGATGAAAACATTAAATGGTGGACGCATTGGCATTGCAGCACAAGCCTTGGGTATTGCAAGCGGGGCCTATGAATTGGCCTTGGCCTATAGTAAACAAAGACAGTCTTTTGGCAAACCCATCAATGAGCATCAAGCCATACAATTTAAATTAGCAGAAATGGCTACTAAAATTCAATCTGCCAGGTTGCTTTGTTATCATGCAGCATGGGAAAAAGACAATGGCCTTGATTATACAACTTCCGCTGCCATGGCAAAATTACATGCCAGCGATACGGCCATGTGGGTGGCTACAGAAGCAGTTCAAGTGCATGGAGGTTATGGCTTTGTGAAAGAATACCATGTAGAGCGATTGATGCGTGATGCAAAAATTACCCAGATCTATGAAGGAACCAGTGAGATTCAAAAAATGGTGATTGGTCGTAATATCACTAAATAGTTACGTTGAAAAATTTGTAATTTTATTTTGATTAAAGAAAGATAAATGTCAGTTTATAAAGAAGCATACCATAATATAAAAGCGGAATTAGACACTGCTAAAGTAAATTTAGTAGCGGTGAGTAAAACTAAACCTAATGAGGACCTACTAGCCTTGTATGATCTAGGGCAGCGCGCTTTTGGTGAAAATTATGTTCAAGAATTGGTAGACAAAGAAGCTTCCTTGCCCAAAGACATTCAATGGCATTTTATTGGACATTTACAATCCAATAAGGTAAAATACATTGCCCCATTTGTTCATTTGATTCATGGGGTAGATGGAGAGAAGCTATTACAAGAAATTAACAAGCAAGCCATCAAAAGCAATCGTATTATTAGTTGTTTGTTGCAAGTGCATATTGCCAGTGAGGAAACCAAATTCGGTTTTGATACAGAAAGCTTACTTGACTTGATCGATAGCGGCAACCTTGCTAAATATTCCAATGTGGTGGTGAAAGGCTTAATGGGTATGGCAAGTTTTACCCAAGATCAAGCCCTATTGAAAAAAGAATTTTATGGACTTGCTACCACTTTTAATATGGTTAAAGAAAAATTGAATAATGTGCATTTTGATACTTTAAGCATGGGTATGAGCGGTGATTATGCACTAGCCATCAAAGAGGGGAGCACCATGGTAAGAATTGGAAGTTTGCTTTTTGGTGCTAGAAATTATGTTTTATAGTTTTAAAATAATTGAATAAAAAAAGCTGTCCCTTTTTTTAGAGACAGCTTTTTTATTTTATCCAAGAATTTTATTTTGCTTTACCATAATCAAATACCAATTGGCAGAAAGCTTTCACACCTATTATGAATCCAGACTCGTCGATATAAAAATCGGGTGTATGGTGGGAGGCTACTTCATTCACATTTTTCCCTTTAGGCATTCCTCCTAAATAGAAAAAGAAACTTGGCGCTTTTTCTGTATAATATGAAAAGTCTTCAGCACCTGTTTGCCAAGTAGTTTCAATAATATTATTTTCTCCTCCAGCAGCCTTCATCAATGAAGCGCTGGTTTTTTTAACCAAGGCTGGATCGTTGTAAGTCACTAGTGTTTTAGTATCTATATTTACGTCTGCAGTAGCGCCAGAACTTGCTGCAATGGATTTTACTGTATTTTTAATTCTTTGATGTACCTCTTTTTGCATTTCACTATCCAAGGTTCTGATGGTACCAGTCATTACGGCTGTTTCAGGTATGATATTAGAACGTACGCCACTATTGATGGTGCCCACGGTAATCACCAAGGGTGCCTTGGTCAAATCCATTTGTCTACTCACAATATGTTGTAATCCTTCAATGATTTGTGCACTAGCAGCAATAGGATCCACGCCACCCCAAGGTTGTGAGCCATGACTTCCTTTGCCGTTTACTTTAATGGTGAACCAATCAGAAGAAGCCATAAAAGCGCCAGCTTTATACCCAATTGTTCCAACAGGTAATTGTGCTTCGATATGTAAACCAAAAACTGCCTCCACTTTAGGATGGTCTAAAGCACCTTCTTTGATCATCAAAGGAGCACCACCTTCTTCTTCACCTGGAGGGCCTTCTTCCGCAGGTTGAAATAAAAATACAACTGTACCAGGCATCTCTTTTTGCATCGATGTTAAAACCTTAGCGGTGGCCATTAAAATAGATATATGTGAATCATGACCACAGGCATGACTTACCCCCACTTTTTGTCCAGCAAAATCGGCAGTCACTTTAGAAGCAAATGCAATAGGCGTTCTTTCGGTGACAGGCAAGGCATCAATGTCTGCTCTTAAAGCAACTACTGGGCCTGGTTTTCCTCCTTTTAAAATGGCTACTACACCAGTTTTGGCAACAGGATATTGTACTTCAAGTCCCAAAGTTTTTAAATAATCTGCAATGTATTTACCCGTATTGTATTCACGGTTAGAGAGTTCAGGATTTTCATGAAAATGTCTTCTCCAGCTAATCAATTCTGGTTCTACCTCTTTGACTAATTGAGTATAATTTTTCGGCAAGTCCTGAGCATTTAATTCTATAATGGTGAGCAGTAAACCAAAGGCGATTAAACAAATTTTTCTCATGGTAATAATTTATGGTTTTATTGTATTAAATATTGGATGGTAATGATTGATTAAGCTTGGTATTCTCCAAAAACAGCTCTAAGCACGCCAGCAATTTCTCCTAAAGTGCAATGATGTTCAACGGCTTCTATAACAGAAGGCATTAAATTATTGGAAGAGGATGCGGTATCTTTGATATTTTTTAGACAGGCATTGACTTTATTTTGATCACGTGTTGCTTTTAATATTTTTATTTTTTCAATTTGTGCAATTCTAATGGCTTCATTGATTCTCATGATAGGAATTTTCTCGGTATTGTCCGATTGAAATTCATTGACCCCCACGATGATTTTTTCTTTTGACTCAATAGCCTTTTGATAAGCATAAGCACTCTCCGCAATTTTGTTTTGCATAAACCCATTTTCAATCGCAGGCACACTGCCACCCATCTCATCAATTTGTTTGATTAAGGCCAGTGCTTTTTCTTCCATCTCATTGGTTAAGTTTTCTACGAAATAACTTCCTGCGAGCGGATCTGCGCTGTCAGCAATGCCACTTTCAAAAGCCACTACTTGTTGGGTTCGAAGTGCAATACTGGCCGCATTTTCGGTAGGTAGGCCCAAGGCTTCATCATAGCCATTGGTATGTAAACTTTGTGTACCACCCAAGACGGCTGCAATGGTTTGGATGGTGACTCTACTAATATTGTTCAGCGGTTGTTGCGCAGTAAGGGTAGCGCCACCCGTTTGTGTATGAAAGCGGAGCATCAAAGCTTTTTCATCGGTGGCACCTAAATCCTTCATCATCTGCGCCCAGATTTTTCTAGCGGCTCTAAATTTGGCTACCTCTTCAAATAAATTATTATGTGCATTAAAGAAAAAGGAAAGTCTTTTACCAAATACATTGATGTCTAAACCTTTTGCTTTGGCTGCTTCTACATAGGCCTTGCCATTGCTCAAGGTAAATGCTATTTCTTGCACTGCAGTACTACCAGCTTCTCTAATATGATAACCAGATATTGAAATACTGTTCCATTTAGGTAAATGCAATCCACAGTATTCAAAAATATCTGTTATAATACGCATCGATGGTTTGGGCGGATAAATATAAGTACCTCTGGCTGCGTATTCTTTTAAAATATCATTTTGTATGGTGCCAGTCAATTGATCTAAGGCAGTACCTCTTTTTTTAGCCAAGGCAACATAGAAGGCCAATAAAATAAATGCAGTAGAATTGATGGTCATCGAAGTACTTATTTTATCCAAAGGAATGTCTTTGAATAAAATTTCCATGTCTTCTAAAGAACAAATGGATACACCCACTTTGCCTACTTCTCCTTCCGCTAAAGCATCATCCGCATCATAACCAATTTGAGTAGGTAGATCAAAGGCAACACTTAAGCCCATCACTCCTTGGCCTAATAAAAAATGGTATCTCTTATTGCTTTCTTCTGCAGTGGAAAAACCAGCGTACTGGCGCATCGTCCATAATTTACCACGGTACATGTCAGCCTGCACCCCACGCGTATAGGGGAACTCACCTGGCAGCAAATCACCATTCAAATTTTCTGGTAAATCTTTGATGGTGTAGACCTTTTTGATGTCGATGCCACTGTCCGTTTTTTTAGCCCCTTTTTCCATCCTTAAATTTACGAAAATTTAAAGAGTAGGCCTTCAATTATTTCTATTTTCGAAAGATGCTTTCTAGCCAAGATCAGCTATAATTTGTACTTTTGTACTATTAAATTCATACTATGTCAAACACTATTGCTTCAACAACTTCCTTAGGTACACCCGTATCATTTACAGAAGGAGCCATTGCTGAAATTCATCGTTTGATGGCCGAACCCGATTTTGATCAACAACAAAGACTTAAAGTAGGCGTGAAAGGGGGTGGTTGCAGTGGCATGACCTATATTTTGGGCTTTGATATTCCTAAAGCAGAAGACGAGCTTTTTAATTTTGAAGGCATCCCTTGTTGCATGGAAGCAGCGCATCAAATATATTTATACGGTATGCAAATTGATTGGCAAGGTGGCTTAAATAGTCGTGGATTTACTTTTAATAACCCCAATGCGTCTAGTACCTGTGGATGTGGTACTTCATTTGCGGTTTAAAATTATAGAATAGAATACTTATTCGAGCATTATAAATTTTTATTGAACCAACAAAAAAGCCCCCCGATATACGGGGGGCTTTTTTTATATCAATTTATAGTAGAATTATTTTTTCTTTTCGGCGCGTCCTAATGGTTTGCTTTTTGAGAAATCTACCAATACTGGAGCAGCAACGAAGATAGAAGAGTAGGTACCAGTGATTACTCCAATTAACATAGCGAATGCAAAACCTCTTGTTACTTCTCCACCAAAGATGAATAAGATTAAGATGGTTAAGAATACAGTTAAAGAGGTCATAATGGTACGACTCAATGTTTGGTTGATGGCCTTGTTAATGATAGAGGCATTGTCTGCGCCTTTCATAATTTGGCTGTCCTCACGAATACGGTCATAAACAATTACGGTATCGTTCATAGAGAAACCAATTACGGTTAAGACCGCTGCAATAAAGTGCTGGTCAATCTCTAATGGGAAAGGCACCACTTTTCTTAAGAAACTAAATACAATCAAGGTGACCAATACATCATGTAATAAAGAGAAGATGGTTCCTAAAGAATATCTCCAATCACGGAAACGGATAAAGATGTATAAACAAATAGCCAATAATGCAAAGATGGTTGCCTTGGTAGCACCTGCTTTTAAATCATCAGAAATTGTAGGTAGTACTGTTTGAGAACTTTGCTTGTACTGAGCGTCAAACTCTTTTAAAGAAGTTCCTGCTGGTAATTGTTTCTCTAAACCTTTGAACAATAAACCTTCTACTTCTGCATCGATATTGTTGCCTTGTTCTTTAATTTTATAAGAAGTAGTAATGTTGATTTGATTTTTAGAATCTACTGTTTTAATAATCGGAGACTCTCCAAATACTTTTTTCAAGTCATCTCTTACAGCTTCAATATTCACTGCTTTCTCAAATTTAATCGTATAGCTTCTTCCGCCTGCAAATTCAACACCTTCGTCAAATCCGTTGAAGAAACTAGCAATACCCATAACTAATACAACAGCAGATAACATATAAGCATACTTTCTGAATTCAATGAATTTGAATGCTGCATGCTTAAAGATACCTCTTGAAATTTTAGTGAAATATTCGAAGTGTCTGTTTTTACTTGTGTAGATATCTGTGATTAAACGAGATACTAAAATTCCGCAGAATAAAGAAAGTAAAATACCAATGATTTGTGTTGTAGCGAATCCAAGTACTGGACCTAAACCAAAGTAGGCTAAGATACAAGCTGTTAATAGGGTAGTAACGTGTGCATCCAATACTGGAGACATAGAACGTTTGTACCCATCTGTTACCGCCAATTGATAACTTTTGCCCTTGGTTAATTCCTCTTTAATTCTTTCAAATATAATTACGTTGGTATCTACCGCCATACCAATGGTTAATACTAAACCTGCAATACCAGGGGCTGTTAAAGTAAAACCTAAGGCACTTAAAATACCAATTGTGAAAAGCAAATTTAAAATTAATGCGATGTTGGCCACCCAACCACCTGTGTTAAAGTACAATAACATTAAAGCGAAAATGACAAGGAAGGAAATTCCAAAGGCCATCGCACCACCTTGTATGGAAGCCAAACCTAAAGTAGGACCTACTAATTGCTCTTGTACAATTTTAGCAGGAGCAGGTAATTTACCACTCTCTAAAATTTCTGCTAAGTCTTGTGCAGTTTTTACAGAATAGCTACCAGAAATTTGAGAATTACCAGTAGTAATGGCATCGTTTACATTAGGCGCAGAATAAACGGTATTGTCTAAGACAATCGCAATAGGTTTGCCAATATTTTTAGAGGTCATTTTTGCCCAGATACTCGTACCTGCTTTATCCATATTCATCTTGATGGCCACACGACCTCTTTCATCAAAATCTTGTGCAGCATTGGCAACGTGGTCGCCTTCTAATTCTGCTTGACCATTTTCCAAAGTCTTGATGGCATAAACAGGAATTACATCTTTTGTTTTTGCATCTTCTGATTCCATTTTACCATACATGAAAACTAAATTCGAAGGGAATTTTGATTTTACTTCAGCCATGGCCAAATAGCTATTCAATTTGCCTGTATCTTTCTTCAAGATATAGCCAATTTCTGCAGGGAATATATTTTGTCCATTCTTTCCTTGATAAGGTTGAGTGAACTGAACAGTTTTAAGTAATGGATTTTTGTTTGGATTCAATCTTGAAGTATCTGCCTTTGCAGTAGAGGTAGTATCTGTGATGCCCATCAAATTAGCTTCAATGGCTTTGTCCGCTGCAATGATACCATTTTGAAAATCTTTGTTTTCAAAAGTATAGACCTCAAAAAATTGTAAGTTGGCAGTAGATTGTAAATAAGCACGAACACGATCTTTATCTGTCACACCTGCCAATTCAATATTGATGATACCTTTGGTGGCATCTGGATTGATATTTGGAGAAGCCAAACCAAAGCGGTCAATACGTGTTCTTAGAATTCTATAGGTATTGTTAAAGGCTTGGGTAGCTTGGTCTTTTAAATAATTGGCGACTAAATCATCAGAAGCATCAAATTTTAATTTGCCATTGCTTCTTGTGGCAAATAATGGCGCTAATTTGCCCGTAGGGTTTAAGCTGCTGTATTCCTCTCTAAATAAGCTAATTAGATCGGCTTTGCTATTGGCTTTTTTGTTGACTGCATTGCTTAAAGCTTTATTAAAAGTGGGATCCTTGGTGTAATTGGCTAATGATTTGATTAAACCATCTAAGCCCACTTCCATGGTCACACTCATACCGCCTTGTAAATCAAGGCCTAGCATTAATTCCTTTTCTTTGGCAGAACCATAAGTGGTCATACCAAAGGCTAATTTAGTGTCCTTGGTACTGTCCAATAATCTTTTGAGGTATACTTTTTGGATATCACTTAAGCTATCGTTGTACAACAATTGTTCTTCTTTGTTAGCTGGGTAAACTTGCTCCGCTTTTGGGAACTTTTTTACCCATGCACTTGCCTTGGCGTTCATTGCTTTTTCATGGTTTCTTACAAACAATGTAAATGACAATTGGTAAAGACAAATTAAAATAAGCGCAAATGTAAAAAAGCGCACTAATCCTTTGAGTTGCATAGTAGTGTGGTTAACTGATTTTTAGTCGGCAAATATAATGGAAAGAGGCCAAAATAAGGGCTAAAAAGCCATTAATTTACGGTGCTAAGCTTGATGTTAAAATAAAGCGGAGTACTAGGAGGTATGCATCCTCCACCGGCTACTCCATAGCCTAAATTTGAAGGTAATAGCAGAATAATTTCACCACCTTCACCAATTAAAGGCAGTCCATATTTCCAGCCTGTAATCAAATCATTTAAAACAAAGGTATTGGTACCGCTGTCAAATGAACTTTTATTTAAAAAGGTTCCATTGTAAGTGATTGATATAGAATTACTTAAATTAGGTTTTTTGGTATTCCCAGCTTTAATTATTTGATAATAAAATCCTCTAGCGTCCTTGGTGTAAATTATTTTATTGGCAGTACAATAGTTCAAAATTTGCTGATCCTCGCTTAAATTAGAGGGTGTAGGACTTGCACAACCAGTAGAACTTTTGTTACAAGCAGTATTTGAAAATAGGGCAATAATTGCAAAAAATAGGGCAATTATGGCCAAAAAAGAGGCATTTTTGATGTTTTTTGGATAAAAATGGGTCATTTTTTATTTTTTAGATATTTGATTTCTTGGAACCTTTGTTCGTTCATTTCAAAGGTAAATTGTTGATAGATCCAGGCAAAGCCAAAGGAAATGATCAAAATGGCAATGACCATCCAAATACCATTGCCACTCATATTGGCAATCATATTGGCCCTTTCATACCAACCTATTTCTGAAATCACTAAAATTAGGGTTCCAAATAGAAGGCTGATGCTTAAACCCTTTAAAAAAGGTTTGCGTTTATAATGGGGACGAAGTCTGTCCACAGCCCATTGTTCATAAAATTTTTCTTCGTCTGCATCTATCATGCTACAAATTTATGGAATGCTGGTTAATTTAGGTCTTCATTGCTTACTTTTAATTTACAAACAACTAAAGAAGCTTATGAAAACATTAATTCAAAAATGGGGCATTACTATTTATATATTAGTCCTATCCATTCATTTGTATGCGCAGGTATTGGGGGAGCCGTATAAAATAGTGCAAGTAGTTACTAAACTATTATTGTTGCCCATTTTGATTTTATTTTTATTCGCACAAGACAATCATCAAAATACCCCAAAAGGAAAGTGGTTGGTTCTATTGGGATTGGTTGGATCATGGGCAGGGGATGCTTTTTTATTAGGTGATAATTATTTTATCCCTGGTATGGTGGCCTTTATGACCACTCATATATTTAATATTATTTTCTTTAGTAAAATTTATGGACCCTTGCAACCACGCTCTAAAAAATTATATCTCTCTAAGTTTATTTTGATTTGTTTTTGTTTTTTCATTTATTTTCAATTGAAAGCATCCATGGGCGCTTTGATCTATCCTGTATTGGTATACATGGCATTAATTTGTAGCGCTGCATTAATGGCTATTCATGTATCTAACAATTCTAGTACTAAATTAATTGCCAATTTGTTTTGGACTCCAGGGATGTTGTTTTTTATCTGCTCTGATACAGTGCTTGCTTTTAACAAATTTAGTTGGGAAAAAACAGGCCCGCATATTCAACACATTGGATTAGTGACCATGCTTACTTATGGAATCGCACAACTATTATTAGTCAAAGGATTTCAATTGTATTTTACCACTGCGCCCAAAGAAGCCGTATAAAAATATTTCAGCTTCTTATTTTTAATTGTACTACAATTAGACATAGGGTATACTACAATAAAAAAACCTCCTCGAAAAATCGAGGAGGTTTTTTTTATTACTTGATGCGACTTGGTCACTTTCAATATTAGTAACCCATACCGCCCATATCAGGTGCATGTCCACCACCTTGTGGCGCTGCAGCTGGAGCTGGTTTGTCAGCAATCACACATTCTGTTGTTAACAACATAGAAGCGATAGAAGCTGCATTCTCTAAAGCAACTCTAGTTACTTTAGTAGGATCGATCACACCTGCTTTGAATAAGTTTTCGAAAACTTCTGTTCTTGCATTGAAACCAAAGTCGTCTTTACCTTCTTTGATTCTTTGAACAACAATAGAACCTTCGATACCGCTATTCTTTACAATTTGACGAAGTGGTTCTTCAATCGCACGACGTACAATTTGAATACCTGTTGTTTCGTCTTCGTTAGCACCTTTTAATTTATCTAAACTTGCTACTGCACGAATATAAGCAACCCCACCACCTGGTACGATTCCTTCTTCAACAGCTGCACGCGTTGCATGTAAAGCATCGTCTACACGATCCTTCTTTTCTTTCATTTCAGTTTCAGTAGCTGCACCAACATACAATACGGCAACACCACCACTTAACTTCGCCAAACGCTCTTGTAATTTCTCACGATCGTAATCTGAAGTTGTATTTTCAATTTGTGCTTTAATTTGATTCACACGCGCAGTGATATCTGCTTTTTTACCTTTACCACCTACGATAACGGTATTGTCTTTATCAATTGTTACAGAACTTGCTTGACCTAAATAAGTTAAGTCGGCGTTCTCTAATTTGAAACCTTGTTCTTCAGAGATAACTGTACCTGCAGTTAAAATTGCAAGGTCAGTTAACATTTCTTTTCTTCTGTCACCGAAGCCTGGTGCTTTCACAGCGGCTACTTTAATGGTACCACGTAATTTATTCACCACCAATGTTGCCATTGCTTCACCTTCTAAATCTTCAGCAATAATTACCAATGGACGACTTGTTTGTGCTACTTTCTCTAAAATATGCAAGATGTCTTTCATTGCTGAAATTTTCTTATCATAAATTAAGATATATGGATTTTGCATTTCTGCTTCCATCTTTTCGCTATTGGTTACGAAGTAAGGAGAAGTATAGCCACGATCGAACTGCATACCTTCTACTACATCTACAGTAGTATCGGTTCCTTTTGCTTCTTCAACTGTGATGACTCCTTCTTTACCCACTTTGCTCATGGCAAGGGCAATTAATTTACCAATTTCATTATCGTTGTTGGCAGAAATAGAAGCCACTTGCTCAATTTTCTTAGCGTCGTTACCAACGGCTTGAGATTGTGCTTTTAAACTTGCTACAACTTTTTCAACTGCTTTATCAATACCGCGTTTCAAATCCATTGGATTTGCACCAGCAGTAACGTTTCTTAAACCTTCTCCGATAATAGCTTGTGCTAATACAGTGGCAGTAGTTGTACCATCACCCGCTTGATCAGCAGTTTTGCTAGCAACTTCTTTTACCATTTGAGCACCTATGTTTTCGATAGGATCTTCTAAGTCAATTTCTTTGGCAACAGAAACACCATCTTTAGTAATAGAAGGTGAGCCAAATTTCTTTTCAATAACCACGTTACGACCTTTTGGCCCTAAGGTTACTTTTACGGCGTTGGCTAAAGTGTCAACCCCTTTTTTCATTTTATTTCTCGCTTCTAAGTCGAAAAAAATCATTTTAGACATATAAACTTATTTTATTTCGTTAATTAA
>JAPLEP010000027.1:0-12463 GCA_026391155.1 Bacteroidota bacterium
TCCATATCACCACTAAAATATTTATCGATACGTAACCAATGCATTTCATGACCACGTAAAACTTCTGGCTTACCTACCACCGCAACGTTGTTCTCTGCATTACATGCTACCACGCAAGCACCACAACCGTTACAGCTATTTAAATCTACACTCATACCCCACTTAATACCCGGACGAGCGTATACTGGATAAATAGTTCCTTGTGCTTCATAATTTTCTAATCCGCCATAAGGTTTAGTTTCTGCTTCACGCTCTTCTAAAATTTCTGTTGGATTTTTTATGTATTCAGCTAAAGTAATTTCTTTCATTACTTCGGTACGATTACCTTGTGCAGTATCGTAACGGAAATGTGTTTGTGTTAAGGCCACAGGATAAGTTTCACCTGTAACTGTTAAGGTAACATCGCTGCAACTAAAATGAACCAAACCATTTTCAATGCAAGCTAAAGGGAAGGCATTTTTACCTGTACCAATCACAGATTTGCCCATGGCTTCTGTACGGCCGTAACCCACCGCAATACCCACTGTTTGTGGATGCGTACCAGGAATAATTAAGACAGGAAGTTCGATAGATTTTCCGTCTACAGTTAATTTCACCACTTGCTTAGGCGGTTTTACTTCATAAGCATCTGCTTGACCAGGATTGGTTAAGTCGATGTTCAATAAAGTTTTAGCCATCGAAGGTGATACTATAATATAGTTGTCCCAAGTAGCACGTGTTACTGGATCAGGTAATTCTTGTAACCAAGGGTTAGCAGCCCCTTGACCCGCACCGATACCTACTTTTTGGTATAAGGCTAATTCAATTTTATTGCTAGGCTTTGCTGCAGGAATATCAATGGCTAACAATGCAGCTGTATTAAAATTAGCACCCGCCATACTTGGCGTAGCTGGATTAATAACGCCCGCTTGTAATGTTTTATTCCAAGCATTCTCGCCACCTAATTTAGCAGACCAATAATTTTTTAAATAAGTAGTATAATCCGTTGCGTCTCCAGACCATTTTAATAAGGAGTCTTCAAAGGCGCGTGTTTTAAATAAAGGAGAGATTGTAGGTTGGATGAAAGAGATGTGACCGCTAATTGGTTCAGCATCACCCCAACTTTCTAAGAAGTGTGGCGCAGGAATGGAGTATTTACAAAGCGCTGTCGTTTCATCTAATTTAGCATTGAAAGAAATAGTAGTTTTTACTTTTGCTAAACCAGCTTTTACTTTATCCGCAGCAGGCCAAGAGTATACAGGATTGGCGCCATAAAATAAAACAGCGTTTACTTTACCAGCGTTCATATCATCTACAAAACTTGCAAAATCGCTATCAATACCTTGACGATAATTTAAACTAGCCCCAAAATTAATAGTTGTACCGTTGGCACCTATTGCATCATTGATGGCATTGACAATAATTTGCTCGCTCAAGTTATTACTACCAGCTACTACTAAGGCAGCTCCTTTGTTGGCAGTCAATGCTTTTGCAGCCGCTTTGATGCCAGCTTTTAATTTAGCATCCGTGATACCCGTAATTTCACTGCCTTTTACTGCAGCTAGTAAAGCAACCGCCACTAAAGGCAATTCAGAAGGACGACATAAATATTTTTCATCTGCATTAGAACCCGTCAAACTAGCCACTGTTTCAAAGTGGATATGTCTGCTCATCGCAGGATTTTTTTCATCTAATTTTTTACCCACTGCATATTGTCTTGCAAATTCCACAGGGCTTAACCAAGTACCTAAGAAATCGGCACTTAAAGAAACAATGGCTTTTGCTTTTTCAAAATGATAAGAAGGAATAATAGCTTTACCATAAGAAGCTTGGTTCGCAAGAAGCATTGCACTATGAGAAATAGCATCGTAAGTAACATGTTTGCTACCCGGATGTTTGGCTAAAAATTGAGCAATGATTTGTTTGGTAGAAGGAGAGGTGATAGAACTTGTAACAATTACTGCATTTGAATTTAATTCACCAGCAATGGCTTTGTCTATTGCTTCAAAAGTGGCTTCTTTACCTGCAATGCTAGGAAAACGTAAACGAGCAGTATCATATAAGTCTAAAACAGAAGCTTGCACTCTAGCAGAAGTTCCACCAGCAGTGATTGGGCTTAAATCATTCCCTTCTAATTTAATGGGACGACCATCACGCACTTTAGCAAGTACACTTACTACATCACCATCTTGTACATAGGTAGTAGCATAATATTCGGCAATACCAGGAACAATATCTTCTGGCTTGTTGGCAAAAGGAATTGCTTTTTTAATGGGCATTTCACAGCTCGCAGCTACTGCAGCAGCTGCAGTGCTAAAGCCTACATATTTTAAAAAGTCACGACGAGGTGCTTTAGCATGTAAAAAACTTTCTCCTTTTTCTAAAGTAGATTCGTCTTCAACAAAAGGAAGTTCTTCTTTGAATTCATTTTGAACTTCGTTGTTAAAAGCTTCAGAATTATTTAATTCTCCAAAACTTTGCCAGTGCTTTTTTTGCTCCATAGTAATGTATATAAAATATTACGCTTCTTTATTAATCTTAATTAAATCATTATTCCATTCAACCGTGTTACTAGTAGTGACATTTTTGACATTCTGTACCACCAATTTTTTCAACCGTAATTCCTTTCGTGCTATCGATCTTTCCGCTTTTTAGATCGGCATGGAATTTTTCATAGATGCTGTAAAAACCATTGTCTTTAAATTGAACTTGTGTGTTTCTGTGACAGTTCACACACCAGCCCATGCTTAAATCAGCAAATTGTTTTACCTCACCCATTTTTTGAATTTCGCCATGACATTGTTGACATGCTACTTGGCCCGCGTTCACGTGTTGCGCGTGGTTAAAGTAAACATGATCAGGTAAGTTGTGAATACGCACCCACTCGATAGGCTTAGCATTGGCCGCTTCCCAAGGTTGCCCTTCGGTAAAGCCAGCGTATTTGTATAATTTTTTAATTTCTGCCGTACCATCTACTACATCTCCATTCTCTCTTACTAAAGGTTCGCCTTTGTATTCGTTGATTGCCATGTGGCAGTTCATACAAACATTTACACTTGGCAATGTTGCTTGTTTGCCTTGGTACACCCCAATATGACAATACTGACAGTTAATTTGATTCACGCCAGCATGTACTTTATGAGAATAGTAAATAGGTTGTTCAGGTTGATAATCTTTAGAGCGACCTAAATTAATTGCACCTACTGTAGTCATGTAACCACCGGCAATAAATAAGATGATGGCGATAAAAGCGATGTAGGCTTTGTTTCTGTAAAAAGGCACAGGGTTTGAACCTGGAATGCCTGCTTTATCGTCAGATAATTTTTTTAAGTTGCTGTTTACTTGCAATAAGATTAAAGAAACAACCGCTAGTATTAAAGTAAGTAAACCAAAAACTAAAGTGCTGTCTGATTCTTCTGCAGGAGCAGTTGCAGCAGCGCCACCAGCAGGTGCAGCACCAGCAGCAGGCACCGATTTGATGTAAGCTAAAATAGCATCGATGTCTTTATCGGCTAAAGTAGGAAACAAGTTCATTGCAGTTTTATTGTACTCGTTGTACAATTTGGTGGCATAAGGATCACCAGTTTTTAAGAATGCAGCATTGTTTTTAATCCATGCATACAAATTCTTTTTTTCAGGCCAACGATCTTCCACACCGGCAAGTGCTGGACCAGTTAATTTTTTATTAACCGCGTGACATGATGCACAATTTTGTGAGAAAAGAGCTTTCCCATCTTGCGCATTCAATTGATTTCCGATAGATGAACTAAGGGTGATAAATAGGAAGATCGAAACGATCTTAGCTAGGCTTCTTAAAATTGTCATATACACAAAAAGTGTCTAGGGTGTAAAAATGTCCTCGAACGGGTGCAAAACTACTTAACAATAGGATTCAATACTAAGAAAAGAGCAAGTTTTTTTTATGGAAAATATTGAGTATCAGGGAACTGAGTTTAAAAAGACTGACGAATGTCATAAAATTGTAAGCATAGATGGAGTTGGAGGAATTTATTTTGAATTTGAATGGATGTTTTTGGAAAAAAAAGGCACCTTTGAGGGCTAATGAAAGGAATTAATAAACTACAAAGAAAATGGGGTTTGGGGCCGGTACAATTTTGGCTAGTCATAGCCACTTTTGCCCTGGGCGGCAGCCTCAGTGGAAGGCTTTGTAGCTATTTATTAAAAATGGTGTTTTTGGAGAAAAATTGGGCATTTTGGCTAGTTTATCCCCTATTATTGACCATTTTATGGCCTTTTTCTGTCATTTTCGTGAGTTTCTTCACAGGGCAATTTTCGTTTTTTAGGGGCTATTTAGGCAGGGTTGGAAGCAGGTTGTTGGGAAGCGGTTTGGCTACGGATGCTCATTTAGGGGAATATGTGGCGCCTTCGACTGCGTCTACGGCGCCCATCCATATTGCCATCTTTGCTTCGGGGGCAGGCAGCAATGCAAGAAAAATTATCGAGCATTTTGAAAAAAAGGATCTGCCCATCAAAGTGTCCTTGATTGTTTGCAATGTACCGGGTGCAGGGGTGATAGAGATCGCCAAAGAAAAAGGAATTCCAACCTTAATGATCAATAAAGCCGATTTTGCTTCCACAGGTTATGTGGAAAGTTTACATAATTCAGAAATACAGTTTATCGTATTGGCCGGTTTTTTATGGAAAGTGCCTGAAGTGTTGGTGCAGGCATATCCAAAGGCTATTATAAATATTCATCCTGCACTACTTCCTAAATACGGAGGCAAGGGAATGTATGGCTCAAGGGTGCATGAAGCGGTGATCGCAGCGGGAGAGAAAGAATCTGGCATCACCATACATTGGGTGAATGAACATTATGACGAAGGTGCTATTATTTATCAAGCAAGTAGCCCTATCGATGCTGGTGAAACACCAGAAACCCTAGCTCATAAAATACATGCATTAGAGCATGCGCATTTTGCGCCAACGATAGAGCAATTGTTGAGTTAGAGTTTATTTCTATTTTTCAAATAGCATTCTAAATTCTTTGCTCTTAGATAGCCAAAGAAAACAAATACAAGAAGGAAAATTATTCCACTTCCAAAACCTGGTTCCTTAGCAAATACAATAAAATACATTAGTAAGCTAGTCAATAAATAAACTGTACTTAAAATATATTTTACTGTGTTGACAGGAATATTTTTATTTAATAAATAATTAGCAAGGATAATATCTAAATGCAAGTATTCAATAATTTGGATTGATCAATGTTATAATCAACGGTTAAGTAATGTAATGGTAACAATTATTGCAACTGTAATAATTGCTGATATGGTTGATCTCCTATTAATGAGGCCATTTTTATATGCAACATAATTTATTATTCCAATAATTGCAAGCATAGTAAAGCTTATAAAATAGCTATACTTCTGATCAATCAAAGCATAATAGAAAATAATAAAATTTGAAAAAATAGTAAGGGCCATAATACCATAAAGGATATTTCTGATTTGGTTCTGTTTTAAAGTTAGATTTTCAGTTATCATATAAATTAATTCAATGGTGTAATTAAATCTCTTTTATATAGGAAATAAAATATGGTAGATATAGGTAGAAGAAAAATAAGCACTGTCCATATTATTTTAATGTTTTTGCTTTTAAACTTAGCTCTAGTGACATCATAGATGGCATAACCCCATACTGCGATGAAAGAAATGATTAAGAATAGAATTAAATATTTTATTGTACTCAATTTAAATTTATTTAAAGGATTGTATTAAAGGGTTCGGTTTTGGTTGATTTGCATAATATAGTTTCCAAACAAAGCTTACAACTAATACAATTGAAATAGCGATTAATAAGACTTTTAAACTTCTTCGTAAAGTTGTTTTAATGATTTCTTTTTTAACGATATAAACAATAATGTTAAGTAGAATGAGCGGAGTTAGAATTGAAAATATTATAAAAATTATTTCCATAAAGGCTAATGAATGCATATTGATTTATTTTATTTTAAGATTTAGAAGATACTATTATTGGTGTTTCAGCTTGATCATCACTATTAATAGTAATATAAAAAGTTATGGTTGAGCTCCAACCTAAATTAAATCCACCTACCTGAATCCCAAATGTTGTTGACCCTGTTATAGCAAATGACGAGGAGAGTGTATTTGAATTAAAAGAGATCAAAGATGATTGTGCTGGTTGCCAACTAAATAGATTAATTCCAGTAAAATATATTGACGGAGTTCCTACAATTCTTCCATTGGCATCTAAATTATAGGAAATGTTCATGTTTGAAAAGTAGCTGCTATTGCCATTTTCTTGAGGTTGAAAAGAATAACGGTAAAGCCCAGCAGGTTTTGGACCATCAACATCAACAAATGCGTTTGCTTTATTTGAACCAGGTTGCTTACTCAATTGCTTTGGAGAATCCACCAAAATAGGTATTGAAGAATTACTATCTACATTTAAATCATTGAAAACTTTTTGAAATTCACTTAAGCTTAAAACTTTCACTGAGTCATTATTGATCTCCATGGTTTTAATATTTGTTGAGGTAGGTGTATGTATAATATTTACATCTCCTTTTTGTCCAACAATATTTTTTACACTCTGGATGGCATTTGATTCAGTCATGTTTTCAATTGGAGTTTTATCTTTTGTACAACTTGTTGAAATTAGTACAATTGAAAAGAAAATTAAATGTAGGAAATTTTTTGTTTTGTTGTGTTTCATATTTTTATTTTATATTAATTCAAATAAAAAGAAAATTTAAAATCAAAAACGTAGTATTTATACTCAAAAAATTTAGATAGAGAATTGCATTCAGAAATTTTCATTAGAATAATTTCTGAAATTTAAATATTTGAAATAAGAAGTAGAATTTATTCTAAACAAAAAACCCACTCTTGTGAAGTGGGTTAAAAATATTTTCTAGAGGAAGTATTATTTTTTAAACGTAGCCTTAGCCTCTTCAAGTCTTTTAAAGAACGCTTCTTGATTAGCATCTTTATAATATTCCTTCAATTGTTCATTTGATAAGCCAAAGGTTTCTTTAGAAATCTTATCCTTAATTTTTCTGAAGAAGTTGACAGAATCAAAATTTTTTGGTACTGACTCGTTAATTTTCATAATCTATAATTTGATTAGGAGGTCTAGATACTAATTTACATAATTAATGAAAAACAAATCTACTTTCCCATTTTCTTTAATCTGCTTTTACTTGAAATAGTTTTAAATACCTTATTAATTGGTTCATCAAAT
Organism: Bacteroidota bacterium; assembly: GCA_026391155.1. Taxonomy (GTDB): domain Bacteria; phylum Bacteroidota; class Bacteroidia; order Chitinophagales; family Chitinophagaceae; genus Sediminibacterium. The sequence goes on from JAPLEP010000027.1 coordinate 7,204, forward strand.
AAGAATTTAGGGAATGTAATAAGTTCCAAATTCAATGCCTCTGATAATTTGGCAATGGTTTGCAGAGATAAGTTTTCTTGTCCTTTTAAAACTTTATTAATGTATTGTGGGCTTACTCCAACCATTTCAGCTAAAGTTTTCTGTGTCATTTGCTCCGATTCTTCAAGTGCCGCTAAAACCCTTAATGCAATATTGCTTGAATAAGAAAGCCATTTCTTATTTTCAATCCTAAATTTTGCATTTTGTAAATAGTTGCTTTGTGTTTTCATAAAATTCCATTTAATCTATTAAACCTGTTTTATCAATAATTCCTTGTTTATTTAAATATGCTTGAACACGTTTTAAATTTTTAAGTTCTATATCAAAATTTTCACCAATCATTTTTTGTTTAAATTTTAAAGTGCCTCCAGTAATTATTATAGTTTTATCTGATAATTCTATCCCATAAAGTCTTATAATAGATCTCCTTAAATTTGGTCTTGCTTTTCGATAAGTTTCATTAAAGGTGTTTAAAGAGTATATGTTTTGATGCAACTTTAAAAATATCTTATCTAAACTTCTACAATTATTTAATTGCTTATTTTGATCTGCTGTATATAGTTCCTCATCAAAAGAAGCCATTTCTATTTTTATATTATTAATAATTTCAAGCATATCTACGCCAGCCCAATAGTTGTCATTAAAACATTCTTCATTCTGTAATATAAATTCTAAAAGATATTTATCGTCAGACCATTTCTCATTCATTAATATGGAGTAAATGTCTTTTATCTCTTCATTTATTTGATGTTCTGGATAACAAGTTGACCATAAATCACAATTTTCTGGCTCGGTGAAGATAGGAATAAATTTCATAAAATCAACTTATAGGTTTATTATTTTTTTAGATTCAAAAATAAGAACACATCTAATCCAAATTCAGCGTATTTATACCTTTAGCACTTAGAAAATTTTCTAAACAAAAAACCCACTCTTGTGAAGTGGGTTTAAAATATTATGAAGTAAAAAAAATCAATTAAGAATTAACCAGGCATACGAGAAATGTATTTCTCTATTTCTTTAATTTGATCTACTACTTGTTTAGTAGTTGGTTTGCATGCTTTTGCTTTGCGGAAATAATCTTTAGCGGCACGAAACTCGCGCTTGTTCATAAAAATTTGACACATGCTTAAAAAAGCAACGGCTTCAGATTCTTTATCAGGAATACCTGCACGTATGGCGGCACGGATATAAGACTCCCCTTGTTTGGTATCGCCTTTTTGCATGGCCATCATCCCCAATTGTAATTTATTGGCACCTTCTGCTTCTGGCATGGCCGATCCCAATTCATTGCTGTACTTTAAATGCTTTTCGGCGCTGTCAAAATCTTGTTTCACCATGGCAATATTGCCCTTGATGGTATAATAAGTACTGCGGACAGGCTTATACAAAAGCTGAGGAAACCAAACAGTGGCTAAAATACGCTCAACTTCGTCCATATCGCCCGCTTCCATTGGTGCTTGTACTAAACGAAGTGGTCCAATGAAAAAATGGCTCAGAATTCCTATTAAGGCAATGAAATAAAGGGGGAAAACAGGCCAAAAGCCCGCCAAACCCGAAAGTTCAAGACCTAAGCCCAAGGCAAGGGCCACTAAACTAAGCCAGAACCTAAACTTAATAATGATATTGTAAAAACCCATATTGTGTTGTATTAGAGGCGTAAAGATACCAAATAATGTGGTTATTTTTGCGCTCGTCGGCCGCTAAAAGGTCGAGGGTCCCGTAGTTCAATGGATAGAATAGGTGTTTCCTAAACACTAGATCCAAGTTCGATTCTTGGCGAGACCACTATTGACTCTTATTTGGCGCCAAGCTTTGCAAGTCTTGGCGAGACCAGAATTCCCCCCTACCCCTCATACAATTCCAAGGGCAGGCCATCGGGGTCGGCAAAAAAGGTAAAGCGTTTGCCGGTTAATTCATCCACACGAATGGGTTCGCAGCTAATGCCCTTTTGTTCTAGTGCTGCTATTGATGCAACAATGTCTTCTACACTAAAAGCCAAATGTCTTAAACCAGTTGCTTCGGGGCCAGAAGGACGCGCCGGTGGATGAGGAAAGGAAAACAGTTCAATTATGTAATGATTGTTCAAGGCTAAATCTAGTTTATAAGAATCGCGCCCGGCACGATAAGTTTCTTTGACGATGCTAAAACCTAAAACATGGGTGTAAAAATTTTTAGACAATTCATAGTTGCTACAAATAATGGCAATATGGTGAACCGATTTAAGTGAAAGCATATAGTCTAATAATTATTATTTTTTAGTGCTCAACTTTTGCTTGATGATTAAAGGAATAAACAAGGGCGCCTCTATAAAGTATCTTCTAAACAAACGTTTGGGCTCTTGAATAAACCTATACAACCACTCTAAACCCGCTTTTTGAGCCCATACAGGCGCTCTTTTGGCCAGGCCAGCCATTACCTCAAAAGCACCTCCAATGCCCACCATTAGCGTCGCATTTAAGGCTTCTTTGTTATTAGCTATCCAAATGTCTTGTTTAGGGGCAGTAAGGCTAACTAGTAAAACATCGGGGGAAGCTGCATTCACTGCAGAAATCATTTTATCATTTTCGGCTGCCGTAAAAGTGGCCATGAAAGGAGGCAGATACACCCCCACTATTTTTGCCTGCGGATATTGATTTAAAATTGCTTCTTTTAATTTATCCCCTACCCCAGGCGAAGCACCTAATAAAAAAATACTAAAATCATTCTTGGCACAAAGCGTCACTAAATTAGGAAGTAAATCCAACCCAGTAATACGCTCCACAATAGGTGTGTTTAAAAAAGAGGACGCCCATTTTACAGGCATGCCATCGCATAAAACATAATCGGCATTATTGTAGATGGTATTGACCTGCTCGCTTTTAACTGCAGCTAAAACAGAATTCACAGGGGTAATACAAACCTGCTTTTTTTCTTTATGCAAGATATGCTGCGTAAAAGCCGCTAATAAATCATCATTAGAAATGCTGCTAATTTGAACCCCTAATATGTTTACCTTTTGATGCATGTACAAATATAAGAAATAAAAAAAGCTTAGATTGGTGATCTATTTAAATGCTTATTTGAATAAATTATTGATAATTAATGATATACGAGCTAATATTTGATTTTCAAAAATCATCATAAATGAAATTTACCTTGAATTATTATCAGATTAGTGTGGACCACACTAATATTAGAACCTAATTATACTGATTATGAAGGAGTTAAAGTAAGATACGCACCGAATTGCGTACTATTCTGTATCAGCTGGTTCATCATCCAAAACCGTATGTAACCATTCTGAATATTTTGATACTCCCTGTAGATCAGGAAATAAAGTCATTTGATTTATCCCTAACGTATCTAATGTAAATCTTATTTCAGAAAAAACAGCTTTTGGAACTAATATTTTGATTAATCTTGATGAAAACTTGGCATCAGCTGTTAGATCAAAATACTTATTGTTTTTGGTATTTTGATGTACAGTAAACCATCCATTCTGATTAATAATTCTTTGATCTAATAAATGAGGCTGAAACACTATAATTGAACTTGAAATTGTAAGTGGAGAATAATAATCAAATGATTTAAAAGGGTTACGAATCTCAATCCAAGGTTTTTGAATTTTATCATTTTCAATTTCAGATGCTTTTAAATAATCATCTATCTTCAATTGCAATATCCATAATGCACCGTATTCTACTTCACAAGGTTTATCTACACAAAACCATAATGCAGCTAAGGGATTGGTTGTCCAATCTAACAACCGAGTTGCCATTCCATAATGCTGTGCCATAGCAAAATAATCCCACTCATTTTTTATTTCTTTTTTTAAATACTGTTTTGCATACCGTTTAAAAGTTTCAATCATTTTTAATTCACTATCTGAGTTACTTCTAAATTTAAAATCTTTTCTAGCAATTTTTGGTAGAAGATCCCAAGTAAAATTGTTATGACCTCTAAATAAAGTATAATCATTGATCTGTATTTTGCTTTCAAGTAAATTCAACAAATCACTTATTGAGTTAATTTTATATTCTATAATATTATTCAAATTATTTATTTCCTTTAAAGATAGTAAAGAGAATTAATTTTTTTCTCTATCAGCCCAAATCTTCTCCAACTTATCAGCAAACTGGTCCCCAGACACCTTGATGTACCTCATAAAGGACTTATGTGACTTGTGACCACTTATTGACATGATAATCAATGGGTCTGTTCCTTTTAAATATTCATTTGAACAAAACGAACGACGGGCAGTATGGGTTTGAAGATAGGAGTACTTCATAGCCACAAACTCTGTTAGTTCTCTTTTATAAGTCACTTGTTTGGTAAATGGCACATGTAAACTTGGTAGCTTTTCTCCTACTATCTTAATAATACGATTAAACTCATTGTTTTCGGGTACTAGCGGCAGTGAATTATCATATTTCTTGAGAATGGCATTTACAACAGGATGAATCGGGATAGTAACTTTTCCTCCAGTCTTCTTCTGTACGAACTCTAAACGATTGTTTCTAATTGCAGATGTGTCTATTGTACTATAATCTGAAAAGCGCATTCCAGTAAAACAACCTAGTACAAAAACATCACGAACCTGTTCATGAATCGGATCCTCAAATTCATTAATCTCTAACAATTGTAATATCTCATCTTCGGTAAGATAAATACTATCTGTTTCCTCACGTCTTGTATCGAATACCAACTCAACCATCTTAGCTGCAGGTATTCTCTTTTGTTTTATTGCATACTTAATAATTTGTAAAAGGTCCATCATACTTTTAGCATGGGTGTTCATCGCAAACTCTTCGTCAATAATCAAAAAGTCACTAAATTTATCTATGTCTGATTGCGAAAAATCCTTTAGTGTCAAATTAATTTTAGTTTGCTTCTGAAATTTATCAATTACTCTTTGTGTTGTCTTATAAGAACTTATTGATGACGGTTTTAGCTTCTGACGCTTGGGCGATAGTCTAACACCAGATTCACAATCATGAATAAATTGATCAATAAAACCAATCAGCGAATCTTTTGGTGCTGCGGCTACATTACTAATTAATAGTTTCTTTTTATTTTCATGTTGAACTAAAGCTAGTAGTTTACTTTGAAAGTCATTGAAACTTAATTTAGGTTTGCCATTTTTATAGCGATCCAATAAAGTCAAAATATCTATCTCCAATTCTTTTAGTCGTTGGATAAGAAGTGTTGTGGTTGACTTACCAATATAAGATTTTACAAA
>JAPLEP010000017.1:0-5026 GCA_026391155.1 Bacteroidota bacterium
AAATTCTGATGTAGTGCATGCGCATTTTACCAGAGATCGTTGCCAAAATTTCATGTCCGTTTTCTAATTTCACTCTGAACATGGCATTGCTCATAGCTTCTAATATTACTCCATCTTGTTTAATCAGCGGTTGTTTTGACATACTTATTTTGGGGTTGCAAAGATATGGAAATGAATGGAATTATGAAAAAATCACCCCGAAATATTACGAATTAGGCAAAATAAAAGGAGAACGGGGCGTTCTCCTTTAAAATTTATTGATAATCAACTAATTAGGTAAATTATAGCCCAGGCAACCAAGGACGGCCGATGCCCGCCCTAAAAGGCCAAGGAATGGCAGACAAAATGAGCAGCAATGCAATCAAGTATAAAACCGTCGTTGTACCCGTCTTGCCCCCTTTTTTGTACTTGATATGCCCAATGGTGATCAGGACAATGGCCAATATCATGGACATCATGTGTTCCACGGCCCAAAAACGACCTGCGGCGTCCTTCATGACTTCTTTCATTCCCCCTGGGGCTTGGCTCACTAATTGAAAGCCCACAGGACCAAAAAAGTACTGATAAAGCCCAAGTACCAAAGTGGTATGCGCACTAATCAACAAGATTTTACTTATTTTAAGCGCATCCTGCTTGGTCATTAACTTAGCGATAGACCAGATAAGTGTAATTAAAATCACCCATCTTAAAAGATTGTGTAGATGTAATAAGCCTGTATTCATACTGCTAATATATTCAATTTTTGCACTCAACCGGCTAATTTAATTGCTAATGATTGTAAAATCCTCAAAAAAATAGACCTTTGTACCAAATCAACCCTATGGCCATCATTGCTCCTTCTTTATTAGCCGCTAACTTTTTAGAATTAGGTAAGGCTGCTGCGATGTTGAATGAAAGTGAGGCCGCCTGGTTTCATTTAGATGTCATGGATGGAAGCTTTGTACCCAATATTAGTTTTGGTTTGCCAGTGATTGAACAAATAAGAAAAGCCACTAGCAAAGTTTGTGATGTGCACTTAATGATTGTCTCTCCAGAAAAATATATTACTGCCTTTAAAAAAGCAGGGGCAGATATTTTAACTGTGCATTATGAGGCTTGCCCCGAACTAGCTGCTACCCTTGCACAAATAAAGGCAGAGGGCATGAAGGCCGGCGTGGCCATTAACCCTGATACTGATATAGAAGTATTGGCTCCTTTAATCAAAGACATCGATTTAGTTTGTGTGATGAGTGTGTACCCTGGATTTGGTGGGCAAAAATTTATTGAAGCCACTTACGAGAAAGTAAAAACCTTAAAGCAAATCATACTTCATGCCCAAGCAACTACCCTTATTGAAATAGATGGCGGTGTAGATGCCAACAATGCTAGCGCATTAACTGCAGCAGGCGCAGATGTATTGGTGGCGGGCACCACCGTGTTTAAAGCGGCCGACCCCATTGCAATGATTGCTACTTTGAAACAAGCCTAAGTTTTCCATATTACCCTTATTTTATCAAATGATTAAGCCCATGTTATCATTTAAAGTAATGCACATATGTGCGTATTTAATCCTTGCTATTTTCTTTTAGTTAAATTAAATTTATGTTAGGCTGATGAAATAAAATACTAACCCTTTAAATGTAACTACATTGACAGAAACCATCATCAATTTAGAAACCGTTAACCCTATTGAATTTTTCGGCGTTAACAACAACAAATTCGACATCTTAAAAAAGAAATTTCCCTTACTCAAAATTTTATCAAGAGGTACTCAGATTAAACTAAGTGGTGCACCAGAGCAGATTGATTTAGCCAAAGAAAAAATTGACTTGATCATTGCTTATATGCAACGCAATGGACATTTGAGCGAAAACTATTTTGAACAAATTTTAGGAGGCGATGATGCCGAGGTGATCGATAACTTTATTGACAAAAATCCCAATGAAGTATTGGTTTTTGGTCCTAACGGGAAAACAGTTAGAGCCAGAACAGCCAACCAGAAAAAAATGGTACAGGCTGCCGACAAAAATGACATTGTATTTGCCATTGGACCCGCAGGTACAGGTAAAACTTATACTGCCGTTGCACTAGCAGTAAGGGCATTGAAAAATAAAGTGGTGAAGAAAATAATTTTAACTCGCCCTGCAGTAGAAGCGGGAGAAAACCTAGGTTTCTTACCAGGGGATTTAAAAGAAAAAATTGATCCTTATTTACGCCCCTTATATGATGCTTTGGATGATATGATTCCTGCAGATAAATTGGGTTATTATATGACCACACGTACCATTGAAATTGCACCTCTTGCGTACATGAGGGGGCGTACCTTGGACAATGCTTTTATCATTTTAGATGAATCTCAAAACGCCAATGATTTACAAATAAAAATGTTCTTAACACGTATTGGCTCCAATGCCAAGGCCATCATTACTGGCGACCCTACCCAGGTGGATTTACCAAGAAATCAAAAGAGTGGATTGGAAAAAGCCTCACGTATTTTACAAAACATTGAAGGCATCGCCCATATTCAATTGGATGAGGAAGATGTGGTAAGACATAAATTGGTGAAAGCTATCATTAAAGCCTATGATAAGGAAAGAGAAAACGAGACCGAAAATTCCTACCATCGTTAAACCATTTTATAAACGCACTTAAGATGATATAGGCATGAAGCCTAGCATTAGATACCTCGTTCCGAATTTCGGGTCGGGGTATTTTTTTTGAAGAAACTGCAAAAAAATTAAGTAATTTCATGGCAATGGCCACAGACATTATTAATCAGTTTACGATTGGGGTGGAAGAAGAGTACATGGTACTTGACCCTTCGACCAAGGAATTAAAAAGCCATCAGCAAGCCATTGTCACTGAAGGCCAAAAAAAATTTAAGGAAAAGATCAAGGCCGAAATGCACCAAGCAGTGGTGGAAGTAGGCACTGGTATTTGTAAAAATGTGGATGAAGCTTATCAAGAAATTTTTGAGTTAAGAACCCATGTTTCAGAAGTAGCGAATGGATTAGGCTTTAGCATTGGCGCTTCAGGCACCCACCCTTTTAGTTTATGGGAAACACAATTGGTATCTGATCAGTCAAGGTATCAAGCTATTTTAAATGAATTGCAACAAGCGGCAAGAAGTAATTTAATTTTTGGATTACATGTACATGTAGGCATCGAAGATAGAAGCATGGCCATGCAAATTGCCAACACCGCAAGATATTTTCTGCCACATATTTATGCATTAAGTACCAATTCCCCTTTTTGGGAAACGCGCAATACAGGCTACAAATCCTACCGCAGCAAAGTATTTGATAAGTTTCCAAGAACAGGCATCCCTGATACTTTTGAAAGTATTGAGGCATATGAAAAATTTATACAATTATTGATTAAGACCAATTGTATTGATGATGGCAAAAAAATATGGTGGGACTTACGCGTACACCCAGTTTTCAATACCGTTGAATTTAGAATTTGCGATGTACCCATGACCATTCAGGAGACCATCACCATTGCAGCCTTCTTTCAAGCCATCTGTGCTAAAATATATTCTCTACGAAGACAAAATATCAACTTCATTAATTATCAACGTGCTTTAATCAATGAAAATAAATGGAGGGCCAGCCGCTATGGCATTGAAGGAAAATTAATTGACTTTGGCAAAGAGAAAGAAGTGCCGGTGGTAGATTTAGTGAATGAATTATTGGATTTCGTGGACAGCGTGGCCGATGAATTGGGCAGCAGAGCACACTTAAATAAAGTAAAGGATATTTTCACCAATGGCACAGGTGCCGATCAGCAATTGCGCGTGTTTAAAGAAACAGGAAGCTTGATAGAAGTGGTCAAGTATATTGAAACTAGTTTCTTAAAAGTATAAGTACTATTCTCCAACCTTGTAGTCAAATAAAGTGGCAGTAAACAAGCCTCTTTCTCTTTTAGTAAATAATACATCCCAGTTGCCTTTGTACCTTAAAATTTTGGGAACAAGTACGCCTTTAAAATAGGTCATCTCCACTTCCATCTGTACATTAAAATCATAAACACCCGCTTTGTAACTTAAAGAATAGTTGCGGCCGAGCACTTCTAAGGTTTTAGGATTGAACCAAGTAATCATTTGATCTACCACTACTCTTTCTTTATCAAAAAAGCCTAAGTCCTGTTTGGGTTGAACATCAAAAACATAGGCCAATTGACCATGGTAATCCACATAATCTAATTTGTAATCGTATAATTCATGCGCCGATTCGTCGTATAAGTCTAATTTATTGCCAATAAAAGGAATGCCTGGGATTTTTTTACCGGGATTAAAAAACAACATTTTTAATTGCTCTTTGGCTTTTTCCATTCTAGAACCCTGCACCACTCTTTTCTTACCTGCTACCACATTGGTTTCTCCACAAATGGAGCCCTTGGTAAAAAACAAACTGGCATACAAAGAAGGCGTAACATAATTGTATTCGCCATTGGCATTGCGCAAATCACCCGAAGTGGTTTCCTCCAACACTTCCATCGATCTACAATTGTTTTTACGTGTTTGTTTGGTTTTACTATTTAAAGAGGCTACCATCTTTTCATTCTTATCTTTCATTTCAATATGATTGTAAGAACTATACCCAATGATACGCAATGTTTTAAAAGCTTTGTAAAAACTAGTATCTTCTTTGATTCTCTTTAGAATGTCTTTATAATCAAAATGATTACGCACAATGGCATCGGTTAAAGTAAATTTTTGCCCCTGGTCATTGATGGTAGAATCTTGGGCAATCGCTGGTGCGATGAAAACAATTAGCCCAAAGGAAGCTAATAAATATTTTTTTAAATGAATATGCATAATTATTTAAGTAGGATCATCTTGTAATCTACTTTAGTTTTGCCTTTAGAAATATCGTTTAGTTTTCCTTGCAAAATTTTACGGCGAAGTGGCTTTAAATAATCAATGAATAGTTTTCCATCAATATGGTCGTACTCATGTAGAATAATTCTAGCCGTCATACCGTTAAAAGTTTCTGTATAGGATTTGAAGTTTTCATCCATATAAGATAAGGTAACTGTCTCAGCC
>JAPLEP010000028.1:0-25745 GCA_026391155.1 Bacteroidota bacterium
ACAATACCCAATTGCAAAGCTAGTTTTTGGTGTTCAAGGTTATGATCCACTCCAATGACATTGGATACCAAGCCTTTCTTTTTCAAAGACAAAGCCAGTGAACCTCCCATTAAACCAATTCCTATGACTGTTAAACGCATGCTTCAATTCTTTTTATGGCTTCACTAAATTTTTCTATGGAACCACATAAACTCACTCTGATGTATTCGTTACCAGCGGAACCAAAAATGCCTCCTGGGGTAATAAAAACATTTGCATCGTATAATACTTTATCACTTAATGCATATCCATCTTTGTAAGTTGCGGGAATTTTGGCCCATACAAACATGCCTACTTGTTGTTTAGTGTAGACACATTTTAAAACATCTAATAACTCGAATACTTTTTCGCGTCGTGCTGTATATATTTTGTTCACGGAGTCATACCAACTTTGATCAAGACTTAATGCCTTAGCAGCTGCTAATTGCACGGGTAAAAACATACCACTGTCCATGTTGGATTTAAACCTAAGTATTTCATTGATTCTGTCTTCGGCAGCAATTAACATGCCTACCCTCCATCCTGCCATATTCTGACTTTTACTTAGAGAGTTTAATTCTATCACTACCTCTTTGGCCCTATCTATAGACAATAAGCTTTCAGGATTATCATTTAAAATAAAGGCATAAGGATTATCATGACAAATCAATATTTGATGCTTTATTCCAAAGGCGACTATTTTTTCAAATAATTCTTTCGTAGGCCTTTGGCCTGTTGGCATATGTGGATAATTCACCCACATTAACTTGACTTTTGATAAATCTGATTTTTCTAAATTTTCAAAGTCAGGCGCCCAACTGTTTTCGGCAGTCAACTCATAGTATAACGGGGTCCCACCCGCTAATTTAACTGCACTTGTATATGTAGGATAACCAGGATTGGGAATCAATACCTGATCACCTTCATTCAAATAGGTCATACATATATGCATGATCCCTTCCTTACTTCCTAATAAAGGAAGTATTTCAGTAGCAGGATTGATATCCGCTACTTTAAAATATTTTTTATACCAATTCGCAATAGCTTCTCTTAATATTGGAGACCCCTTATAAGATTGATAGCCATGTACATTTTCTTTAATCGCTTCTTCGTGTAAAGTTTTAATCACTTCTGGATGCGGCGGTAAATCGGGACTGCCAATACCTAAATTAAGTATCCCCTTACCGGCTTTATTGAGTTCATCAATCTCGCGCAGTTTGGTAGAAAAATAATATTCTCCAATACCCTCTAATCTATGTGATACAGTCCAGTTCATTTTTATCCTTTTACAACTTTACCCTTTTGATACATCCCTAATATTTTAATGCTATTGGTCAAGCTCTTCAATTCTTCCAATACTTTTTCAATTTGTTTTTTATTGTCAAATTCCAGATCAGCATAAAATCCATATTTAAAAGTGCTGCCTGGAATGGGCATACTTTGCAACTTACTTAGATTCACATGGCCTTGGGCAATCTTGGCCAATACTTTAGCAAGGATGCCTCTAGAATGATCGGTCTGAAAATAGATAGATGCTTTGTTCGCATTCTCTACCACTGTCTTCGCAGACAAAGGTGTCATGATTAAAAAACGGGTGATGTTATTTTTTAAAGTATGTATGTCTGGGCTAACGATGTCTAATTCATACATTTGCGCCGCTAGTTTACTCGCAATGGCTGCAGTGTGTTTATTCTTATTCTGATGCACCATTTTAGCACTTAGGGCCGTATCCTCTGACTCCACTAATTTCCAATTGTATTTTTCTAAATAGTCTAAGCATTGCAAAATAGCCATCGGATGGCTATGTACTTCTTTGATGTCTTCCAATTTCACCCCTGGATAAGTCAATAAGTTTTGACTGATTGATAAGTACACTTCTCCTATCACCTGAAGTTTGCTTTTTTGCAATAAATTGTAATTAGGTAAGATGCTCCCTGCTATAGAATTTTCGATGGCCATGACTGCACCATCTGCCAATTTAGGATCGGCACCTATTTGGACCACTTTTCTGAAAGTATCACAAGTAATCACGGCTACATTTTTGCCAAAAAAATGCTTAGCTGCCACTTGGTGGAAACTTCCTTCATATCCTTGTATCGTTACCTTTTTACTCATAAAAAAATCCCGGCTTTGTGGGCCGGGATTGTATGTTTAGTTGTTTCGTTTACGCTTTTACAAATACTACCCGGCTACTTTGGTTAAAGTAGAAATAAAAGAAAAAGTAAAACCAATTGTTAATATTTGCTTTCATCGGAGAACAAAGATAGGCTATTGTAGGCTATTCATCAAAATTGTTTCCATTTTTAGGTCTAAAAACTAACAAATATTCGCTTTTGGGGGATTTCTGCTATTCCAAAAAAAAACCGCCACGATGATTCGCGGCGGTTAAACGATTGCTTGCCAATTGAAAGCTTGAAGGATCAGCTGGCCAACAATTAATTATTTATTTTGCTTTAGCAGCAGTATCAACTGTTGCAGCAGCAGTGTCAACAGTTGCAGCAGCAGCTGTATCAACAGTTGCAACAGCAGTATCAGTTTTAGCTTCAGTTGAAGCACCACCGCAGGCAGCTAATGCAGCGATAGCGAAAATTGCGATTACTTTTTTCATTTGGATTTGTTTTAATTAATTAATTATACTCTTAATACATAAAGCTTAAAAAGGTAACCCCCTTGCACTTAAAAAATTAAAAAAGACCCTATTTTGGGTTACTTTTGCCCTAAATAAGTATTAATCTCTTGAAAGCTGAATCAAATGAACAAGCCCTATTAAAGGGATTAGCCAATAATGACTCCAAAGTGGTGGAAGCCCTATATAAGAGTCATTTTAATATGATTCAGCACTTTGTTTTAAATAACAATGGCTCTTTTGATGACGCTAGGGATGTTTTTCAGGAAGGGATGATTGCACTATACGAGAAGGTTCAAACCGAATCATTTGTGCTTACCTGTCAAATTAAAACCTATCTTTTTTCTATTTGTAAGCATGTTTGGCTAAAACGCTTGCACCAAATGGGGAAATACAGCAGTCCTTTGAGCGTTCAGGAAGATAGCATTTCCGTTGAAGACGATTTGAAGGATCTAGAGAAAAAAGATGCGTCTTTTGCTATCATGGATCGCGCTTTGAATAGTTTAGGAGAACCTTGTAAAAGCTTATTAGAAGGCTACTATATCAATAAAAAAGGAATGCAGGAATTGGCAGCAGATTTTGGATACACGAATGCCGATAATGCAAAGAATCAAAAATATAAATGTTTGCTGCGCTTGAAAAAATTATTTTTTGCACAGTACAATATTGGAGATTAAGAAAAACTGAAGAAAGAATTGATTATGGAAGACAGAACATTAATAGAAACGATCGAAAAATATTTGACAGGCGCCATGTCTGCTCAAGAGGTTGAATTATTTGACACCCTGAGGAAAAATACACCCGAGATTGATCAAATGGTGGTAGAGCATAGCATGTTTTTACAACATATGGATATCTATGCCGGCAGACGCAATTTTACCCACCTCACTGAAAAAACTTTTGAACAATTATTGGCAGCTGGTGAATGGGCCGATGAAAATACTTCTACCAAAACTAGGGTCATCCAGCTTTGGAACAAATATAAAAAAGTAGCGGCCATTGCTGCATCAGTGGGTGGCTTCATCGCTTTAACTACTTCTGCTTTGATGATGTATTTTTCGCCAAGTTTAAATGGCAATCAATTGTTGCAATTAAGCAAGGCCATCGAAGTCATTAAGAAAAATCAGCAGGTGCAAGGACATTTATTGAATGAAGTAAAATCCAAAGTACCAGAAAATGCAAAACTAATCAGTGGTGGTTCAGGATTTTTAGTGAATACCAAAGGATACATCATTACCAATGCACATGTACTTGTAGGGAATGGTGCCATAGTAATTAATCATAGAGGGCAAGAATTGCAGGCAAATATCATATATGCAGATAAGGCACTTGACCTTGCTTTGCTAAAAATTGAAGACAAAGATTTTATTGAACCCAAATCTATACCTTTTAGTATTCGTAAAAAAATGAGCGATTTAGGGGAAGAAATTTTCACTTTAGGTTATCCAAGAAATGACAATGACATCGTTTATGGTAAGGGCTATTTAAGTGCCCAAACTGGTTACGAAGGTGACAGTAGTTCTTTTCAAGTTCAGATAAGTGCCAACCCTGGTTATTCAGGAGCCCCTATATTCAATGACAAAGGCGAATTGATTGGCATCATTAGCACTAGACAAAAATTGGCAGAAGGGGTTGCCTTCGCTATTAAATCAAACAAGATCATTGAGTTGATTGATAATGCTAAAGAAAATGACGACAATGCGGAGATTAAATTAAAAATTTCTAAAGGAGCTCAGCGCAATGCTGCCAATAGAAAAGAACAAATTAGCAATTTGAAGAATTATATTTTCAGCGTACGTTCTTACAACTAATTAGCCACTAAGTTATTTCCAAAGATTGGTAGGATACAGTTGACTATCCACTAGTGCATCAATACTTGCTTTTACACCTGGGGCATCTTCTTTATAAGTAACCCCAAACCATTTTGCATTGGTTGGTATTACTTTCACTTGACCCATGCCTAATTCTTTAAATCTTCCTGCTACATAAGGAATATAATATTCAGATTTTAATTCCTGCCCTTTCTCTTTTAAAAATAAGTCAAACTCTTTGGCACACAAATCGATAAATCCGGGGGCAAAACACATGAAATTCATACTCACTCTTGTTTTTTCTTCTAAAGCGGTCTCTATTTCGTTTTCTTCAAATACAATTTGACCATTTTCCTTCCGGTAAATTTTAGTACGCTCATGGATAGAAGTCAAATAGCCTTTTTCATCGATGGAACAAACTCCCCTACTTACCGTTCCATTCTCACTTAAGGTATTGGCCAATTCATAGCCTAGAATACAATTGGTAGATTCATTGCAGTCCTTCGTTAAAAAATCATAGGCTTGTACAAAGGCCTCATTGCCATAATAATCATCTGCATTAATCACAGCAAAAACTTCTTTTACTTCCTCCTTACAACACAATAAGGCATGCGCCGTACCCCAAGGCTTTACGCGATCTACGGGCAGGTTAAATCCTTCTGTATATTTATCTAAAGATTGATAGACATAGGCTGTTTTTATTTTTCCAGCCAATTTAGGTTCAATTGCTTTTTTGAAAGCTTCCGCAAAATCTTCCCTAATAATAAACACCACTTTACCAAAGCCTGCTCGTATGGCATCATAAATAGAATACTCCATTATGGTCTCTCCCGAAGGACCAAAACCTTCTGTTTGTTTCATACTTCCATATCTACTTGCCATGCCTGCTGCTAAAATCACTAAAGTAGGTGCCATATTATTTCAAAGCTTTACATTGTATTAAATTGGTATTTTTACCCTGCTAGATAATAAATACATCGTGTAAAATTAGCCCATTTTGATTAAATAGAAAAACATTGACTCCAAATCCTATTCTTCAATTCTTACCTACTTATAGTAGTACACAATACCCGATAAGTCTGCTTAGATTAGATCAATTACATCCCATTGTAAGTGGCAATAAATGGTATAAACTTAGATTTTATATTCAGGAAGCCATCGACAAGAAAGCCAGTTCCATCGCCAGTTTTGGAGGGCCTTATTCCAATCATTTGGTGGCCATGGCTTATGCAGCAAAACAAAATAAGCTGGGAAGTATTGGTTATGTAAGGGCCAATAAAAGCGAGCCAATTACACCTAGTTTAGCGGAAGCCATTGCTTATGGCATGCAGTTGGAATTTATTGGTAGAACCGATTTCCAATCCATCAAAAATGAATTGATTGAAAAAAATAAACAAGCTGCCAGTACTTCCATTTATTTTATAGACGAAGGAGGCTATGGAAGATTAGGTGCTAAAGGTGCAGCAACAATGCTTACCAATCAAACAAGTGAATTTGATTACATCATTGCAGCAGTAGGTACTGGCACTATGCTGGCAGGCATCATCAATGCTGCAAAGCCCCATCAAAAAATTATTGGTATCCCTGTATTAAAAAATGAAACAAGTTTAGAAGCGGAGATAAATGCATTGGTACTTAATAAGCATGTAGATTGGAAACTGCTCCATCAATTTCATCAAGGAGGTTATGCGAAAATCAATCCTGCTTTAATTCAATTCATGAATAATTTGTGGACCCTCGAAAAAATACCTACCGATATTGTTTATACTGGCAAACTACTTTTTGCAGTAAAAGCTTTAATCCAAGACAATTATTTTAAAACCAATAGCAAGATACTCATTATACATAGTGGAGGCTTGCAAGGGAATAGATCCTTGCCAAAAAATACTTTACTTTTTTAAAAGGAAAAATTTCTGCTAGCTCATTCTAGGCATTGACCAAATCGCAATCAAATACCAGGGCAAAATGTTTCTTAATTTTTTCTTTCACTTCTTCATAATCTAGTTTTCGACCTAACTCTTTTTCTAGAGAAGTAACTGTTTTGCCTTGAATGCCGCAAGGTACAATCAATTCAAAATGAGACAAATCGGTATTGACATTCAATGCAAAGCCATGCATCGTAATCCATCTACTACATTTAATTCCCATGGCACAAATTTTTCTGGCCATAAAAGGATCATCCGGTTGCAACCACACCCCAGTTTCTCCTGCACTTCTTTCCCCTTTCAAGCCATATTCTTCTATTACATTGATAATGACCTGTTCCAAGCTTCTCAAATACCAACCCAAATCGGTTTTGAATTTGTCTAAATCTAAAATAGGATAGCCCACCACTTGTTGCAAGCCATGGTAGGTGACATCTCCTCCTCTATTGATATGAAAAAACTCAATGCCTAATTTTGCTAAATGTTCCTCCGAAACCAATACATGCTCCCTTTTGCCACTTTTACCCAAGGTAAACACAGCAGGATGTTCTACTATCAAGAATCTATTTTCTGTGATAGTTTCGGCCATTACCTCCTCCTTCTGCCTAGCCGCCCATTTGATTTGTGTATTTTTTAAGAGCAAGGCCTCCTGGTATTCCCAGGTAGGTTGATAGGAACGAATACCTAAATCTTCAAATAACACTTTTTGACGCATGAAGCAAAGTTACAAACTAAGCTGCAATATCTTACTTTTGCATCATGGCTGAAAAACAAGATCCAATACAAGAAGAAAACAATGAGTCCCTGTATGAACGTTCTACATTTATAGTAGACAAAGGGCAGGAACCTACCCGTATCGATAAATGGGTACAAGCTCGCATTGAAGGCATCACTAGAAATAAATTACAAAATGGCATTGACGGAGGATTTTTAACCGTGAATGGCAAAGTAGTGAAGAGTAATTATAAAACAAGACCAGGTGATGAAGTAGTTTATTTAAGCATCATTAATCCAGAATATACCGAGCTTAAACCAGAAGCTATGGATTTGGATATTGTATATGAAGATGAAGCTGTCATGGTGATCAACAAGCCTTCCAATATGGTGGTTCATCCAGGCATTGGAAATTATACAGGTACTTTATTGAATGGTGTAGCCCATCATCTTTTATCTCTTAATCCAGAATTAAATGAAGAACTCTTACCTCGTTTTGGTTTAGTGCATCGCATCGATAAAAATACGACCGGCTTAATTGTACTTGCAAAAACACCCGAAGCAGCAAGCCATTTGGCCAAACAATTTTTTAACCATACGGTTGAAAGAAAGTATGTGGCCTTGGTATGGGGAGATATGGAACAAGAAGAAGGCACTATTGTAGCCAATATTGCACGTCATAAATCCAATAGAAAAATGTTTGATGCTTATCCTGATGAAGAAATTGGGAAGCATGCCATCACCCATTATAAAGTGATTGAACGTTACAATTACGTGACCTTGGTATCTTGTATTTTGGAAACTGGGAGAACACATCAAATTAGGGTGCATATGAAACACATTGGCCATACCCTTTTTAACGATTTTGAATACGGAGGAGATAAAATTTTAAAAGGCACCATCTATACCAAGTACAAACAATTCGTTGACAATTGTTTTGAAGCCTGTGCTAGATGCGCGTTGCATGCACAAACACTTGGCTTTATTCATCCTACTACCGAAAAGAAAATTGTATTTGATAGCCCCCTACCTTCCGATATGCAAGCAGTGATTGAAAAATGGAAAAATTACAAAGCCTCGGCCAATCAATAAATTATAATTGATGGCTACTGCTTGTCCATCTTAAATAGATTTTTGCAAATACATAGCCAAAGGCAAGTCCTATGATAGTGCCCACTAATACATCTAGTGGGTAATGTACCCCCACATAAATTTGCGCATAAGAAATCAACCCCGCCCATAAAAAAAATAGGTAAGTATATTTTTTGAACAAAGGTTGTAAGGTCATAAACACAAACATGGCCAAGCTAAAATGATTGGCTGCATGAGAGGAAGTGAAACTGAAACTAGATGGACAAGCACCTAATAATAATTTTACATGAGCGACCATGGATGGATCGGCACAGGGTCTGAGTCGATGTACGAATGGTTTAAAAATAAAACTACTTACTTGATCGGTCAAAGCAATTGTGATCGCCACCGTCACTACCCATTTCCAAGCCTTCCATCCCCATTTGTAAAATAAGCACCCTAGCAATAAAACATACAAAGGAAACCAATGTTCAGAAGTACGCATCCAGGGCATCATTGAATCAAAGAATGAATTGTTCCATTGTCCATTAATCTGCTCAAACAAAGCCTGGTCTCCCCTATAGATGGTCGCCCAAATATCTAGTATCATGGCATAAAGATACAAGGAAGTGTAAAAATTTAAAGTAAATTTGCCCAACCATTTATAATGTAAAAGCGCCCTTATGCCACTTATTAAGAGTATTTCAGGATTTAGAGGCACCATTGGTGGCCAACCCAATGAAAACCTAACACCAATAGATATTGTAAAATTTGCCTCTGCCTATGGTACTTGGCTATTAAGCAAGGCCCCAGGCAAGAAGAAAGTAGTGGTAGGCCGTGATGGCAGGATCAGTGGTGAAATGGTGGAAGCCTTGGTGGAACAGAGTTTATTGGCCCTAGGCATCGATGTGATTCACTTGGGCTTAAGCACCACTCCCACCGTTGAAATGGCCGTAGTTTTTGAAAAAGCAGATGGGGGTATTATATTAACTGCCAGCCATAATCCCAAACAATGGAACGCTTTAAAATTATTGAACGAAAAAGGAGAGTTTGTAAGTGGCGATGAAGGTAAAACTATTTTAACGCTGGCGGCCAATGAGGATTTCAATTACGCCCAAATAGATCAAATAGGCAAAATTATTCCAGATAATCATAGTTTAGAAAAACACATCCTTGCTATCTTACAAAATCCTTTGATCGATATTGCTTTAATAAAGCAGGCTAATTTTTCTGTGGTCGTAGATGCCATTAATAGTTCAGGTGCATTTGCCGTGCCTGCATTATTGAAAGCCATTGGCGTTAATCAAATCACTGTGCTCAATGAAACTATGAATGGCGAGTTTGCACATAACCCAGAACCGCTCAAAGAACATTTGACTGAATTGTGCGCTACGGTTTTAAAAAATAAAGCACATATAGGTATAGCCGTAGATCCTGATGTGGACCGCTTGTGCTTTGTGAGTGAAGATGGAAATTTATTTGGTGAAGAATATACCTTAGTGGCTGTAGCCGATTATATTTTACAAAATAAAAAAGGAAGTACCGTAAGCAATCTTTCTTCTACAAGAGCATTAAGAGATGTCACAGAAAAACATGGCTGTAGTTATTTTGCTAGTGCCGTGGGAGAAGTAAATGTGGTGAATAAAATGAAACAAGAAAGTGCAGTGATAGGTGGAGAAGGCAATGGAGGCATCATTGTACCCGATTTGCATTATGGTAGAGATGCCCTTATTGGCATTGCTTTATTTTTGACTCATTTAGCTAAAACCAAATTAAGCGCATCTGCCTTAAGAGGCAGCTATCCTGCTTATTTTATGAGCAAGATGAAAATAGATTTAGAAGCAGGCACTTCTCTAAGCAAAATATTTAGCACGCTTGAAGATAAATTCAAAAACTATTCCATCAACAAAGAAGATGGTTTAAAAATAGATTTCGATCAAGAATGGGTACATTTGAGATCAAGCAATACCGAGCCCATCATTCGCGTCTATACTGAATCCACCTCTCAGGCCAGTGCAGACAAATTAGCTCAAGAGATTATTTCAATAATTGAAACAATTAAGTAATTTAGCCAGATGGATAGAATTTATTTTGACAATGCCGCAAGCACTCCCTTAGATCCATTGGTACTGGAGGCTATGATGCCCTTTTTAAGTGCGCAATTTGGCAATCCATCTTCTATTTATAGCTATGGTCGTGAAACTAGAATGGCCATTGAACAAGCAAGAAAATCAGTGGCTAAAAATTTAGGTGCCCGTCCTTCTGAAATATTTTTTACCAGTGGAGGTACCGAAAGCACCAATACCATTTTAAATGCAGCCATTGAAAATTTAGGTTGTACGCATATTATTAGTTCTCCTATTGAGCACCATGCCACTTTACATACAGTGCTACATTTGGCTAAAAAAGAAAACATTACTTTAAGCTTTGTACAAATTTTACCCAATGGGCATATAGATATGGCTCATTTAGAAGCCTTGTTGAATGAACATCCGGTTAAAACTATTGTCACTATTATGCATGCCAACAATGAAATTGGCAACATGATTGAACTCAATGAAATTGGCGCCCTCTGCAAAAAACACAATGCTTATTTTCATAGCGATACGGTTCAAACAGTGGGTCATTTCGCCTTTGACTTAAGCCATACCCCTGTTGATTTTATCACAGGTGCTAGCCATAAATTTCACGGTCCTAAAGGCATTGGCATCTTGTACATCAATGAAAATATTAAAATAAATCCTTTCATTCATGGAGGTGCACAAGAAAGAAACATGCGTGCAGGTACCGAAAACGTGTATGGAATTGTTGGCTTTGCCAAAGCTTTAGAGATTGCGACTGCCAATTATGAAAAAGACAGCCATTACATAAGCGCTTTGAAAAAATACCTCTATGATGCATTGATTGCAAAAATACCTGGCATTAGTTTTAATGGTGATCCTTTTGGAAATTCATTGTACAACTTACTAAGTGTCAATTTTCCAAAATCTGAAAAAACTGAGATGCTTCTTTTTAATTTAGACATTCATCATATTTGTGCCAGTGGCGGAAGTGCCTGTTCAAGTGGTGCACAGCAAGGTTCCCATGTCATTCAAGCCCTGAACAAAGGAACAGACATCGTTACTGTTCGCTTTTCTTTTTCTAAACACAACACCAAGGCCGAAATTGATACAGTGGTCCACACATTGACTAGCCTTCTATAAAAAAAGCAGGAGCACTTTGTTAAGTACTCCTGCTTGTATTCATTTGAATTTTTTAATTGCTACTTTTTCTTAGGTGCAAAATCCTGCTCCATTTTTGTAATGGCTGCAATTAACTGATAAGAAGTTAAAGCATCCTGTACAAAGGAAGCTTGCTTATTGTTTAAACTACTTGGTTTGTTTTGGTAAGCGCTTTCGATACCCATTTGGAATTGATCATCGCTCATAGCATCTCCTAAAGATTTATAATAAGCAATTTCTTGTTTTAAATCTTTTAAGACAGAATTGGACACTTTTTTGGCCAATTCTAAATCTCCAGCTGCATAACAGGACTGCAAGAACAAATAAGAAAAATAATTGTGTTGATTGCCTCTATTTGACGTCATACCATAAGGGAAACTTTTTTCATTGGTTTCGCTGTCCATTTTTCTAAGCACTTTTCTAGCACTATCCAATTTACCTTCTGCTACCAAGGCTTGTGCAATTTGAGACACGGCCAAACGAATGGAATTCAAATGACGTCTATTTTCTTCATCATAATACACGGTTGAATTTTTTGCGTTGCCAAAAGCAAATTTAGTCATTACCGTATTGTAGGAAGCTGCGGCGTCAATACCTCCGCCGTCCACTGGTACTAATTCATAAGACATGCCTGTTTGACGAACATATTTATCTAGGCCCATTTCTTTTAATTCTTGCGTTGAAGTAAAGCAAATAGGTCGCTTAAATTGAGTTGTCGCAATGATGGCATAAATAGCCAATTCATTTTTTAATAAGTATTGTCTTTTAGGATTAAAATCAATCAATAAATTATCTACAATTTTATCCGTTGGTTTAGCAATACCAGAGGCCAAAGCAAATTCTTTGTTTACGGGTACTTTAAATTTATGGGTAGGGAAAATATTTACTGGACCATCTTGCGTTGAAGCCTGATATTTTCCAGCTGGATCCGCTACCACATACCTCAATACAGAATCTAAATTGTGGTATGCTGATTCACCATAATCGGGCAAAGCATTGTAATAAGCAACATTTAATTTATTACCCACCACTTGTTCTTCGGTAAAAATAACATCGAATTTATCACTCTTGTTGACTTTGTACCTTAATTCTTTCATGTACCAATCCGATCCCAATAAACTATTCACCACCACACGCACATCTGGACGAATGCCTTCTACTTCTTGTGCATACCACAATGGGTAAGTATCATTATCTCCAAAAGAAAATAAGATGGCATTAGGAGGACAGCTTTCTAAATAATTGCGGGCTAAATCGCGCGGTAAGGTTTTTTGGCTTCTATCATGATCGTTCCATTCTTGTTGTGCCATGAGTGCAGGTACTGCCAAAAATGAAATGACAGTGGCTAAAATTGCAGCCATTTTTTTAGTCAGGAACTTTTCTATCCAAAATGCAATTTGTAATACTCCTAGCCCAATCCAAATGGTAAATACATAAAAAGAACCTACATAAGCATAATCACGCTCACGTGGTTGTAAGCTTTGTTGGTTCAAATACATCACAATCGCTATTCCTGTAAAAAAGAATAGAAGCCCAGTAACGATTAAATCTTTTTTATTTTTTTGGTATTGGAAGATAAAACCAATAATGCCTAAAATAAATGGAAACATATACAAGCTATTGTGTGCCTTGTTTGCATTTTTAATGGAATCTGGCAATTTAGATTGGTCTCCAAAAATTAAATTATCTATTAATGAAATGCCTGTGCTAAAATTACCATCTCTTACATTGCCAAAGCCTTGTAAATCGTTTTGCTTACCTGCGAAATTCCATAAAAAATAACGTAGGTACATAAAACCAAACTGATAGTTGGTAAAGTATTTAATATTGTCTCTTAAAGTAGGCGGTGTGCCATCTTCTACGCCAGCAAAGGCTTTAAAGCTATCCATCTGGCCTCTGTCATTGTCTGAATCCCACATTCTTGGGAACAAATGTGCTGAAGGTGCCGATGCCCAGTCTCTCTTGTAATTTTTTCCCGCAATTTCATAAGTAGCTGTTGACTTTACATATTGATCACCATTTTCTACATTGTCTACTTTGTCTACATAATCTGGACCAAATACAATTGGCCAATCTCCATATTGCTCTCTACCCAAATAACCCATTAAAGTAACAGGATTGTCAACATTGTACATATCAACAGAAGGATCTGCACTTGAACGAATCATGGTGGTCAAATAACTGGTATAACCCAACAAGAAAAACACCACCGACCAAATGCCCAATTTCAAAAAATAAAATCCTTTTTTATTGGCATACAAAATGCCTAAAGTTAGCAGCACTGCTACCAATACAAAGAAGAAAATAAACCCTGTAAAGAAAGGCAAGCCAAAAGAGTTCACAAAATTGATGTCAAAAGCCCCTGCCCATTTGATGGTATATTGAATTAAAAATACTTGCACAAATCCTGTGATAATGACGCCTATAAAAAAGGCCAATAATCCGCCCTTGAAACTTGGCTTGTATTGTCTAAAATAATACACCATGACAATAGCGGGGATGGTCAAAATATTCAATAAATGCACCCCAATGGAAATCCCCATTAAATAAAATATAAAAATGATCCATTTATCTGCACCAGGTTCATCGGCTTTGTGCTCCCATTTTAAAATGGCCCAAAATACCAAGGCGGTAAAGAAAGAACTAAGTGCATACACTTCCCCTTCTACGGCACTGTACCATGCGGTATCACTAAAAGTATATGCCAATGCGCCTACAATGCCAGCGCCCATGATTAAAATAATTTGGCTATTGGTGAGCTCGATACCCGTTTGCTTTTCCACCAATCTTTTGGCAAAATGCGTAATGGTCCAAAACAAAAACAAAATAGTAAACCCACTGGCTAGCGCACTCATGGTATTGACTGCCTTTGCCGCTGTCAAAGGATTGTCTCCAAATAAGATAATGAACAATCGACCTAATAAAACAAACATAGGCGCTCCAGGAGGATGTGGAATTTGCAATTTATAGGCACTGCTTATAAATTCACCGCAATCCCAAAAACTACCGGTTGCCTCTGTGGTTAGCACATAGGCAGTACAAGCAATTAGGGTCACGATCCAACCCGTCCAATTATTGATTTTTTTGAAGTCCATTTTAGGCGTTTTATTAGATGCAAACTTAATTGAAACTAGCCAAAATGGGAAATATATAGCAGCTTTAAGTATATTTTAAGATTTCCCCGTTCCCCCTAGGTTTTTTATCTTTGTGGCCCATGAGTCAACCACGTTCTGTCGCATTTCACACCTTAGGCTGTAAACTCAATTTTTCAGAGACTTCTACCCTTTCTAGACAATTGGAGCAGGAAGGCTTTGAGAAAAAAGCTTTTACTGAGATGGCGGATATTTATGTCATCAATACCTGCTCTGTTACAGAGAATGCCGACAAGGAATGTCGCCAATTGGTCAGACGTATCCAACGACTGGCCCCTGAAAGTTTTGTCGTGATTACCGGTTGTTATGCTCAATTAAAACCCACAGAAATTGCCAATATCCCTGGTGTAGATTTGGTTTTGGGTGCTGCTGAAAAATTTAATTTAGTGCAGCATTTAGCTAATTTAACCAAGGGCGATGCCACTAAAATTTGCAGCTGTGACATAGAAACCGTCACTGGTTTCAATGCTTCTTTTTCTGTGAATGATCGAACCCGAACATTTTTAAAAGTTCAAGATGGCTGTGATTATAGTTGTACTTTTTGTACTATTCCCATGGCGCGCGGTAAAAGTAGAAGTGATCGTATAGATAATGTAGTCCAACAAGCCCAAGCCCTTTCAAAAAATGGGGTAAAAGAAATTGTACTAACCGGCATCAATTTAGGTGACTTTGGTAAAGGCGAAGACGGCGGTAAAAAAAAGGAAGAAAGCTTTTTTGATTTAGTAAAAGCCTTGGATGAACAAACCGATATTCCTCGTTACCGCATTTCTTCTATCGAACCTAATTTGCTCACCAATGAAATTATTGAATGGGTGGCCAATAGCAAAAAATTCATGCCTCATTTTCATATTCCTCTGCAAAGTGGTTCGGATACAGTGCTGAAATTAATGCAGAGAAGATACAATAGCGAATTGTATAGTGACCGAGTTAATTTGATTAAAAAAATAATGCCACATGCTTGTATTGGTGTGGATGTTATTGTGGGCTCTCCAGGCGAAACAGAAGCTTATTTTAATGAAAGTATTGATTTTTTACATGCATTAGACATTGCTTATTTGCATGTATTTACTTATTCCGAAAGGGCTGCTACTAAAGCTTTAGACATCAAACCCATTGTGCCTATTTCTGTTAGACAAGAGAGAAATAAAATTGCTAGGAACTTATCTTACCAGAAATTACAATATTTTACTGCACAACATTTGGGCAGTACCCGTAAAGTTTTATTTGAATCGGTAAAACATAGCAAAGACGAAATTGGGGATGGAATGTTGGAAGGCTATACAGACAATTACATCAAAGTAATTACGCCATTTAATTCAGCCTACAGCAATCAAATTATAGATTGGACATTGGCATAGTTAATTACACTGCTAGCTTACCGAAACTTCGCCAACTTTAAATTCAACAATCATCATCATATTGATGCTTTCTAAACGAACGTAGACCGTTTTCTTGCTGGCTTTAATGACTTCTCCTTTTTGCCCCATAAACAAACCTTGATTGATGGACACCTTCGTATTGGCTGGTAAATTAGCCATATCCACCACTTGAATACTTGCATTGGACTGGCCTAAATATTTTCTAATGGCTTCAATTTCATTGTCTCTGATGATGGCTGGCTTTTTTAGAAAGTATAAAAAATTCACCACTCCCATTGTAGATAAAATTTTAGTATGATCTTCCTTGCTGGCTTTGATAAAAACATAGGAGCGAAACAAGGGTTCTTCTATTATTTTTTTTCGATCCGACCACTGTCTTTCTCTTTTCTGCACAGGGCACCAACTTTCAAAACCATTTTTGGTCAACAAGCCATCTACCTTCTTCTCCCATTTTGATTTAGTATATATTACATGCCAGGTTTTAACCATAGCTAAGTCCTCTGTTTTCATGGATCAAATTGTTTTATCCTTTCTTAGCGATGGTATTGGAATGAGCAAATTCTCCTAACAATTTACTTGATTCACTAATTTGCACATCTTTAGCGACCAATTTTAACCATGCTTGATAACGCTCTTGTTTGATTTTGTCTGGATTATTGAAAAACTTATCATAATCTGCTTTCAAAGAAGAAACCTGCATAGGATTTTTTAATTTTATTATGCCTTCATTTTGCTGAATGATTGCTTGCAATTCTTTTTTGTAATTGACATATTTATGGTATTCCAAAGCAATTGGTCGATCTACCTGAGTAGATACCCATTGTAAGTTTTTCTTAAAACGGATATTGGCGGTATCTGCTTGGATTTTTTTATTGGCCAATGCCGCAATATTGTTCAATTCGTTATTATTGGACCATGGAGAAAATTTTGCACGCTCCATTTCATCCCATTGCAAAGCAGAAGGATTGTCCTTCTCTCTGTACTTTAAAAATTCATAATCGTCTGGAAAAACAATGTCAGACTTTACGCCTTTTTTCTGTGTGGAGCTTCCTGTAACTCTATAGAATTTTTGGAAAGTTAATTTTACTGAACCATATTCTGTTTGGATGCCCATCGCATCTAATGGCTTGCCAAAGGATACATTTCTTTGCACGGTACCTTTGCCATAAGTAGAGCTACTCCCTACAATTAAGCCTCTATTGTAGTCTTGAATGGCCCCTGCAAATATCTCACTAGCAGATGCACTGAATTCATTCACCATCACTACTAACGGGCCATCATATAAAATACCAGGGGTTTCATCGGATAAAACCTGAGCCCTGCCTTCTTTGTCTCTGATTTGAACAATGGGTCCTTTGTCAATAAATAAGCCGGCCATCTGAACGACTTCATACAAGGAGCCTCCTCCATTGTATCTAACATCAATGACAATGCCTTTTACTTTTTCTGCTTTTAATTTTTCTACTTCTATGGCAACATCTTTTGAACAGCGATGTCCATCCTCTCTTTCAAAATCGGCATAAAAATCGGGTAGTAAAATATAACCATATTTATCATTTCCTTTTTGAATGATGGCACTTCTAGCGAAACCTTCATCCAATACAATTTTTTCTCTTTTTAAAGCAACCACCTTGGTGGATCCGTCTGGTTTTTTAACAGTCAGTCTAACTTCTGTACCCAAATCACCTCTAATTAATTTAACCGCATCCGTTGTTTCAAAACCTGCCACATCCACTGGTTCTTCTGCTCCTTGAGCAATTTTGATGATCACATCGTTCATCACCAATTGACCTGATTTCCATGCTGGGCCACCGGGCTGTACACTGGCAATTTTAATGCCATAATCATCCTGCGTCAATTGAGCACCAATGCCATAAAAAGTACCGCTCATTTGTTCGGTAAAAGATCTTTTTTCAACAGGCGCAAAATAATCGGTATGAGGATCCATTAATCCTGTGATGGTATTTAAAAAAGATTCAAACCTTTTTTCTTTATCAAAGGTTTTTTCTAAACTACTAAATCTTTTGGTATAGGATTTCTTAACAGATGCACGCGCTTCTAGTTCTAAAACCGAATCTGATTTATACACAAACACTATTTTACTAGTATCTTTTATTTTAGCTGTATCTCTAATAGCCTTGGCTGCTTGTTGCTTTTCTCTGTCTTCTATTAAACTTACATACCTGTCTAAGGCTCTATACCTCAATAGCTGATTCCATCTTGTAAATTTTTCTTTGATACTACCTGCATATTTTATGCTGTCCGATTCTAAACTCAAAGAGTCATCAATGGTAAAATCAAATGACTTTTCGATGATTTGCTCATATATTTTTTTGGCCTCTCCTACTCTTCTTTCATAAATGGCATCCGCTGCTGGTTCAAACAAAATAGGACTTCCATGAATTTCATCGTCAATAGTAGTAGCAAATACTTTTAATGAGTCGATATCTGATTGAAGAAATAGATTCTTCTCTGGATCCAATGCTTTTAAATAAGCATCAAAAACTTCTTTTGAAAATTGATCATCAATTTTTCTTGGACTATAATGCTCAGACTCTAATAAATGTCCAATCGTGGACAATAATTTACGATGTCTGGTCTCTTGATTTTCTTGTCCTGCTGGCTTGAAAGTATTAAAAGCGAAAAACAAACCACCTAATAAGATTAAAGTGGCAAAAGCTTTCCACTTATTTTGTTTTACATATGTCATAAGTCTGTGCATGAAGTTCAAAAATAGTGTAAAATGCCTAGGTTAGGGCCTTATTTGGAGTAAAGCCCCCTTTTTAAGACAAATTTATAAAAACTAGCAAAACTTATTTCATAGATTCCCTAATTAACGTATTTTTGCCGCCCTATATGGAGGGCGTAGCTCAGTAGGTTAGAGCGACAGTTTGTGGATCTGTAGGTCGTGGGTTCGAGACCCATCGTTCTCCCCAAAAACCTATTCCACCCGAGCAATCGGAATGGAGTAGGTTTTTTCAGTTAAATACATTCTATGGCTATTTCAGTTGTTTCCTTATTAACTGCTTGTTTTACTTGGTGCATTGCTTGGGCCTATATCAAAATTTTATTTGTACCCAAAACTCCGAAGCGCCTTTTTGGTATTCAATGGGAAAATGCATTGACTCAAATGATAAAAAACCTTCCCATTGATCGTTTGATAGAAGAAAATAAAACAAGCGCCTTTAGGACGCTACTGCCTTTTATTGACCAAGAATTAGATAGTTTTTTTAAAGAGCGTTTGGTTCAAAAAATGCCCATTATTTCCATGTTTATTGGAGAAAAAACAATTACACAATTAAAAGAAGTTTTTATGGAAGAGCTAAGCCAACTTTTCCCAGATTTAATTGGTCAATTGTCGCAAAGCATACAAGAACAATTTTTGTCTAATCTTTCCACAAAATGGGGCCCCGTCCTTGAAACAGTCTTATTAAAAGCCACTCAAAAACTAAGATGGCTTGCCTTTTTCATAGGCGCTCTTTGGGGTTGTTTTATTTATATCATTTTACAGCATCTATAATTGCCGTTTATACATTCTGTATACCTTTCTTAGATAAGATGTCTGATATTTGCAAATCCAATAAACTAAGGATAAAAAAACGCATCAAAAGACTATGAAATACATCTATATATTGGCAAGTTTTCTTTTTATTGAAATAAGTGCATTTGCTCAAATGCCAGCAGGGGCAAGAGCAGCTGGTGGTAATATGAATATGGGCCATTTTTACGGCAAGATCGTGGATGCTTCTAAAAAAGGTATTGAAGGCATTACACTTCAAATTAAAGGTTCGAAATTTGACCCTGTTACAAAAAAAAGTACGGAAGCTATTTTGGGTACCATGTTGACTGCTGCCAATGGTGATTTTAGTTTTGAAAACTTACCTGTAATGGGCAATTTCAAACTAAGTATTTCAAGTGTAGGTTATAAAAAAATAGAAAAACAATTGAGTTTTGGTATCAAGATGGGTGGAGGTCAAAGTATGCAAGAAATGATGGCCTTAATGGATAAAGATTTAGGCAATATTAAATTAGAGGAGTCGGCTACCGATTTGCAAAGTGTAACGGTTACTTCCACTGCAAAGCCTCAATTTGAAATGGGGATTGACCGTAAAATATTCAATGTAGATAAGAACTTAATCAGCACAGGACAAACAGCTGTGGAAGTGATGAAAAGCATTCCTAACTTGAATGTAGACATTGATGGCAATGTTACCTTAAGAAACGCTGCGCCTACTTTACTTATCGACAATCGCCCTACGACTTTAACCATGGATCAAATTCCAGCAGACATTATTGATAAAGTTGAAATCATTACCAACCCTTCTGCTAAATATGATGCATCGGGTGGCAATGCAGGTATTTTGAACATTGTATTAAAGAAAAATAAAAAGAATGGTTATAATGGCGGTATTAGATCGGGTGTAGATATGCGTGGAAAATTTAATGGCGGTGGAGATTTGAATATTAGAGATAATAAACTCAACTTTTCACTTAGTGCTAATATCAATGGAAGAAAATCTATTTCTAATAGTAAAAACGAAAGAGAAATTTTAGGCACTAGCCTACCAAGCTTTGTCAATACCATAAGCGATAATACAGGCAATGGTTCTTTTAATTTCTATAGAGCAGGTATGGACTATTTGCCTGACAATAGAAACTCTTTTTCTTTATACACCAATATTATGCAAGGTGGCATGGGTTCTATAGGCACACAAATTGTAGACTCATTAAACAATAAGCCCCCAGTAAGCCTAGCCAATGCCTCAAATTTTGATTTCTTAAATAAAGGTGGTCAATTAGGCTTTAAGCATTTATTTGAAGAACAAGGCCATGAATTAACTGCCGACTTTAATTATAATGAGTCTACTAGTAATAACTGGTCTACCGTTAACTCTAGTTTTCTGAACCAAAGAAGTAACGGCGCAGGCAATAATAAAAACTATACGACCAATATTGATTACACACGCGAATTTAAAAATGCCATAAAATTTGAAACAGGTATTCGTTATAATACTAGAGATGAATTTAACAGCAGGGACCAATTTAGAAATAATATCTATTTAAGCAGTGTAAGCACAAAATACAATTATGGTGAAAATATTTTAGCGGGCTATGTCAACTTAAATGGGAAAAAGAATAAGTTAAGTTACCAAGTAGGCTTAAGAGCAGAAAACAGGTCTTATACGGTGGATGTTCAAAACAACAAAGGTTTCGATTCTTTACATTTTAAAAAGTCATTCCCAATCTCTTTATTCCCAAGCGCCTTTATTACTTATAAAGTAAACGACAAACAAGATATTCAATTGAATTACTCAAAGCGTATCAATGCGCCTAACTTCTTTCAATTGCAACCCTTTCCCGATTATACCGATCCTTTAAACATCTCAGTGGGTAATCCTAATTTGGATCCTCAATTCACGCATTCTTTTGAATTAGGCTATAACAATGCTTATCAAAAAGGGTCTAACTTTTTAGCGAATGCCTATTATAAGTATAGTACTAACTTAATTACCAACTATATCTACAAGGCAATTAACCCTATTACCAATGATTCTGCTTTTTATAGTTCTTATATTAATGCCAACACGGCTATTACTTATGGACTTGAATTAAGTAATAAAACTGCTATTGCTAAATGGTGGGATATGAACTTAAGTTTTAACTTATTTAATTCTTCTATAGAAGCTACCATACCTGGTCAAGATGTAAATAATAATTTAACCAGTTGGTTTAGCAAGATGAATAATACTTTCAAATTACCAAAAGGATATACTTTCCAATTTAGTGGTCAATACCAAGCCAAAACAATTCTACCTCCAGGTGGTGGTGGACGTGGCGGTGGAGGCGGCTTTGGTGGTATGGGTGGCGGCGGCTTCGGTGGCCCTCAGTCTACTGCACAAGGTTATAATCTTCCTTATTATGACTTTGATATGGCCCTAAGAAAAGATTGGACTTTAACTGGAGGCAGAACAGCTAGTTTATCTTTGAGTATAAGTGATGTATTTAAAACAAGAGTGAATAAAACCTACTCAGAAAGTCAATACTTTATTCAAAACGTAACAAGAGTGAGAGACCAACAATTCTTTAGATTGAACTTCTCTTATCGTTTTGGAAAATTTGATGTGAACTTATTAAAGCGTAAGAATACTAAATCAGAAGATGGCGGCGGCATGGATCAGATGCCACCACAATAATTGGTATTTGTATTTTTTAAAAACTAGAAAATTTATTTCTGGGTTTTTCCTTCTAGCATAGGTACGAAAGAAAAAGTATCAAACTTTTCTTGCTTTACAGAGCCATCTCTTTTTTTAGTAAGCCTGAGCATTCTTTGTGCTGTATCAGTTTCATCTAAAGGAATGATCATTTTACCGCTTACTTTTAATTGCGCCCATAATTTTTCTGGAATTTTTGGAGCAGCAGCAGTAATGATGATTTTATCAAAGGGTGCCAACAAAGGCAGGCCTTCAAAGCCATCTCCAAAGTGAAATTCTATATTGGGGTATTGGTTTTTAAAAAGATAAGTGGGTGTTTGATCAAACAATTGTTTTTGTCTTTCAATGGTGTATACCTTAGCTCCTAAAGCAGCCAAGACAGTGGTCTGGTACATACTGCCTGTGCCAATTTCCAATACCTTATCCCCTTTCTTAATTTGCAGTAGCTGTGTTTGATAAGCCACGGTATAAGGCTGAGAAATGGTTTGATCAGAAGCAATAGGGAAAGCCCTGTCTTCATAGGCAATTTTATCAAAGGCAGAATCTAAGAAATAATGTCTTGGTATGGTATGGATGGCATTTAATACCTGCTCATCTGTGATGCCTTTCTCTTTTAAAGTATCTACTAATTTTTTTCTTAGGCCTTTATGCAAATAAGTATCCACTAAATCTTCCAGTTTTCTCATACTTATGTTTAATTTAACTGCATAGATTGAATGATGCCTTTAATTTTATCTTGTAGCAGTTGGTAGCTTCCATCAAATGCCGATTTATCTTTTAAAGTTGTATTTACGCTAAAATAGAATTTTATTTTAGGCTCAGTACCACTTGGCCTTGCAGATATCTTACTACCCTCTGCGGTGATAAATTGCAATACATTGCTTTTAGGTAAATTTATTTCCCAGGTTTCCCCAGTGGTTAAGTTCTTTCCTATCTGTAATTCATAGTCTAATAAAGTGGTCACTGCTTCACCATCAATCATAGTAGGAGGAGATTGTCTAAAGTCTTCCATCATCTTTGCAATCTCTGCTTGACCATTCATTCCTTTTTTGGTAATACTGATCAGGTTTTCATAATAAAATCCATATTGAATATACAATTCAATCAATTTGTCAAACAAGGTCCTGCCCTTGCTTTTTTCATAGGCTGCCATCTCGCATAAAATGGCGACTGCGCTTACTGCATCTTTGTCTCTAATTTGATCTCCAATCATCAAGCCAAAACTTTCTTCTCCTCCAATAATATAATTCTCTTTGCCTTCTTTTTCTTTGACTAATTCAGCTACCCATTTAAAACCAGTTAATACATTGTAGCAGTTCACCTTATTTTGCTTAGCCACTTCATTAATCATGGCAGTGGTAACTATGGTAGTGATGACCATATCATTGGGCTTGGCTATACCCTTGGCTTTGCGCGCTTCCATCATATAAGCGAAGGCCAATACTGCTGTTTGATTGCCATTCATTAGCACCCATTCACCCTTGTGATTTTTTACACCTACACCTACTCTGTCGGCATCAGGATCAGTGCCTAAAATGATGTCTGCATCTAATGCTTTGGCTTTACTTAAACCAATGCTCATGGTTTCCGTTTCCTCTGGATTAGGATAGATCACAGTGGGAAAGTTGCCATCAGGCATAGATTGTTCTTCTACTATATGCACATTGGTAAAACCAAAAGCAGCCAATGCCTTAGGTACCAAGGTAATGCCCGAACCATGAATGGGTGTATAGACAATTTTTAAATCTTTTTGTGCTTGAATTACTTCTGGATATACGCTTAAGGATTGAAGCATTTTTAAATAAGCTTCGTCCATTTCATTCCCTATTAATTGAATATTTGCTTCTCCTCCAGTCCATTTTACATCATCAATGGATCGAATGGCCTCTACTTCGGTAATTACATTCTTATCATGTGGCGGTACCAATTGTCCTCCATCATTCCAATAAGCTTTGTAGCCATTGTATTCTTTAGGATTATGAGAGGCGGTACAAACAACACCTGCCTTGCATTTTAAATGTCTAATAGCAAAACTTAATTCTGGCGTAGGTCTTAAAGCTTCAAATAAATATACTTTAATGTCATTGGCAGCAAATACTTGAGCGGTGGTTTCAGCAAAAAATCTTGCATTATTTCTGCAGTCATGCCCAATGGCTACTGAAATTTTTTCTTTGGGATAAGCCTTGTTTAAATAATTGGCAAATCCTTGGGTAGCCAT
Organism: Bacteroidota bacterium; assembly: GCA_026391155.1. Taxonomy (GTDB): domain Bacteria; phylum Bacteroidota; class Bacteroidia; order Chitinophagales; family Chitinophagaceae; genus Sediminibacterium. The sequence continues at coordinate 24,348 of JAPLEP010000028.1, forward strand.
GCCAATGGTGTATTTATTAATTCTATTGGTCCCTACCCCCATAATACCTCTTAAGCCCCCCGTACCAAACTCTAAGTTTCTATAAAAACTATCCGCTAATTCCTCTTTATTTTTTGATTGCAAATCAAGGATGGCCTCTTTCGTGGCCTGGTCATAAGTACCAGTTAACCATTGCTCCACTTTTTGTTCAATTGACTGACTCATAATAACGCGAATTAAAAAGCAATTTTAAGCAATAATTGCAAGTTATCCAATTAAGTAGGCATTTTAGATTTTTGGCTTTCAAAAATGGGTTAAATTTGTACTATTTTTGATCATTCAAATACCCTTATGGCTGTTATAGCTCAAATCCTCTTTATTATTCTTACCGCTACGGCGCTTTATCTTTTTGGTAAGAACTTACTTAAAATTAGAAGAAATATTTTAATAGGTAAAGCTGGTTTTGTGAATGATCAAAAAGCAAGGCGTTGGAAAAATGTTTTTTTACTCGCCCTGGGGCAGAAGAAAATGTTTAAAAAACCAATAGTTGCTATTTTACACTTAATTCTATATGTTGGTTTTATCATCATCAATATTGAGCTGCTTGAAATTATGGCCGATGGAGTATTAGGCACCCACCGAATTTTTGAAACTTATTTTGAACAATTCGGATTGGCTTCTTTTTACAATTTCATTATTAATAGTTTTGAAATACTAGCAGCCTTAGTACTAATAGCTTGTATAGTATTTTTAGTAAGAAGAAATATACTAAAACTAAAAAGGTTCATGAGTAATGACTTAGCTGGCTGGCCCCGCTCAGATGCGAATTATATTTTAATTGCTGAAATTATTTTAATGGGCTTGTTTTTACTTATGAATGCAGCCGATACTGAAACGCATTTTATTATTTCCTCTAGCCTTCAACCTTTATTGAATGGTATTAATAGTAATACGCTTTTTATTATTGAACATACAGCTTGGTGGTTGCATATTTTAGGTATTTATATTTTTATGAACTACCTACCCTATTCAAAACACTTACATATTATTCTAGCCTTTCCTAATACTTATTATGCGCCGCTAACACCTAAGGGCATGATGCATAATATGCCTGAAGTACAAAATGAAGTATTGTATGCCATGCAACCTGAACTAGCCCCTACTGGAGCCGCTGCTCCTGACAGTTTTGGCGCTAAGGATGTAATGGACTTAAGTTCAAAAAACCTAATGGACGCGTATAGTTGTACCGAGTGTGGAAGATGTACAGCAGCCTGCCCAGCCAACATTACAGGGAAATTATTAAGCCCTCGTAAAATTATGATGGCCACTAGAGATAGATTAGAAGAAGTGGGTAAGAATATGGATTTAAATCAAAAATTTGTTTCTGATAATAAGTCATTACTACACAATTATATTACG
>JAPLEP010000006.1:0-6431 GCA_026391155.1 Bacteroidota bacterium
GAAAAAAGAATAGAGGGTTTATTTGAAAGTTTTAAACCACATTATGTGTATCATGCAGCAGCCTATAAGCATGTGCCAATGATGGAATTGTGTCCAACTGAAGCAGTTCGAAATAATGTATTAGGTACTAAAATAGTATCCGACCTTGCTGTGAAATACCATGCCGAAAGGTTTGTGATGATTAGTACTGATAAAGCGGTAAATCCCACAAACGTAATGGGGGCTAGCAAAAGAATGGCCGAAATTTATGTACAAGGGCTATCTAATGAAAAAAATATTACCACTAAATTTATCACTACTCGTTTTGGAAATGTATTGGGAAGTAATGGTTCCGTGATTAATAGGTTTAAGGATCAAATTGAAAAAGGGGGACCCTTAACGGTAACACATCCAAATATTACACGCTACTTTATGACCATACCCGAAGCTTGCCAATTGGTATTAGAAGCAGGCAGCATGGGTAATGGTGGTGAAATATTTGTTTTTGATATGGGGCAACCTGTTGCTATTGCCGACTTGGCTAAAAAAATGATTCGTTTGTATGGCATGATCCCAAATATTGATATTAATATCACCTATAGTGGCCTTCGACCAGGGGAGAAATTATATGAGGAATTATTGAACGACGCTGAAAATACCTTGGCTACTTATCACGATAAAATATTGATTGCTAAAGTGAGGGAGGTGGAACTAACCAGCATTAATGAAAGCTTTAATGACCTTAGGTTATTAGTGACTTCGGCTTCCAAAATTTCTAATGAAATGCAACTGGTAGGTAAAATGAAGGAACTGGTTCCTGAGTTTATTAGTAATAATAGCATTTTTGAGCGATTGGATCCCAGCCTTCAAACCAAGATATTGGATATGACGGGGGGGGGGGGTAGGAACTTCTAAGGCAAATTAATTTTTCTTTTTTACTTATTTATACTTATTTTTACTACTCAATATTGCGCTATATTTGTTTAATAATATTGAGTTTCCATGATTAAAATGTGACTCAGAACGGCGAAGCCGTCATACACTTTCTCGAACATCTCATCTACCCCAATGATCTTAGATAAAATTTTTACTGGAAAAATTAGAGTACAGTTACTCACCAAATTGCTACTCAACCCCGCTAGCACCGTGTATTTGCGCGGTTTGGAACGTGACTTAGGTGTAAGTAGTAATACAGTGCGTTTGGAATTAAACAAGTTATCGGACATGCAACTCATACAGGAGCAAACCGATGATGAAAACACTAAAACAAAACATTACGCAGTAAATACAAAACATCCCATGTTTAAATCCTTACGAGGGGTGATTATGCAATATGTTGGTTTAGATCAGATTATTGAGAATGTATTGGATAAGTTGGGTAATGTGGATGAGGTATACCTAACTGGAGATTTAGCATTAGGAAAAAACAATCCCTTTGTGGATTTAGTAATAGTAGGTGATGTTGATAAGGGTTATTTATATCAATTAATTGAAAAGGCGGAAACCTTGATAGATAAAAAAATACGCGTTGCCCTATACCAACCCCTTGAGTTTACTGAGAAAATGTTGAAGGATGTTGGGGTATTTATGAAGTTGATGGGATAGGAATTTGGATTAGTGTGGTCCATTGGATCGATAGGTGCTTTTAGCTAGTTTTAAATAGAAATTTAGACATAAATCAAACATCCAAACTGTTTGATTTATTGTTAAAAGGATTCAAATTTTACAAAGAATAGTCACTCGGTGCGCAGTAATGTGCTTATTAAAATGAATTAATTAAATGAAGGTTGCACTAGTAGGCACAGGATATGTAGGATTAGTAACAGGTACCTGTTTCGCAGAGACGGGGAACAAAGTGACTTGTGTAGATATAGATAAAGCGAAAGTAGAAAAATTAAGTGCTGGTCAAATCACTATTTACGAACCAGGACTAGAGAAAATCTTTTTAAGAAATATCAAAGAGAGTAGATTGAAATTTACCACTCAACTAGAAGAAGCAATAGAAGATGCAGAGATTATTTTTTTAGCATTGCCAACACCTCCGGGTGCGGATGGTAGTGCGGATTTAAAGTATGTCTTGGGTGTAGCGGATCATTTAGGAAAAATATTAAAGGGGTATAAAGTAATTGTAAATAAAAGCACCGTGCCAGTAGGTACAGCGGATAAAGTAAGTGCTGCGATTGCAAAAAATTACACAGGTGAATATGATGTTGTAAGCAACCCCGAGTTTTTAAGAGAGGGTGTGGCGGTGGATGATTTTATGAAGCCAGATAGAGTAGTGGTAGGAACAAGATCGGAAAGAGCTAAGAAATTAATGAGTGATTTATATGCGCCATTTGTAAGACAGGGCAATCCTGTAATATTTATGGATGAGCGTAGCTCGGAGTTGACTAAATATGCAGCCAATAGTTTCCTTGCCACTAAGATTTCATTTATGAACGAGATTGCACAATTGTGTGAGCGTATGGGAGCCGACGTGGATATGGTGCGAAGAGGTATTGGTAGTGATGACAGAATAGGCAAACGTTTTTTATTCCCAGGGATTGGATATGGAGGTTCTTGTTTTCCTAAGGATGTGCAAGCACTTATCATGTCATCGGATGAAGTGGGATATGATTTTGAAATATTAAAAGCAGTTGAAAAAGTAAACGCCAATCAAAAAATACATTTAGTTGAAAAGATAAAGGCCTATTATATTCATAATTTACAAGGCAAGCATTTTGCTTTGTGGGGCTTAGCCTTTAAGCCAAATACGGACGATATTAGAGAAGCACCAGCATTAAGTATTATTGATGCATTAACAAGTGCAGGCGCTACTGTAACAGCTTATGATCCAGAAGCCATGCCAAATGTAAAAGGTCAAATAGGAGATAAAATACAATACACAGCAAACCAATATGAGGCATTACAAAATGCAGCAGCACTCATTATAGCTACCGAGTAAGATTAAATATGCCGATAATCAATACCAAGCATTGGAAGGCGCTGCCGCTTTAATTATTGCTACAGAATGGAGTGAGTTTAGAACACCTGATTTTGAATTAATGGATCAGAAATTAAATGAAAACAAAATCATTTTTGATGGCAGAAATTTATTTGATGTAGCAAAGATGAATGAGTTAGGATATCATTATGAAAGTATTGGAAGAGCGCACTCAAACAAGAAAAATAAATAAGACTCAAGTCATCAATAAGCAATATTTAACAAGTAGTAACATGAGTCAAAAAAGAATATTAATTACAGGAGCAGCCGGATTTTTAGGATCACATTTAAGTGATCGCTTTATAAAGGAAGGTTACTATGTAATTGCAATGGATAATTTAATTACGGGCGATATGATGAATATCGAACATTTATTAACGAATCCTAATTTTGAATTTATTCATCATGACGTTACTAAGTATATTGAGATAGAAGGCACATTGGATTATATATTACACTTTGCATCACCAGCAAGCCCAATTGATTATTTAAAAATACCTATACAGACTTTAAAAGTAGGTGCAATGGGTACGCATAATTTATTGGGTCTAGCAAAAGCAAAGGGTGCAAGAATATTGGTGGCAAGTACGAGTGAAGTTTATGGCGATCCTTTGGTGCATCCACAAACCGAGGAGTACTGGGGTAATGTAAATCCGGTGGGTCCAAGAGGTGTGTATGACGAAGCAAAACGTTATATGGAAAGCATCACCATGGCTTACCACACTTTTCATCATGTAGAAACAAGAATCATTAGAATCTTTAATACCTATGGTCCAAGAATGCGCCTGAATGATGGCCGTGCATTACCTGCATTTATTGGTCAAGCATTAAGAGGCGAGGACATGACGGTTTTTGGAGATGGTTCACAAACAAGAAGCTTTTGTTATGTGGATGATTTAGTAGAAGGTATTTATAGATTGTTATTAAGTGACTATTCAAGTCCCGTGAATATTGGAAACCCGAATGAAATTAGCTTAAAGGATTTTGCAGAAGAAGTATTGAAATTAACAGGATCTACTGTTAAAATTGTTTACAAGGAATTACCTGTAGACGATCCAAAGCAAAGACAACCAGATATTACCAAGGCAAGAACTATCTTAGGATGGGAGCCTAAAGTAGATCGTGCAGAAGGTCTAAAAAAAACTTACGATTACTTTAAAGCATTGTCACCAAGTGAGTGGACGAAGCTGCCTAAAGAATTTATCTCGAAATAATAAAGACATGTTGAAGTTTAATTATATTAAATAATAAAAATTTAGTTGAATTAATTATTAATAAATTCAACTTCAAGTATTTTCACATTAATAATCAACTAAGTTATAAAATGGTAAATAAAAACAATAAAATTGCAGTTATAGGTTTAGGCTATGTTGGCTTGCCATTGGCAGTCGAATTCGGAAAAAAACATAATACGACTGGATTTGATATTAACGAGAAAAGAATAGAAGAAATAAATTCCGGTGTAGATAATACCTTAGAAATTGATAAGTCTACGTTAAAAACAGTTTTAAATAATGGATTATTTAGTGTTACTAATAGTGTCAAAAATATTTCAAAATGTAATATATATATAGTAACAGTTCCAACTCCTACAGATAAAAATAATAGACCAGATCTCACACCTTTGCTTAAAGCAAGTACAATGATTGGTAAAGTATTAAAAAAGGGAGATATTGTAGTATATGAAAGTACAGTTTATCCAGGTTTAACAGAGGAGGTATGTGTTCCTCAACTTGAAGCATCAAGTAATCTTATATTTAATAAAGATTTTTTTGTTGGTTATAGTCCTGAAAGAATTAATCCAGGTGATAAAATTCATACGGTAAGTAAAACAATTTATATTTATCAATTATAAAAGCAGGAACCTATATGGCAACTTCAATAAAAGTTGCTGAAGCCGCAAAAGTAATTGAGAATGCTCAAAGAGATATAAACATTGCATTTGTAAATGAACTTTCTAAAATATTTAATTTAATCGGTATAGATACAAGTGAAGTTCTAGATGCAGCGGCAACTAAATGGAATTTTTTAAAATTTCAACCTGGTTTAGTTGGAGGACATTGTATAGGTGTTGATCCATATTACTTGGCACAAAAAGCACAAGAGTTAGGATATCATCCAGAAATAATTTTAGCTGGAAGAAGATTAAACGACGGAATGGGACAATATGTAGCTAATCAAGCCATTAGATTAATGTTAAAAGAAAACACGATTATTAGAAATTCAAATATTTTACTACTTGGATTTACTTTTAAAGAAAATTGCCCAGACTTTAGAAATACAAAAGTTATTGATATCTACAACGAGTTAATTACATATGACACTAATGTGGACATTTTTGATCCCTGGGTAAAAGCAAATGCAATTAAAAAAGAGTTTAATATCAATACAAGAAATAAACTTTATACTAATAAGAAATATGATGCCATAGTTGTTTCAGTAGCACATGATAAATTTAAAGAAATTGACTATAAAAATTATTTAAAGCCAAATGGTGTTATATATGATGTAAAAGGCTTATTAAATAAAAATGAAGTAAACGGAAGACTATAATAAATGAAAAAAATGTATGCTTTTCAGTATCACGACATTGATCTGTCTAAATCAAGATTCTTAATCACCGGAGGTGCAGGTTTTATTGGAAGTAATTTAGTTGAATACCTTATTCGTTATAATGCAGGTCATGTAAGAGTTTTAGATAATTTTTCTAATGGCTATATGAAAAATATTGAAAAATTTATTGACTTACCTAATTTTGAGCTTATAACTGGAGATATAAGAGATTTAGAAACATGCAATAGTGCAGTTCAAAATATTGATTATGTAAGTCATCAAGCTGCTTTGGGTTCTGTTCCAAGATCAATAAATGATCCGATAACTTCAAACGATGTAAATGTTGGTGGATTTTTAAATATGTTAATTGCTACAAAGGAAAATCCACAAATTAAAAGGTTCATTTATGCGGCCTCCTCTTCTACTTACGGTGATAGTATTAAGCTACCTAAAATAGAAGGTGAAGAGGGATCTCCAATTTCACCCTATGCAGTAACTAAACTAGTAAATGAACTTTATGCAGATGTGTTTAGTCGTGTATATGGCATGCATACAATTGGATTAAGATATTTTAATGTTTTCGGACCTAATCAAAATCCAGATAATCCATATGCAGCTGTTATTGCTAAATTCTGCCAGAATATTATAAAAGACCAAGAGATCGTAATAAATGGAGATGGTGAAACCAGCAGAGATTTTACATTTGTTGAAAATGCCATTAATGCCAATATTAAAGCTTTGTTATTACCTGTTATTGTTAAACATACTGTATTTAATGTTGCTTGCGGTGAGTCAACAAGTTTAAATAAAATTATCGATTATTTAGAAATATTCTCAAATAAGAAAATTAATAGAAGGTATGTTGACGAAAGAAGAGGTGATATTAAACATTCTTTGGCTGGCATAGAAAGAATTA
>JAPLEP010000040.1:0-129414 GCA_026391155.1 Bacteroidota bacterium
GATTGGAAACGTACTTGGTTTGAAGTGCAAAAAAAATGGACCAACGACTTGGCCTGTAGCGAAGGAGTATTTAAACCATTTGATATAAGTGCAAGAGTGAATTCTGCTTATGTGATTATGGGCTTGTTGTATGGCAATGGAGATTTTGGACAAACCATGGAAATCGCCATACGTGCAGGTCAGGATGCAGATTGCAATCCATCTTCTGCTGCAGGAATTTTAGGTGCCATTATAGGTTATGATAAAATTCCAAATTACTGGAAAAAGAACTTGTATCAAATTGAAAACAGAGATTTTGTATATACCAATATTTCATTGAACAAGATGTATCAATTGGGTTATAAGCATGCCTTAGCCTCAATTTTAAAAAATGGAGGTTCTGTGCAAGAAAATAATGTATCCATTGTTTACCAAGCACCTGTAGCTGTTCCATTGGAGCAGTCTTTTGTTGGACTAACACCAAGTATAAGAAAATGGTCAGGTTGGGCGAATCTTACTTTCAAAGACAGTTTTTCTTACGCCTTTAACGGTGATGGTATATCAGTCACCAATGCTATGTCTGATGAATGGAATGCCAATACTGATTATGAATTTAAAGTGGAAGTTGATTTGGATGGAGAAAAAGAAATTGTTTTACTTCCCTATAATTTCAAAAAAAGGAAGGCTGAATTGTTTGCAAAATATCAGTTGAAAGAAGGTCCCCACCAATTAAAATTAACTTTACTAAATCCCAGTACCATTGGAAATATATTGATTAGCGATATTGTTGTTTATTCTAATAAAAAAGACAATTAATGGGTCTTTCAAAAATAATTATAGTAGGCAGTGCCAATACTGATATGGTGGTTAAGGCAAAAACATTACCCTTGCCAGGGGAAACCATTTTAGGCGGTGAGTTTTTTATGAATGCTGGTGGCAAAGGGGCCAATCAAGCCGTGGCAGCAGCTCGCTTGGGGGGGGATGTTTTATTAGTGGCCAAAGTAGGGGATGATATTTTTGGAAAGCAAACCATTGAAGGTCTACAAAAAGAAAAGATCAATACTAGTTTTATTTTTATAGATAAGACTGCTCCTTCTGGTACTGCTTTAATCAATGTGAATGCGCAAGGAGAGAATTGCATTGTGGTGGCTCCTGGGGCCAATGCTAATTTATTACCCGCTGATATTGCCAAGGTGAAGGGTATGGAAGCTGCTCAAATACTTTTGATGCAATTGGAAATTCCAATAACTACCATCGAGCAAGTAGCTAAAAATGCCAAGCAAAATCATCAAAAAATGATCATCAATCCTGCGCCTGCACAAAAACTATCTGATGAATTATTGAATGGCTTGTTCCTCCTTACACCTAATGAAACAGAAGCAAGTATTTTAACTGGCATCCATGTAGTGGATGAAAAAAGTGCAGCAGAAGCTGCAAATATATTTTTAACCAAAGGCGTACAAAATGTAATTATTACCTTAGGTAAACAAGGTGCTTATTTTCAAAATAATGAGGAACATTTTTTAGTTGCCGCACCCGTTGTTGAAGCCCTTGATACCACTGCTGCTGGGGATACTTTTAGTGGAGCCATGGCAGTAGCTATCACCGAAGATAAATCCTGGAAGCAAGCCATTGAGTTTGCAGTAAAAGCTGCTTCTATTGCAGTGACCAGATTGGGTGCACAGGCTTCTGTGCCTTATAGAAATGAAATTGATTAATTGCTTATCAACTTAAATAACCTACTATGTTTATTGTAGAAAATTACTCCTTAGCTATTTTACTTTGTTTTGTGACCATGATTTGTTGGGGATCTTGGGCCAATACCACCAAGCTTACTTCTCCTTCCTGGCGTTTTGAATTATTGTATTGGGATTATGGTATGGGCATTTTAATAACTACTTTAATTATTGCCTTCACACTTGGTTCAAATGGTGCAGCAGGAAGATCTTTTTTAGAGGACATGCATCAAGCGTCCAATAGCCATATCTATTCGGCCATACTGGGTGGGATAGTGTTTAATTTGGCTAATATATTATTGGTTGCTGCCATTGCCATTGCGGGAATGTCGGTAGCCTTTCCAGTGGGCATTGGTATTGCCTTAGTCTTAGGGGTGATAGTGAACTATATGGATCATCCAGCAGGAAGTCCTTTGTTGATTTTTGGAGGCGTAGCTTTAATTGTATTGGCCATCTTACTTAATGCAAGGGCTTATCAAAAATTACAATCCAATGCTTCAGAAAAAATTTCAAAAAAGGGTTTGATACTTTCTATTGTGAGTGGATGCTTGATGGGCTTGTTTTATAAATATGTAGCCGCTTCGATGGTCAATGATTTTAGTAATCCTGAAGCGGAGAAGCTCACGCCCTATACAGCGCTAGTATTTTTTGGCATTGGGGTAGTGCTTAGTAGTTTTGTTTTTAATAGTATTCAAATGAAAAAGCCATTTGTAGGCAGCCCAATTTTATTAGGGGCTTATTTTAAGGGCAGCCTCAAGGATCATTTGGTTGGCATTTTAGGAGGTGCCATTTGGAGCATCGGCATGTCCTTAAATATTATCGCCTCTGGCAAAGCAGGTCCTGCTGTTTCTTATGGTTTAGGCCAAGGGGCTACGGTCATTGCAGCCATCTGGGGTATTTATGTATGGAAAGAATTTGACCAAGCACCTCAAGGCACTAAGCGCCTATTGAATTTTATGTTGTTATTGTATATCGTAGGGTTGAGTTTGCTTATATTGTCTAAATAAATAGACACTATAATTTGAATGAAGCAGAAAATGTCGTAAATTAGGTAAACGCTCCAACGAACCTTAAACTTGATTGCATATGCCTACCGTATACGATCTCTTACATACCAAAAACAGAAAATTAATCACTGTCACCAGTAGTACCTCTATTTTAGATGCGCTTAAAATGATGGCTGATTATAATATTGGCTGTTTGATTGTCTTAGAAGGCGAGCATTATATAGGAATGTTCACGGAGCGAGATTATGCACGTAAAATTGTTTTAGCTGGCCGTAGTTCTGATACCACTACTGTTGATGAGATTATGGTTACGGATATTCCTTTGTTAGATAGTAAGGATAGCATCGAGCTTTGCAGTAAAATTATGACTGAAAAAACTTTGAGGTATCTGCCAGTATTTGAAAATGGAAAACTAATTAATTTAATCAGCCAAAGTGATATTATCAAACATACCATTGATACACAAAAATCCTTAATTGAACATTTACAGGATTATATGAATTTGAAATAGATTATTCGTGTTCGACCATATCATACAAATGATGTATGAGTCCATCTGCTAGCCCAATCTTAGGCACATATATTTCTTCAATATCGGCCCATTTACAAATGGCATTGTAAATACTCAAGGCAGGTACGATTACTTCTGCTCTATCTTCTTTTAAAGTGTATTTGTCCATTCTTTCTTCTACGGTTAAGGGCTCCATTTCCTTGTTCACTTCTTTTAAACTTTCTGCACTGATAAATTTCCCATTCTTATTGCCATTTAATGAAAACAATTTATTGATATTACCTCCAGAACCAATGCCAATCATATTATTATATTTTTTGGACAAGTCTTTCAATGTTTCTTTCATTTCCTCCCAGGTCTCATCTTTTACTTTCTTGGTTAGAATACGAACGGTGCCAATATTGAATGATTTTTGTACCACTACGTTTGATTTGTGGTATAAAGTAATTTCAGTACTACCGCCACCCACATCTATGTATAAGTAGCTTTTGTCTTTGTCCAACAATTCTGCAATATGGTTTTCGTATATAATTTCAGCTTCTAGTTCGCCAGTAATGACTTCAATTTCAATGCTGGTTTCAGATTTAATTTCCTTGATGATTTCTTTGGCATTTTCTGCATCGCGCATGGCACTAGTGGCACAGGCCATGTAATGCTCCACTTCATACACTTTCATTAAATTATTGAAAGCCTTAATGGTATTAATAAGCATTTTCTTTTTTTGTCCACCAATATGCCCTTTTTCAAAAACATCAAAACCCAAACGCACGGGAATTCTTAAAAGGCATAATTTATTAAATCTAACTTCTTTACCTTTTTTAACTACTTCGCAGATGAGCAATCTAACCGCGTTACTTCCTATATCTATGGCTGCGAGTATCAATTTATTTATTTTTTCCTATTAAATATTCGTAAGTAGCTACCTGTGATTTGTACACTTTCTTTCCAACGGAAGGTACATAATTATTGTTTAAATTTTCGTCTAAAATCCTGGCTTTGTTATTATCTTTTAACTGAATGTTGATAATCTCAATCAATTCTTTTTTAAGATGAACATCTAGAATGGGCGTGGCTACTTCTATACGATGGTCCAAGTTCCTCACCATCCAATCGGCACTAGAAATGAATACTTTTTCATTGCCCTTATTGTGAAAGATCATCACGCGCGCATGTTCTAGGTATTGGTCTACAATGCTAATGGCATTGAGTTTATGGTTCAATTTTTCATTGTCTTTTTTAAGCGTTAAAATACCCCTGATGATTAAATGCACTTCCACCCCTGCTTTTAAAGCTTTGTATAAGTGATCAATCAATAAATGGTCGCTTAAAGAATTTAGTTTTACAATGATATTGGCCGGCTTGCCTAATTTTGCAAATTTTATTTCGTTGTTGATTAACTGAATGATGGTATTGCGCATATTGATGGGCGAAATCAATAAATTTCGTGTTTTCCCAATTGGCTTATCCCCCAATTGCCAGCTTTCTAAATAAGTAAATACTTTATTTACTTCCATTAACAATGGCTTTGAAGCGGTAAGCAAACAATGATCCGCATATATTCTGGCGGTTTTTTCATTTAAATTACCAGTACTGATAAAACCATATTGAACGAGTTTACCAGCTACCCTTTTTTGGATGACACAAATTTTTGCATGCACTTTTACATTGGGAATACCCACCAATACATTAACACCTTCTTCTTCCATAGTGGTTTTCCATTCCAAATTGGCTTCTTCATCAAAACGCGCTTTCAATTCTAAAAATACCGTCACCTTTTTTCCGTTCCTGGCAGCATTGATTAAGGCATTGATTACCTTAGAATTGCTGGCTAAGCGATAGGCAGTTATTTTGATAGAAACCACATCATCGTCCATGGCTGCTTCTCTCAAAATATCAATCACCGGATCGAAACTATGGTAGGGAAAATGTAAAAGCACGTCTTTTTGTAAAATGACTTCTGAAACCTGATTATTTTTCTTAAAAGCTGGATGGGTAAAGGGTTTGGGTCTTTCTTGTTTTTCCACCAATACATCAGGGAAATCCATAAAATGTCTAAAATTATGAATATGACCGCCCGGTATGATGCTGCTTTTTCTAGTTAAATGTAATTTCTGAATGAGAAAATCGAGTAATTCGGCATTCATGTCTTTGTCATACACAAAACGAACAGGTTTTCCTTTTCTTCTATTTTTAACGCCTTTTGAAATCTTATCTACAAAATTAATACCCACTTCCTGGTCTAAATCAATTTCCGCATCCTTTGTAATTTTGAATACATGCGCATCAAATTTATTAAATTTAAAATGTGAAAAGATGATGGGCAAATTAAATTTAATAATGTCCTCTAGTAATATAATGGATTTGGTACCAGGGCTAGAAGGAAGTATAATAAATCGACCAATGGATTTAGAGGGGATTTCAATCAATGAAAATTTTTCATGATAAGCATCCTGCTTGTTTCGCATAACAATGGCCAGGTATAAACTTTTGTCTCTTAAATAAGGAAGTTCAGGAAGGTTCTCAATCATTAACGGAATGATATAAGGTCGCACTACATTATCAAAATAATCACGAACGAATAATTTTTGTTCATTATTTAATTTTCGATCATTGATGATTAAAATTTTTCGTTTAATTAACTCTCTATTGATATTACCCCAGATACGGTTAAATTCACTTTGTTGTTTTAAAACTACTTTTTGAATCTCATCCAAGATTACCTGCGGCGAATCAATGATGTCGATATTGATGCTTTTCCTTTTTTCTAAAAATTCTACCATGCGCTTTAAGGTAGCCACACGAACTCTAAAAAACTCGTCCAAATTATTGGAAAAAATCCCTAAAAATCGAATTCTGTCTTTTAAGGCAACGGATTGATCATTGGCTTCTTGCAATACCCTGGCATTAAAACTTAGCCAGCTGATGTCTCTAGGGATGTAATTGTTCTTCATGTGCAGTAAAATTCAGGATAAAATTACAAATAATGAATTAATTAATATTCCCGTCACAATTTATTAATGTTAAGTTAATAATAGCGACACATTGTAGTTACCTAAATATGCGTTATTTACATAAATACTAGCCATGGATAAGCGACCAATGGAAATATGCATCATCAGTGACCTTCATTTGGGTACTTTTGGTTGTCAAGCAAAAGAAGTGCTCAACTATTTAAAGAGCATTAAGCCAAAAACACTCATTTTAAATGGGGACATTATAGACATTTGGCAGTTTAACAAGCGTTATTTTCCTGCCAATCATATGGCGGTCATTAAACAAATTTTTAGCATGGCTAGTAAGGATACCAAGGTGATATATATCACGGGCAATCATGATGAAGCCTTGCGTAAATATGCCGATTTTGAAATGGGCAATATTCAATTAACTGATAAGATTGTTTTTGAAATTAATGGAGAAAAAAACTGGGTATTCCATGGGGATGTATTTGATAGAACGACTAAAGGTGGCGCCAAAATAATAGCCAAATTAGGAGGTTATGGTTATGATTTACTAATACTTATTAATAGTTTGGTCAACTGGAGCTTGAAATTAATGGGTAAAGAAAAAATGAGCTTAAGCAAGAGTGTAAAAAATGGAGTGAAAAAAGCAGTTTCTTGGATCAATAATTTTGAACAAACTGCAGCAGAATTGGCTATTGAAAACAATTATCAATATGTAATATGTGGCCATATCCATCAACCACAGCAGCGTTTGGTGACTACCGAAAAAGGCTCTGTTACTTATTTAAATAGTGGCGATTGGATAGAGAACTTAACTTCTTTGGAATATTATGACAATGCCTGGACTTTATACCATTATGATCCAAAGCAATTTGAAGAAGAGAAAGGAAGCAAAAAAAATAAAATCATCAATATAAGAGAAGAGCTAAGTGTAATGACCAAGGAAGTGGCTTTTCAAGTTTCCATGTAATATTATATTCATGAAAATATTTTACGCCATACAAGGAACCGGGAATGGTCATTTAAGTAGGGCCGAGCAATTGTATCCCTATTTAAAAAAATATGGTGAGGTAGATTTCTTTTTAAGTGGGTCTAATGCTCAACTTAATTCCACCATTCCTATCAAGTACAGAAGTAATGGCGTTAGTCTACATTACAAATCGACTGGTGGAATGGATTATGGCAAAATCTCCAAGTCACTGAGTTTTAATATTTACAAAGAAGCCAAGGCCTTACCTATTCATAACTACGATGTCATCATTAATGATTTTGAATTTATCACCTCGCTTGCCTGCAGTTTACAAAAGAAAAAAAGTATACAATTTGGCCACCAAGCCAGCTTCCAAAGTAAACTAACACCAAGATCAAATTCCTTTAATCCCATTGGCAATTTGGTCCTAGATAAATTTGTAAAAAGTACCAACTATTTGGGCTTGCATTTTGAGTCCTATGATCAAAACATTTACAATCCTATCATCAAAGACGAAGTGGTGAACGCATCAGTGAGTAACGAGGGGCATATATCGGTTTATTTACCGCAGTATTCTTCAGAATTTTTAATACCCTATCTATTGGACCAACCCAAGTTTCATTTTGAAGTATTTACAAAAGAAGTAACTCAAATAACCAATTTTAAGAACATTAGCTTTTATCCAATCAATAATACTTCTTTCACTAGTAGTTTAATTCGATGCCATGGCATCATTACTGCCGGTGGTTTTGAAACACCTGCAGAAGCCATGTATTTAAATAAGAAAGTATTGAGTATCCCTATTTTAAATCATTTTGAACAAGAATGCAATGCAGCAGCCATGAAAAAATTAGGAGTTACTGTAATTAAAAAAATTGACTCAAAATTTCATCAAATATTCAAAGATTGGGTAAGCGCAGAAAATAAAATTCAGTTCAAGCTAACACATTCGACAGAAGACATTGTGACTATTTTGATGCAAAATATACCAACCAATTCTAATTAATTTTCGACGGTTCTCTTACAACAAATAAATAAACGATTGTCATTATGTATTTAATACAAAACCAAAGCAAAGAAACAGTGGGTTATATCCAAAACATGATGATTTTGGACACCACTCAAGAGCATGTAATTGGTATTTTAATTGGAGACTGTTTTTTTGGAAAAAATAAAAAAGTTATAGGTAAGATATTTAACAAAACAGCTTATTTGTTAAATGGAGAAATTGTGGGGAAAATAGAATTGGATAAGAATTACAAAAATACAGCCATTAAAAAAAGTTTAATGAATCAAGCCTGGGACATTCTAATGAATATTTCTGAACATACAGGTGCTTGGATTGAGGAAACAAAAAAATGGAGTAAAACAGATCTTGCCAAGAGTTTAGAAGCTTAAAAAATAAAAATATAAAAAAAGCCATTGTAGGAAATTACTACAATGGCTTTCTCTTTTAAAAGAAGCGCTAATTTTATTTTACTTCACTTCCGTAAATAATTCTTTCAATTTTACCTGCTAGGTCACCATGTGAATTAGGGCTATGTTGTGTCATAATTAGTACAATTAAATTGTCTTTAGGATCGGCCCAATAAGTGGTGCCATAGTATCCACCCCAGGCAAAAGATCCTTTATTTCTTGCATTCAAATTGGCTGATTTCTCAGATGTCAAGGAGAAGCCCAAGCCAAAATCATCCACCCCATTGTATTTAAAATCTAATTGAGGGCTCACCATGATGGCAGCAGTACGTGGCGAAAGAATTTGTTTGCCATTGTACTTCCCGCCATTTAAAAGCATTTGCAAAAATATCGCATAGTCGAAGGCTGTACTAGACAAACCCGCACCTCCAGAGAAATAAGTTTTTTGTACTAAAGGGTAATTAGGATTTAAATTTCTAAAAGTAGGACCCCATTCAATTATTTCATTGGCCTCATTTTCGGTATACACCGTTGGTAAACGGTCGCCCTTAGCCGCAGGCACATTGAAATAAGTATCCTTCATACCCAATGGATCAAAAATATTTTTTTGAAAATAATTTTCTAAACTAGTACCACTTACAATTTCAACAATACATCCTAATAAATCTGTATTTAATCCATAAGTAAATTTTTCACCAGGCTGATGTACTAAAGGCAAAGCGCCAAGAACGGTCATTTTTTCTAATAAACTTTCCTTTGTTTTTCCTAAACCAGATGGTATAGCAGCCTTTGTATAGATAGCATTCATATTTGCAGAACCAATGCCTGCATAATCAATACCTGAGGAATGAGTGAATATATCACGAATGGTAATTTCTCTTTTGGCAGGAACTGTGGTATAAGAACTATCGTTAGCATTGAATTGATTCAATACTTTTGGATTTTTAAACGTAGGAATAAAATCAGATACTTTTTGGTCTAAATTAATTTTACCTTGATCTACCAATTGCAAAGCAGCTAAGCTGGTAATGGCCTTGGTTTGACTCATGATACGGTAAATGGCATTGGCGGGCATTGGTTTTTTACTAGCTGCATTGGCATAGCCCAAGCCTTTGTAATACACTACCTTGTTGTCTTTCACTACAATGACACTGGTTCCTGTAAGCCAATTATTGCGCACATATTTATTTACTTCCGCATCAATTTGTGCTAATTTTGAATAATCAAATTTCGTACTTTTTATTACTTCATTAGATAGTACTTGACTTTGGCTATTGGTTGAAAAAACCATTAGTAAGACAAGTGATAAGACCCAATGAGTTGTTATTTTTTTGATTTGTAACATAGTTGATGGTTTTTAATTTTTGAATGTATTTTTTATAATTTTATTGGTTTGTTATTTTTTCATTTTTTACCACTTTACCACCCATCATCACAAACTTTACTCTTTGTAATTCAGAGATATCTTTTAATGGATCTCCTTTTACTGCAATAATGTCGGCCAATTTTCCAATTTCAATGGAACCTATTTCTTTGTCTTTGTTTAACAATTGGGCATTCACGATTGTACCAGCTTGAATGGCTTGCATTGGGGTCATTCCAATTTTAATCAATTCTCCAAATTCACGCGCCGAATAATTAGCAGGCCAACCAATAAAGTCGGTACCTACCCCAATTTTCAATCCCTTCTTTACCCCAGAGCGTAATTTTTCGTACATGCCTGCTCTTGAATCATTAGCTAGTGCAATGGCTTTTGCCAAGGCCTTACTGTCTGCTAATTTTTCTTTGAAATACAAATCAATGGTTAAGGTGGGTATTAAATAAGTACCATGTTCTACCATTAAATCAATAGCTTCCTCGTCCATATAGGAACCATGTTCAATACTCCTAACCCCCGCCTTGACTGCTTGCTTGATGCCTTCCGTGGCATGGGCATGCGCCATTACAGGAACATCTCTACGACCTGCTTCTTCTACGGCCATTTTTAATTCTTCTGGACTAAAATGTACATTTTGTGGATTATCGCCTGTGGTCATAAAGGCACCAGTTACTAAAATTTTTATCCAATCACTTCCATTTTTTATTTCGGTGCGAACGGCCTTTCTAATTTCTTCAGGGCCATCAACAATCAATCCATCAGCAATTATTTTTTGTTCGTAGGAAATAAAGTTGATGTCACCACCACCACCAGTTACAGACAAATAATGCCCTGCCCCATAAATATGTGGTCCCACAAAAAGGCCTTTATTAATGGCATTTCTTATTTCTAAATTAGCATATCCAACATCTTCATCTCCTGCGACACGAACTGCTGTCCATCCTTCGGATAGCAGGTCCTGTAGTGCTTTTAAGCCAGTCAAGGTTTTGGCTGCCGAACTTGCACGCAAATGTCCCACTTGATAATCATCCGAGCTATTGTCTGGATGCACATGCGCATCAATCAATCCAGGAAGAATTGTGTACTCTCCTAAATCTATGATGGTAAATCCATTACCATATTTATCTAGGTGTAAATTTTCTTTATTTTCAATGGCAATAATTTTATTGTCACTAATGATAATAGCTGGATTCGTAATCACTTTTCCTGTGCCATCAATTAAATTTTTCGCGAGCAGCACTTTCTTTTGACTCAATGCATGAATGCTTAGTAAAAGAAATGCGCAAATGCTTAAAACTAGTTTCATTGTTTAAATTTTTACTCCCCTCAATTTAAATAAAATATTAGTTAACTGCTCATTTATGCAGCTAAGTTTATTATATTTAAAGACCAATTATTAAAATCCAAATCAAAAATTAGCCAAGATGTCAAGTCCTTTTTTATCTCCATCGCAAATTGAGGCCTACCACAGAGATGGGTACCTGATTGTGAAAAATTTTTGCGCTAAGCCAGAAGTAGAAAAATTATACGCCACTGCCTTACAAGACGATGCGATGGCTAAAAATGCCCTTGATTTAAATGACCAAACAGGTAAAAAAACAAGGCTCTCCTTGTGGTTTACCCCTGGCAATGATGTATTTGGTTATTTAACTAGAAGTGAAAGAATGATTGAGGGGGTGGAACAATTATTAAATAGTGGGGCTCCGGTTTGCCATTTCCATTCTAAATTGATGCAAAAAGAACCCAAGGTGGGGGGTGCTTGGGAATGGCACCAGGATTATGGCTATTGGTACAAGAACCAGTTTATGTTTCCCGATCAATTGATTAGTGTGATGGTGGCTTTAACCCCAGCCAATAAAGAAAACGGTTGTATTCAGGTGATTAAAGGTTCTCATAAAATGGGCAGGGTCAATCATGGTTTTGCAGGGGAACAAGTAGGTGCCGATCAAGTAATGGTAGATAATGCATTGAAAACCATGGACTTAGTCTATGTTGAAATCGAAGCTGGAGATGCCCTTTTCTTTCATAGCAATATTTTACATCGTTCGGAGGCCAATTTATCCAATAGCCCACGATGGTCCATTATTTCCTGTTATAGTGCGCAAACTAATCTGGCCTACAATGAAACCTCCAATTCCTGGCATACACCAATTGAGACCGTGCCCAATGAAGCAGTCATGGACTGGACTTCAAGTTCCCTTGGGGGAGCCGATTTTTTAAAGAAAGAATACGATCCTGCACTCAAACCCACCCAATGGGAAAAATAATACCAGTGGTATAAGAATTCGTATTATTTGCACTTGCTAATAATTTATTTCTTAGTTTTAGAGACAGTAAAAATTTGATTAAAAAACTGTACTGTTTTTAAAAAGTATTCTAACATTATGTATTTATTAGGAATTGATATAGGCACTTCTTTTATTAAGTTGTCTTTGGTGGATGCGGCAACGCAAAAAAACATAACTACAGTTCAATTTCCAGATACTGAAAATGCCATTGTTTCCAAACAATTAGGTTGGGCCGAACAATCACCCATTACCTGGTGGGAGCAAGTACAAAAAGGCGCTTTAAAATTACATGCCGCTGCTAAAAAAATAAATCCATCTTATGATGCGCAAGCCATTGCTGCTATTGGGATTGCTTATCAAATGCATGGGCTAGTGTTGGTGGATAAAAATCAAAATGTTTTAAGAGACAGTATTATTTGGTGTGATAGTCGTGCGGTCGACTATGGCCATAAAGCATTTGATGCCATCGGTCATGAAAAAGCTTTAGCACATTTATTGAATTCTCCTGGAAATTTTACCGCCTCAAAATTGGCTTGGGTGAAAGAAAATGAGCCAGCCGTATATGCGCAAATAGATAAAATTATGTTGCCTGGTGATTTTATTGCCATGAAATTAACAGGAGAAATTACCACAACAATAGCTGCTTTGTCAGAAGGCATTTTTTGGGATTTTAAAAACAAAGAAATTTCGAAATCGGTGCTAGACTATTTTGGATTTGACGCTTCTTTTTTTCCAAAGATTCAAGAAGTATTTAGTCACCATGGGGCTTTGCAAACATCTGTGGCCAGCGCTTTATCCTTAAAGGCAGGAATTCCAGTTACTTATAAAGCAGGAGACCAACCCAACAATGCCCTTTCTTTAAACGTATTGGCACCGGGCGAAGTAGCAGCCACTGCAGGCACTTCTGGTGTTATTTATGGAGTGGGTGATACCTTATCTTATGACCTAAAATCTCGTGTCAATAGTTTTGCGCATGTGAATCATACTGCCGAGACCAATAGAATTGGGATCTTATTGTGTATTAATGGAACAGGTATTTTAAATAGCTGGGTGAAAAAAATGGTGGGTGTGAATTACGATTACAATCAAATGAATCAGGCCGCCTCAAGCATTGAAGCCGGTAGCGAAGGTTTAAAAATATTTCCATTTGGCAACGGGGCAGAACGCATTTTTGAAAATAAAATTTTAGGTGCACAGTTGGCGGGCATCGATTTAAACAAACATACAGCAGCACATATTTTTAATGCTGCACAAGAAGGTATTGCCTTTGCATTTAGATATGGCTTAGACATTATGCGTGAAAATAATTTGCAACCAAGCATTATTAGAGCTGGTTATGCGAATTTGTTTTTGAGTAAAGTGTTCAGTCATGCCTTTGTGAATGCAACTGGGGTGCCGGTGGCCCTCTATCATTCAGACGGAAGTGTGGGCGCGGCTATTGGCGCAGGCATTGGATCGGGTATTTATAAAAATGCTAGCGAGGCTTTTTCCGATTTCAAACCCATTCAAATCATCGAGCCAACTAAGGTAGCGCAGTATGATGCACTTTATGCCGGATGGAAAAATCAATTAGAAAAACAATTACTAAATAATTAATAAAAACTATAAAAATAAATTGTATGTCAGTAGTACTAGGTAAAAAAGAATTTTTTAAAGGCATTGGCGCCGTAAAATTTGAAGGATTGAACAGTGATAATCCATTGAGCTATCGTTGGTATGACGAAAATAAAATAGTCGCAGGCAAGTCCATGAAAGAATGGTTGCGTTTTGCAGTAGCTTATTGGCATAGTTTTGTTGGAAATGGGGCTGATCCTTTTGGAGAGCCTACTTTAATTTATCCTTGGAATGAACACAGTGATGCAGTAGAACGTGCCAAGGACAAAGCCGATGCTGCTTTTGAATTTATCACCAAATTAGGTTTGCCTTATTATTGTTTTCATGATGTAGATGTTGTGGATCATACGAATGATGTGAAAGAAAACGACAGACGCATGCAAGCATTGACTGCCTATTTGAAAGAGAAGCAGGATGCCAGCGGCGTAAAATTATTATGGGGCACTGCTAATGTGTTTAGCAATAAGCGTTACATGAATGGCGCTTCTACCAATCCTGATTTTCATGTATTGACCCATGCTGCTGCACAAGTAAAAGGAGCCTTAGATGCAACCATTGCATTGGGCGGAGAGAATTATGTTTTTTGGGGAGGACGCGAAGGCTACATGACCTTGTTGAATACGAATATGAAAAGAGAGAAAGAACATTTGGCTAAATTTTTACATACTGCTAAGGACTATGCAAGAAAAAATGGTTTCAAAGGAACTTTCTTTATCGAACCAAAGCCATGTGAGCCCACTAAGCATCAATATGATTATGACAGTGAAACAGTGATTGGATTTTTAAGACAATACGATTTACTGAATGATTTCAAATTAAACATCGAAGTGAATCACGCTACTTTAGCGGGTCATACTTTCCAACATGAATTACAAGTAGCCGTAGATGCTGGTATGCTAGGAAGCATTGATGCCAATAGAGGCGATACACAAAATGGCTGGGACACAGATCAGTTTCCTACAAATATCAATGAATTGGTAGAATCTATGTTGATCATTGTAGAAGCGGGTGGATTCCAAGGGGGTGGAATTAATTTTGATGCCAAGCGCAGAAGAAATTCAACAGATCCTATAGACTTATTCCATGCACATATTGGAGGTATTGATACTTTTGCGCGTGCACTGATTACGGCAGATGCGGTTTTACAAAAATCCGAGTACAAGAAAATTCGCACCAATAGATATGCCTCTTTTGATGCAGGTAAAGGAAAAGAATTTGAAGAAGGAAGATTAAGTTTGGAAGATTTAAAAGCCTATGCAATAGAGAAAGGAGAACCAGTAGCTATAAGTGGACAACAAGAGCATCTTGAAAATATCATCAACAGACATATTTAGTGAAC
The DNA here is from genome assembly GCA_026391155.1 of Bacteroidota bacterium. Lineage (GTDB taxonomy): Bacteria > Bacteroidota > Bacteroidia > Chitinophagales > Chitinophagaceae > Sediminibacterium. Next base: position 15,199 of record JAPLEP010000040.1, read on the forward strand.
TCATCGCCAGACAATAAACTAGGCTTATGGACAAGTACCTCATTGGTAGTTGGTAATATGATTGGGGCAGGTGTTTTTATGATGCCTGCTACCTTGGCTGGATTTGGAGGCATTAGTTTAATTGGATGGGTATGTTCTGCCATTGGTGCATTTTTAATAGCCAAAGTTTTTGCGCACCTAAGTAAATTATTGCCTGCAGCAGATGGCGGACCATTTGCTTATTCACAAAAAGGCTTGGGTGATTTTGCAGGATTCTTAGTTGCCTTTGGTTATTTGGTTTCAGTTTGGTGTACCAATGCAGCCATTACGGTTTCTTTTGTAAGTGCCCTAAGTACTTTTATTCCAGCCTTGGCAAGTAATACCAGCTTAGCTATTGTTACAGGGCTAGCCACGATTTGGTTTTTAACTTGGATAAATTCCTTAGGTATTGTCACTTCTGGTAGAGTGCAATTGATTACGACTATTTTAAAAATTGTGCCCATTGTTTTAATTGGATTGGTAGGTTTGTTTTATATTCATTGGGAGAATTTTCTTCCATTTAATTCAAGTGGAACTTCTACAATTGCAGCCATTACGGCCACCACTACTTTAACTTTTTTTGCTTTTCTAGGTATTGAATGTGCCACCATTCCTTCGGGTAGTGTGGCCAATTCTGCAGCTACGGTGGCCAAGGCCACTACCTTGGGGACATTAATTGCCACCGTGGTATATATATTAAGTACCGTAAGTATCATGGGCATGATTCCAGCCGCGCAATTAAAAAATAGTGTAACCCCTTTTGCAGATGCAGCAGTTTTGATCTGGGGCCATGGGGCGGAATACTGGGTGAGTGCAGGAGTAGCTATCGCTGCCTTTGGTGCATTGAATGGATACATTTTAATTCAAGGACAGTTGCCCTATGCAGTGGCCAAGGATAAATTGTTTCCACAATTATTTACACGAAAAAATAAAAATGGCGTACCTGTATTAGGGGTAGTTATTTCAAGTGTATTTGTTTCTTTGTTTATGAGTATGAATTACACCAAGGGCTTGGTGGAGCAGTTTAAGTTTTTAATTTTAATGACTACCTCTACCATTTTAATTCCTTATATTTTTTGTACGGCTTCTTATATTATTTTGAGATTTAAAATGCCTTTTAAATCTAATCAATTTTCCATAGCAGCATTATTGCTTGCTACCATGACCTTTGTTTTTTGTTTGTGGATCATGTTAGGTCTTGGACAAGAAACCGTTTTCTGGGGATTTTTCTTAACCATGAGCGCTGTACCTATCTATGTTTTTGCAGTAGCCAAAAGAGATAAAAATTTATAATTTCACACCCACTATAATTTTAACCCTATGAGTGCGCATTCTGAATCAGGCAAACTAAGTTCATTGTTTATTAAAAAAGCAGCCGCTGCATTTATTGATGATGCCCATGTCTCCAAACATTGGGAAGCCTTGAACTATTTAGGTAAACCAGCTATAGATAAAGCACTTGCTGAATATGAAGCGTTTGAAAAAATTTTAAAAGAGCATGGTGCGGAAATTTTTTATTTCCCTGAAGATGATTCAGTGAATATGGATTCTATTTATTGTAGAGATGCATCCATAGCCACTAGCAAGGGCATGATTATTTGTACCATGGGTAAGGAAGGACGTAAAAACGAACCAATTGCACAAAAAAAGGCTTTTGAAGACAATGGTATTCCGGTGCTTGGGGTGATTACAGCGCCAGGAACGATTGAAGGAGGAGATGTTGCCTGGTTGGATGCTAAAACTTTGGCAGTGGGCCATACGTATAGAACCAATGAAGAAGGCATTCGACAAATAACTGCCTTATTAAAGCCATTAGGCGTGGATGTGATCACAGTGCCAATGCCACATTATAGAGGCTCTTCCGATGTATTTCATTTAATGTCGGTATTAAGTCCCGTGGCTGACAATTTAGCTGTGGTATATTCTCCATTAATACCTATTGTATTTAGAAACGAATTAATTAAAAGAGGTTTTGAATTAGTTGAAGTGCCTGAAGCCGAATTCGATAGTATGGGTTGCAATGTTTTAGCCTTAGCACCACGCACTTGTTTAATGGTGAAAGGCAATCCCATTACAAAATCAAGATTAGAAGCGGCAGGATGTAAAGTAATTGAATACGAAGGTGCAGAAATTAGTGTGAAAGGAGGAGGTGGTCCTACTTGTTTGACTAGGCCTATTTCAAGAGCTTAACTTTTTCTGCAGTGGCTGATAAAATTTCATCCAGCTCATTCTTGCTTAAGTATTTTCCCTTATTCACTACAGCGTCAATTTTTTTGGTATTATTAATATCTACTAATGGATTTGCATTGAGTATTAATAAGTCTGCATTTTTTCCTATTGAAACGGAACCATAGGCTTTGGATTGATTGAAAAAAGCAGGCCCATTGACTATCGAACAAATCAATGCTTGTTGTGGACTTAGTCCGTATTTGACCATGATGGCCAATTCATCATGCATGCCTAATCCTGGATAATTAAAAGAGTTTAAATAACCAGCATCTGTTCCAGCTAAAATGGTCACGCCACTTTTATAAAGTAAGGGAAGTAAGCTAGCACCTGCTTCAAAATTTTTATGTCTAAATTCTATCGCAGCTACATTGTCTTTAGCAGCTCTGTCAATTCTCCAGTTGTACGTTCTTTTTAAGGCAGGCCCTAAGTACCTTAAGTAGTCGTCCTGCATATGATTAGTTTGGTCTAAATAGGTAGTTATAAAAGATCCATTGATGGTCGGAACAACGGCAGTGCCATTGGCTGCAAGTTTTTTAAATTTCATCATTGCTATAGCGCTATCAAAACTATTTAAGTAAAGCTCATTGGCTTCCTTGTTGCTAATTTTACCTGCAGCTCTTAATTTTGTAATGCTGTCTTCATATTTAGAAGCGGATCTTTGTAAATAACCAATATGCTCAATAGCGGACAACCCGTTTTTTGAAAAAACGTCCACATTCATGGTGGCGGGTACATGTCCAGTTGCTTTCCAACCTCTTTTTCTTGCCGCAATAATACTTTTTAAAAATAAATCTGGTGCTAAAGTATTGTCGGTAATTTTAATAAAATCTACTTTTAATTTTTGCAAGGAATCCAATGCAGCAGCTAATTCCAACTCGCTGCCAATTTCCAAATCCCCTGGCCAGATGGAATTAATCCCTTCTAGTTTTGGGCCAGAGGTAAAAATAGTGGGCCCTAATAAACTTCCATTGGCTATTTGATTTTTCCAGTCTAAGACTTCCATGCTGATGTCTCCTGCGCAGTCTCTTACATGACCAATTCCCAAGGCGATGAACAAGGGAAGCAGCATTTTATTTTCTTCTTTTAAGGTATCTCCGCCAAAATGAACATGCATATCCCAAAGAGAGGGCAGGATAAACTTGTCAGTGGCATCAATGGTGTTGGCAGTATTATATTGCTTGTTGATGGAGCTATTGCCAATGTCCGTGATTTTATTATTTTGAATGGCAATGGTTTGATGGGCAATAATTTTGTTGTGTACAACATCTACAATATTGACATTATTGATTATTAAGTCGACTTTTTTAAGCTGTGCACTAGTATTTAAAGCAATCAGCATCAATAGATAAGCACTGTTTAGAAATTTCATTTTATTATCTTTTTATTTTCTCCAATCCCAAAGTACGATGTCCCAACCAATACCACCATAATTTAAGGTATCTATAATTTGAAATCCAGTTTTTAAATGTGCTTTGATGGATCTTGGATTTTCTTGTGCTACATCGGTAATTAAATATTGATATTCTTTGCTTAAACTTTGTTGATAATAAGTATACATTTTTTGGACTAACCCAATACCTCTATAAGCTTTGCCAACACAGAGTTGGCCTACTAAAATGTAATTGATGTTTTTTAAAGAAGCATCTTTATAATTTAAAGCATCAATAGAGTCAAATAAACTGTCTAGTAATGGGTGTTGGCCATAACTCTCTTTAGTAGTGACAATTACATAGCCAGCAATTTTATCACCATCCTTAGCAATAATGGAAGGCTGAAGCTGATGCATTTGTTGCAAGGTTTCCATGGTATATTCTGCAGTCAAAAATCCTTCTTTACCAGCTTCTTCTTCGCCAATTAATACCCTTAAATTTTCTCTTTGTAACAAACGAATTGCTTCTAATTCTTTTTCATTGCTAACGCGTACAATTTCTACCATGGTATTATTTTTATTCAATTTACTACAATCAATTATAAATTTCGAGTCTTGTTAATGAAATGATACAATTCATATTTGGCTCCTGTTTTTAATTGTGCGCTATAAATGCCATGAATGCCAGAACTAAAATATGCGACGCTGCTTGCAATGCCTATATATAATCCTGCCTCCAGACCAAAAATTTCAACACCCATTACAATGGAGGCTATAGCGCAGTGCGTGGCGCCTGCAAATACAGCCACAAAGCCCATTCCAGCAAGAAGTGCCATGGGGAGTGGAATAAACCAAATAAGTATACTTCCAAGTGTTGCCCCTATAAAAAACAAAGGAGTGACTTCGCCCCCTTTAAATCCTGCGCTTAAAGTAAAGCTGGTCAAAAGCAATTTTATTGCAAAATCAAAATTACCAGCCGGTGTTGTAAAAGCATTTGAGATAGAGGGAATACCTAAGCCGATATATTTTGTACTATCCGCTAATACAATAAATAAGGCGATAAAAATTCCGCCGATAAAAGGACGCAGTGGCGCAAATTTTATTTTTGAAAACAAGCCTTCGAATAATTTATTTGAATAAGTAAATACCAAGGCAGTCAAACCAAAAATGATTCCAGCAAGGATGGACCAAGTAAAATTACTAAAGGAGATGGCCGGGATCAATACAATGGAATAAATGGTATGCTTTACCTGCCAAGCCAAACAAATATAATGAGCGCCAAATGCCGTAGCAAAACTGGGTAAAATATTTTCAATTTTTATTTTTTTAAAACTCATTATTTCCAATGCAAAAATGGCTGCTGCCCATGGCGTACCAAATACAGCAGCAAAGCCTGCACTCACCCCAATAATTAAAACCGTTTTTCTCTCGGCTGCATTTAATTTAAATAAATTAGTGAACTGATCTGCAATAGCTCCGCCCATTTGAACAGCCGTGCCTTCTCTACCTGCAGAACCACCAGCAATATGGGTAAGTAAAGTGCTGATAAAAATAAGCGGGGTCATTAACAAGGGAATAGGTCTTACCGTTGCGTCCTTATCGTTGGATTGATGTTTTTCTAAAATTAAATTATTTCCTTTTTTAGATTCGGCACCATAATAATGGTAAGCAAGCCCAATGGCTAAACCAATCAGGGGTAGAAAATTCACGATCCAAATATGCCCACTACGCCATAGCGTGATAAAATCCAAGGCTATTAAAAACCAGGCAGTGGCAGTGCCTACTAGGCATGAAACTAATAATGAAATGACCAACCATTTGACTAGATATAAAAAACCCGCGTTTAATTTTTCTGTTTGCATTTCAATGAACCATTTTATGCTTGGTCCTTATTTTTATCTTTCTTTAATAACATCACAATGGCAATAATTACCCAAATAAAATTTACCAACATAGAAGGGTAGGCTTGATGATAATATGTATTTAAGACAAAAAACAAACCACCTACCAAGTTGGCCATCACATAAGTTTTGCTATTGGCTGCTAATTTGCCTGTAATGTTTAAGGCATAAGAACCCACAATCAATACCGAGGCGATCCAGCCCAAAACTTCAATTAATATACCCATGCAATAAAATTAAGTTAATTAGCATAAAAAGGGCAGTTAAATGATGTTTAAACTTCAGACAAAATCCAAAATATTGCCTAATTTTAATCTTGCATGGAAAAATCATACAAGAAGCTACTAGAGAACAATAAAAAATGGGTTTCCGACCAACTGGCCTTGGATCCCACTTATTTTCAAAAATTGGCCAATAGCCAAAATCCAGAATATTTATGGATAGGCTGTTCTGATAGCAGGGTTCCTGCCAATCAAATCACCGGCACTTTACCAGGGGATATTTTTGTACATCGCAATATTGCCAATATGGTCATTCATAGCGATATGAATATGCTAAGTGTTTTGTCCTATGCGGTGGAAGTATTGAAAGTGAAACATATTATTGTTTGCGGCCACTATGGTTGCGGTGGGGTATTGGCTGCCATGGAAAACAAACAGTTTGGATTAATTGATAATTGGCTTAGACATATTAAAGATGTTTACCGCTTACATTTTAAAGAACTAGATGCTATTGCTGATACCAAACATAGGGCAGACAGATTAGTTGAATTAAATGTCATTGAACAAGTGCAAGATTTAGGTAAAACATCTATCGTGCAAAATGCATGGAAAAGAGAACAACCTTTGCATTTGCATGGTTGGGTGTATGATGTAAAAGATGGCATCATCAAAGATTTGGATGTGAATTTTAAAGGCACCAGCGATTTACACAGCGTATTTCATTTAGACTAACTTGTCTTATAATTGACCTTATTGCATTAACGATTTAATTTCAACTATGAAAAATTTAATTTTGGCGATGCTTTGCATGCTTGTTTTGAATGCACAAGCGCAAACCTATATTCCTTCTAAAGAAAATGTAAAAGCCAGAACTGCTTTTCAAGATAATAAATTTGGCATGTTTATTCATTGGGGAGATTTTAGTGTATTAGGGGATGGGGAATGGGTTATGGAAAATAAAGGCATCAATAAAACAGAATATTCAAAATTGATTAAATTATTTAATCCAGTAAATTTTGATGCAGCCAAATGGGTAAGCACTGCAAAAAATGCGGGTATGAAATATATCGTGCTTATAACCAGACATCATGATGGCTTTTCTAATTGGGACACCAAGCAATCGGATTGGAAAATTACCAATACTGCCTTTAAAAGAGATCCATTGAAAGAATTGGCAGCAGAATGTAAGAAGCAAGGCATCAAGCTTGGTTTTTATTATTCCTTATTGGATTGGAATAGAGCGGACTATCCTTATGAAACTGGCAAAACTGGTAAAAAAGCTGGAAGAACTGCCAAAAGTAATTATGATTCTTATTTAAAATTTATGAAGGGCCAATTAACGGAACTGCTTACTAACTATGGAGATATTTCTTGTATTTGGTTTGATGGACATTGGGACCAAACCAATCCTGAAGGATCCAAAGACAGAACCTCTCGTTTGAATTGGAAGTATGATGAAATTTATAGTTTAATTCATAAGCTACAACCTGCATGTATGATTGGGAACAATCATCATTTAGATCCCATAACAGGTGAAGATTTTCAAATGTTTGAACAGGATTTACCTGGGCAAAACAATTCAGGACTAAGTTTTCAAACTGCCTCTGAATTGCCTTTAGAATCATGTATCACCATGAATGATTCATGGGGGTTCAAAATCAATGATCATAATTTTAAATCCTTTACTAATATCATTCAAACCTTAGTGGGGGCTGCCGGACGTAATTCAAATTTGCTATTAAATATCGGGCCCATGGCCAATGGGGAAATTCAATCTGAATTTACAGATACATTAGCCTTAGTAGGCAAATGGGTGAAAAAATATGGACCTAGTATTTATGGCACAAGAGGAGGTCCTTTGGCGCCACAAAATTGGGGCGTGACTACGCAAGATGCCAAGCATGTATATGTTCATATTTTAGCACCAAGAAACACTTCAGGTTTATTTATCCCTGGAAAAATAAAGGCCACTAAAGTTACGCTCATGGGTACCACTACTAGCTTACCTTTTTTAGTTAAAAATAATGGGGTTTTAATTGACACCCATGGGCTAGAATTAACAGGACCTGATACTATTATTGTTATTGAATAATTAGATCAGTTAACAATTTGGTAACATTGTCTACTTGAAACAAGTTTTTCAAGTCTTTTTCTTTACGAATTAGGCCTAAGTTAATAATTACTTAACATTGAAATGGGCTAGTTATTTTCTTATTTCAGCTAGGTTTGCCACTTAATAAACCTATAGTTTTGAAGAAGATTTTAATTACGTTTTTATTCTCCTTTTTAGCATTCAATCTGTTTTCTCAGACAGTAATTTTAAACGGTAAACTATTTGACAATGACAATAACTCTGCAATAGCGGGTGCTATTGTTAAAGTAAACAATGGTAAGAAGATATACACTACTGATGTAGAAGGTAGATTTGTAATTTCACTTGAATTAGGCAAAACCTATACCATTACATGCTCAAGCATAGGTTACACCACTAAAGAAATTTCCGATATTACTTCAGATAAGAATTCTTCCATTGAAATTGGTTTGTTAAGAGCTAAGAACAAGCAGTTGGCAGATGTGGTGGTAAAAAGTTCTTCCAAAAAAGAGACAGCTGCTTCTATTTTTGCCATGCAAAAAAATAGCTCCTCTATTTCTGATGGTATTTCTTCTGAAACCATTAAGAAATCACCAGATAAAAATATAGGTGACGTTTTAAAAAGAGTATCTGGAGCATCTGTTCAAGACAATAAGTTCGTTATAGTAAGAGGTTTGAACGAAAGATACAACACCGCCTTATTGAACAATTCAATTTTGCCAAGTACAGAGCCTGATAAAAGAGCTTTTTCTTTTGATATTATTCCAAGTTCATTGATTGATAATTTATTAATTTTTAAATCATCTACGCCTGATTTGCCAGGTGATTTTTCAGGAGGAGCTATTAAAATTACCACCAAGGATTATCCATCTCAAAAAATTTCTGAATTTTCGGTTTCAACTAGTTATAACGACAATACTACTTTTAAAAATTTCTATGGTGGTTTACCTAATGACGCTAATGAGGCTACTGGGTTTTTAAGTTCTGCTAGAGATTTACCAACCGCTTATAAAAATGTGGGTTCAAAATTAATTTTACAATCTGCTTCAGCAAAGAATTCCATTACTAAATCTTTTCCTAATGCATTTGGTCAAGAAGTGTTAAATAAAGCAATACCTAGTACCAGTTATAATTACTTAGGTGGCAATACCAAAGTATTAGACAATGGCAATAAATTAGGTTATATCTATTCTATCTCCTACAGCAATAGTTACAAAACATTTTTTAGAGAAAGGGGCGATTATCAAGTATATGATTTTTTATTAAATCAGAGTAATACGACCAATTATGAACAAAAAAATGGGATATCGGCTTTATTGAATGTGACCTATTCATTTAAGAAGTCTAAACTTTCCTTTAAAAATATTTTCAACAATGATTTAGTAAGGTCATTTTCAACTAGGACTGGAAAAGATGTGGCCAATGCACCTGACTATTTCTTAATAAAAAGTCAGAACTCAGAAGCGCAACAAGCTGGTTTATACAATTCTGTGATTGAAGGGGTGCATAATTTAAATGCTGATTGGACCCTAGATTGGAATACCAATTTTAGTACTACTTATCGTTATCAACCTGATCAAAAAATACTATCATTTAGAACTGCCTTCAACAATGATAAAGACTATTACCTAAAATTAGGCAATGAGAATTCTCCAGAAATTAGAAATGCTGGTCGTGTGTACACCGATTTAACTGAAAACATTTATGGCGGTAATGTAAACATGACTAAGAACTTTCAATATTTAGGCAATTCTCAAAAAATTAAATTTGGCTCTATGGTTTATTATAGAGAAAGAACAGTCAAGGTAAATGCATTAGGCTTTGCTTCGACCAATGCTTTCGGAGCTTTAATTAATGAAAATACATCAGCTACCTTCAATAATATATTTAGTGCTACAAATATTGACAAATACAGTCTAACCTTAGCAGATATTGCCACTAACTCTGTGGGATATGATGCCAATGCATTAATGTCCTCTGGTTATGCGATGTATGATGGGAAACTTTCCAACAATATTAAATTAACCGCTGGTGCAAGAGTTGAAAGTTACACTCAAAAACTAAATACATTAAATCAAAAAGAAATTAACCTTAACAATTTTGATGTATTACCATCTGCCTTATTGACCTACTCTTTATCCAATAAGACAAATTTTAGATTAGGCGCTTCACAAACTGTGAATAGACCAGAATTCAGAGAACTAGCCAACTATAGCGTTTACGACTATGAAAACAACGTAGTCATCAGAGGTAATCCAAATTTAGTTAGAAGCCAAGTAAGCAATTTTGATTTACGTTATGAGTATTTCCCAAATTCTGGGGAGATTATTTCTGTAAGTACTTTTTATAAAAACTTCAATAATCCTATTGAACAGGTGAATAAAGGCAATGATGTGTATAGTTATAATAATGTGGCCTCTGCTAATGCTTATGGTTTTGAATTTGAATTAAGAAAAAAACTAGATTTCATTAATGCTCCCGTATTTAAAAAATTAACCTTTTATTCAAACGTAGCCATCATTGACGGCTCTGTTCAATTTGGTAGTATCAATTATAAATCGCCCTTACAAGGACAATCGCCTTATTTAATTAATGGGGGTCTTACCTATACAACTACTGATGATAAATTTTCATTCAATATTTTATACAATCAAATTGGTTCCAGACTTAAGTACAGATCGGTGACCAACGGGGGAATGAATATTTATGAAAAACCAAGAGATTTAATTGATTTGCAATTAAGCCAAAAATTATACAAAGACAAACTAGAATTAAAATTATCTGTGAGCGATATACTGGCTCAACCATTTGTATGGTATTATAAATTCGAATCAAATCCATCCAATATTGGTTATGCAGCTTCGAAGGATAGGATAATTAATTCAGGTACTTATGGAACGACAAGTACTTTGTCCTTAAAATGGAAATTATAATTCTCTTAAATATCAAATAAAACACAAACAACAAAAATCAAAAAAAATGAAAAAGCAATTTTTTTATTTGTTGGCATTGGTTATAGTTATGTTCGCGTCATCTTGTAGCAAGTCTGACACAACAACACCTACACCAACACCAACACCTACTCCCCCTCCAGCTGTATTTGACCCAAACATTCGTGGCATCATTAAAGCCAACAGAACTTTGAAAAAAGACAGCGTTTACATCCTTAGAGGGTATGTATACGTTCCAACTGGTGTAACCTTAACCATTGAAGCAGGTTGCAAAATTACTTCTAACAAGGATTCTGCTGGCGTATTAGTAGTCTACAGAGGCGCGAAAATTATCGCTGAAGGTACTGCTACAGCTCCAATTGTATTTACATCAGCTGAAGCAACACCTGCTTCAGGAGATTTTGGTGGTGTAATTATTGTAGGACAAGCGCCAGGTAATAGTAACCATACAGTAGTTGAAGGTGGCGTTGATGCTGCTTTTAGTGCATTTGGTGGAACTGACAAAACTGACAATTCTGGTATTTTGAAATATGTAAGAATTGAATACGGTGGAAAAGCGGTTAATCCAGGTGATGAGGTGAATGGTTTATCATTGTACGGTGTTGGTAATGGAACTACTATCGATTATGTTCAAGTATTACGTGGTTATGACGATGCTTTTGAAATTTTTGGTGGTACAGTTAACTGTAAACATCTTATTGCTTATAATTCTGCTGATGATGATTTTGATTTTGATGATGGTTATTCTGGAAAAATCCAGTTTGCCTTATCTATCAAAGATCCTAAGTTCACAGATCCTAAAGGAACAACAGGTGACGTTTCAAATAATTTTGAAATTGACAACGTAAACCCTGCCAATGGTTTCGTATTGTCTAGACCTCCAATTTCTTTCCCAGTAATGTCTAATTTTACTGCAGTGGGTCCAAATACTGCTCCAGGTGCGAGTGGTACTTCAGCTGATTATGGTTGGGGTATGCGTTTTAGAAGAGGTACTAAGTTTATCTTAGCCAACTCTGCTGTAATTGGTGGATCTAAAGGTGGATTCCGTATCCAAGAAGATTCTACCATCACTTATCTTTTAAATGGAACAAGTGGTTTCTATAATAGCTATGTACATGCTGCTGCAGGTAAATCTGTAGAAATTGATAAAGTGTATACTTTAGCAGGCGGTGCAATTTATACTGAAGCTTCAATATTAGCATTAATCACTGGTTCAAATAAATCAACTGTGGTTACAGATGTAACTACTTTGAAATTAGGCGATCCATTTAACAATGCTGCTCCAAATTTAAAACCACTTGCAGGCTCTCCATTGCTTACAGGTGCGTTATTTGATTTTGGCGGATTGACTGATTCTTTCTTTGAGAAAGTTGCTTACAAAGGTGCTTTTGATGGCACCACAGACTGGACCACAGGTTGGGCAGCTTGGGGTAAATAATTTTCTTAAAAGTATTTATATTTTTAAAGTAGCCTTGCGAAAGCAAGGCTACTTTTTTTATAGGTATACTCTACTATGTTAGAGGAAAATAAATCTATAAGTAGTCTTGAACAAACTTCTCGCAGTAATCTTTGATTAAAGATCTTACAATTCTAAACTGCTCATTAATTTCTTCCTCAGTACCTATAGCCTTGGCAGGATCGGGGAAATTATAATGTAATTTAACGGCCTTAGTAGGAAAATAAGGACAGCGCTCTTTAGCATTATCACATACGGTAATCACATAATCAAAATCAATACCAAAGTATTCTGTGATATTATTTGAAGTATGGTGGCTAATATCAATACCAATTTCTTTCATGGTTGCAATGGCTCTTGGGTTCACCCCATGCGTTTCTAAGCCTGCAGAATAGACATGGGCCTTGCCCGCAGTCATAGATGCTAAAAACCCATGGGCTATTTGGCTTCTACAACTATTGCCTGTACATAAGACTAAAATATTTTTCATGCGCGCTTTAGTTTATTTCATTAACAACATCCCGCCCTAGGCACACAGGCAGCTTTTGGTTTTTGTGCAAAAACAGTCACTGAGAAAATACCCATTTTAGACGCTTTAAAAGCAGCAATTTCTGCAGCATTTAAATAATTCACTAAAATATCATCAGGAATGATAATGGCTTTTTCTTTTTGAATAGTTACATTTTCAAAACCATTCGCATCTATTAATTCCATGTACACTTGTTTTTGAATAGCCCCAGATACACAACCCGCATACATTTCTGCAGCATTTCTTAAAGCTTCGGGTAAAGCGCCTACTAATACCACATCGGATATACTAAAGTGACCACCGGGTTTTAAAACTCTAAAAATATCTTGTATCACCGCATGTTTATTAGGCACTAAGTTCAATACACAATTACTCACCACCACATCTGCAATATTAGAAGTAATAGGCATGTTTTCAATATCGCCTTGTCTAAATTCAACATTATGGTAACCCATTTTTTCTGCATTGGCTCTTGCCTTTTCAATCATGGCTGGTGTAAAATCAATACCAATGACTTTGCCAGTAGCCCCTGTACTTCTTCTAGCTACAAAACAATCATTGCCTGCACCCGATCCTAAATCAACTACTACATCTCCTTCTTTTATTTTTGCAAACTCGGTAGGTAAGCCACAGCCTAGTCCTAAATCGGCACCTTCCACATAACCTGGTAGTTTTGTATAGTCGTCCGACATAATATTGTAAATTTCGGTACTGCATCCACCTGCACCACAACAAGAAGACATATTGGTCTCTTTGTCTTGTAAAGCAATCTCACTGTATTTTGCTTTTACGATTTCTTTTAATTCTAATTCTGTTTTCATAGTTTCAATTTTATAAACCAAAATACATTTGATTTAATCGCATAAAATTAATTCATTTTATTTCAAATTTTAGTGACAATCATCACCTAAAAAAGAGCCCAGTCTTTTGAAGGACCAGGCTTTTAAATATCAAACCCATTCGAATACTATGCGTTGAAAGCGTCGGCTACGCCTTTATGTAAAATTTTTCCTGCTTTAATGTTTAATCCTTTTGCCAAAGCTGCATTTTCAACACAGGCTTTCTCCCATCCTTTGTTGGCAATGGCAATAGCATAAGGCAAAGTAGCTTGCGTTAAAGCGCGTGTAGAAGTTTGTGGAACTGCCCCTGGCATATTGGCAACACAGTAATGCAAAATATTTTGCTCCATGTACACAGGGTTTTCATGCGTTGTAGGTTTGCAAGTTTCAATGCAACCTCCCTGGTCAACAGCAACATCCACCACTACGGTGCCTGCTTCCATTAAAGCTAAATCGGCTTTCTTAATTAAATGTGGCGCCTTGGCACCATGCAATAAGACTGCACCTATCACTAAATCAACGCTTGGTAATTTTTCTTGAATAGCCATTAAGGTAGAATATTGAGTAACTACATTCGCTGGCATGACATCCGATAAATATCTTAGTCTTGTTAAGTTGGTATCCATAATAGTAACATTGGCACCTAAACCTGCAGCCATTTTAGCGGCCTGTGTTCCTACAATACCACCACCAATAATTAAAACTTCTGCTGGTTTCACACCTGGCACACCGCCTAATAATTTTCCTTTTCCTCCAAATGGTTTACCTAAATAATAAGCACCCACATTCACAGCCATTCTTCCTGCCACTTCCGACATAGGAACTAATAAAGGCAATGAACCGTCTGGTAATTCAACGGTTTCGTATGCAATACAAACTGCAGCTGATTTCATCATGGCATCTGTCAATTCTTTAGAGGCAGCAAAATGGAAATAAGTAAATAAAATTTGACCTGCTTTGATCAGTGGGTATTCCACCTTCAAAGGCTCTTTTACTTTAATGATCATTTCTGCGATCGCATAAATTTCTGCTGCTGTTGTTAAAATTGTTGCGCCTGCCTTTACATAGGTTTCGTCGGCGAAGCCCGAACCAGCCCCAGCCTTGGTTTCAATGTACAATTGATGACCTTGTCTCACTAAGGTATCCACTCCTTCTGGGGTTAATCCTACTCGGTACTCTTGTACCTTAATTTCTTTGGGAACGCCAATAATCATGATTCGTATATTTTATTTCGGTATAAAGTTCTATTAAAAGGAAATAGTAGTCATAAAATTTAAATAATCAGTAAAAAATACTTGTTTAGTATATATTATAAGTAAAAAATAGTATTTTAGCGTATGAAAACACCTATTTTTCAGTAATAATTGCTTAGCATGAATATAGATGAGTTAGATATGGCCATTTTAAGACTACTGCAGTCCAATGCACTTATTACCATTAAAGAAATTAGTGCGGCCATTAATTTATCCATGAGCCCCATCCATGATCGAATTAAAAGATTAGAACAGGAAGGTATAATTCAGAAATATGTGACTTTATTAGATCGAAAAAAATTAGACCTTGGTTTAGTGGTGCATTGTCAAGTAACCTTAGACAAACAAACCAGAAATAATTTTTCTGAATTTGAGAATACCATTGCAAAATTTCCTGAAATTATTTCTTGTAGTTTAGTATCGGGCAGCTTTGATTATTATTTAAAATTAGTCACTAAAGATGTAGAGACCTATAATAAATTTTATCAGGAAAAATTAGCCGTGCTACCGATGGTGGCGCATATCAATAGCTTATTTGTAATGGATGAAATTAAAACCACTACCGAACTTCCTCTTTAAAAAATTAACCATGTATCATATTCCCCATTTTAAAGCCAAAGACCATCAAGAAGTATTGGATTTTATGCAAGCAAATCCTTTTGTAACCATATGTGGCGTAGATGCTGAAGGCTTTCCTGTGGCAACGCAGGTGCCCGTTTTATTAAAAATTGAAAACGATCAAATCATTATTAGTGGACATATGATGCGTAAGCAGGAACATACCATTGCCTTTGAAAATAACAACAAAGTGCTAGTTATTTTTTCTGGTCCATCTGCATTTGTAAGTGCAAACTGGTATACTACAAAAAATATGGGAAGTACTTGGAATTACCAGTCGGTGCAAGCAAAAGGCAGTTTAGAAATTAAAGATGAAAAACATTTATATAATTTATTAGAAAAGCTTACCCTACATTTTGAAAAAGATACAGATGCACCTACGCAAGTAAAAAATTTATCGGCTGAATACATGGAACAAAACATGAAGGCTATTTATTCTTTTGATATATATGTTTCCGACTTACAGCATGTTTTTAAATTAAGCCAGAACAGAGATGAAGCCTCCAAAGCCAATATCCACGCCGAATTAAACAAAGGGGATGCAGCTTGCAAACATATGGCTGCTGCGATGAAAAGATAAAAAAATTGTTGGTAGTTATTTTTTACTTGGCTCAATCAAGTCCCATAAATTTCCATAAATATCTTTGAATACCGCTACCATTCCATATTCTTCTAGATGCGGCGCAATGGTAAATACAACTCCTTTGGAAATATAATTTTGATAATCTCTTTCGAAATTATCGGTATGTAAAAACAAGAATACACGACCTCCTGTTTGATAGCCAATAAATTTTTCTTGTTCTGGTGTAGCTGCTTTTGCCAGTAGCAACATACAACCATTTTCGGATCCTGTTGGTTGCACCATCACCCATCTTTTGGTTTCAGATAAAACAGTGTCTTCAATTAGTTTAAAACCTAAAGTGTTGGTATAATAGGCGATGGCTTCATCGTAATCTCGAACCACAATAGCAATATGTGCTAAGCTTTGTTTCATCTTTCAAATATACCATTAATTAAAATCTTTCTTTATCTTCATTGTACTATTTAGTATAAAAAAAATCAATGGCTGCTGTTAAAAATTTAATCTTCGATTTAGGCAATGTTTTATACGACATTGATTTTCAATTAATGAACCAGGCTTTTGCCTCCATTGGCATCGAAGGTTTTGATCAGCATTTTACTTTGAACAAATCGCACCAGTTGTTTTTGGACCTTGAAATGGGTTTAATTAATGAACTAGCTTTTTATGATGGGGTGAGGGCATTGGCTAATTTCCCCCTAACTGATGCGCAAATTAAATTTGCTTGGAACGCTTTATTAGTAGGCTTTAGAAAAAACAGTGTTCAGTGGATAAAAGACAACAATACTAAGTACAATACTTTTTTATATTCCAATACCAATCAAATTCACCATGATCATTTTATCATAGAGTTTGAAAAAAAAGTAGCCAATTATCCTTTTGTATCCCTTTTTAAGACGCCCTATTATTCCCATGAAATGCATATGCGCAAACCCGATCCTGCTTCTTTTACCTATATATTAGAGAAAGAGGGCTTGCTAGCAGCTGAAACCCTATTTATAGACGACAACGAACCCAATATTACAGCGGCCGCTTCTGTGGGTCTAAAAGTGCTTCATCTAAAAGAGGGGATGAGGGTGGAAATGGATATTACCGCTTATTTATAGGACTGCTTATTAGAAGCTTATTTCTTCTTAAGTTCCTCAAATTCAATGTATTCAGCCTCAATTGGGGCCTCTTTTTTAACTGCTGCGGCCTTGGCAGTAGTAGCCTCTTGTGCTTTTCTCATGGCTTCAGCCTGTTTTTGCTGCATTTGCTCCATATTCTGTCTTACGCTTTTCACCCCTTTACTTACGGGCACCACGACTTGGAAGATTACTTTGTACAAAAAGTAGATAAGCATCCCATATAATATAAACTTAGTCATACTGCAAAAATAAGGCCCTTGCCAATATTTTTGGGATATTTCATCCTGTTTTATTACCTTTGGTGCAGAATAGAAGAAAATGTGAAGGGAACGAAATCGTTCCCTTCTTCTTTTTTAAGTATGCAAGCAAACGAGATTATAGACTTAGTGAATCCAATTTTGGAACAACTGCTTAAAGAGGAGCCCAACTATTTCTGTGTTCAAATTAAAGTAAAGCCTACCAACAATATCAAGATATTCTTGGACGGCGATCAGGGTTTGCCCATTGAAAAGTGCACTTTCATCAACCGAAAATTGTACCGAATCATGGAAGAAGCTGCTTGGTTCCCAGAAGGAGATTTTTCCTTAGAAGTTTCTTCGCCTGGCATTGATGAACCACTTTTATTGAATCGCCAGTATGTAAAAAATATAGGACGCAAAGTAGAAGTGAGCTTTTTAGATGGAAGCATTAAAGAAGGAGTTTTAAAAACAGTAACTGACAAAGATATTTTATTAGCATGGACAGAAGGGAAAGGTAAGAAAGCAGTAGTGCAAGAATTACTCATTCCTTTTGAACAGATAAAAACAACCATAGTACAAATTCAATTTTAACAAACAAAAAATCAGGCAGAAGTCTGAAAAAAAATTATGTTATGGCAAGTATAAATTTGATTGAAGCCTTTCAGGAGTTTAAAGACGCAGAAAGCATTGATCGTCCTACGATGATGAAAGTAGTAGAAGATGTATTCAAAACCTTATTAAGAAAAAAATATGGTAGCGATGAAAACTTCGATGTTATCGTAAACGCTGAAAAAGGTGACTTGGAAATCATTCGTCGTCGTCAAATCAGAGACGATGATGATGTAGATAATCCATTAGAAGAAGTGTCTTATTCTGAAGCGATAAAAATTCAACCTGACTATGAAGTAGGAGAAGATTTATTAGAAGAAGTAGACATCTTGGACTTCGGAAGAAGAGCCATACTAGCGGCTAAGCAAACCTTGGCTTCTCGTATCAACGACTTGAAGAAAAATGCTTTAGTGAAGAAATATTCTGATAGAATTGGCGAAATTATCAATGCTGAAATTTATCAGGTTTGGAAGAAAGAGGTGTTGTTGTTAGATGAAGAAGGCAATGAATTGATCTTGCCAAAGTCTGAACAAATTCCTCAAGACTTTTTCAAGAAAGGAGAAAACATTAGATCGGTGATAGCCAGAGTGGATATGAAAAACAATTCACCAGTAATTATATTATCAAGAACTAGTCCATTGTTCTTAGCTAAACTATTAGAAATAGAAGTACCTGAAATTTTTGATGGTTTGATTACCATTAAGAAAATTGTACGTGAGCCAGGAGAGCGTGCGAAAGTAGCGGTGGAGTCTTTTGACGATCGTATCGATCCAGTAGGTGCTTGTGTGGGAATGAAAGGAAGTCGTATTCATGGCATTGTAAGAGAATTGAAAAATGAAAACATCGACGTAATTAATTTCACCACCAATACACAATTGTTGATTCAGCGTTCTTTGACTCCGTCAAAAATTAGTTACATGAACATTGATTCAGAAAAAATGCATGTAGATGTTTACTTGAAAGCAGATCAGGTTTCATTGGCCATTGGCCGTAGAGGGGTGAATATTAAATTGGCTTCTGAGTTAACCGGTTATGAATTAGATGTGTACCGCGAAGATGAAGAAATCGTGGATGAATTTGATATTGACTTGGATGAATTTAGCGATGAGATTGAAACATGGATCATTGATGAATTTAAGCGTGTGGGTTGCGATACGGCAAGAAGCGTATTGAATTTGGGCGCAGAAGAATTAGAAAAAAGAACAGATTTGGAAAAAGAAACGATTGCAGATGTGCGTCGAATCTTACAAGAAGAGTTTGATAAAGGTGAATAACCTTTAATTTTTGAAAGTATATTTGTATTAGGCGAATCGTTCCGTCAAATCGGGACAAAAAACAACAGAATGTCAGAATTGAAATTACCAAGATTGTTAGCAGCTGCTAAAGAGTTCAACATCGGTCAAGATACCTTGATTGAATTCTTAGTGAAAAAAGGTTTTCCCAAAGACGACCTTAAGCCCACTGCTAAATTAACGGAGGATCAGTATTATTCTTTGCAAGCAGAGTTTCAAAGTGATAAAGTAGCTAGAAACAAAGCGGACCATGTAGAATTACCAAAGAATGCTGTGGCCGATAAAGACAAGGCGAAAAAACCTGTTGTGGCTGAAGTAGAAGCGCCTAAAGTGGAAGCTGCAAAGCCTGCTGAAACAAAAGCATGGCCTCCTGCAGAAGAAGCAAAGCCAGAAGTAAAAGAAGAAGAGAAGCCAAAGAAAACCAAGGTGACTAGTCCCGAAGTGGAAGCGCCTAAAGTGATAGATAAGATTGACCTTTCTTTAATTGATTCTTCTACAAGACCTAAAAAAGCTGCTAAAAAAACAGAAGAACCAGCTGCGACAGCTCCGAAAGAACCGGCTGCAAAAAAATCTACTAAAAAAGAAGACGATGCCAAAGCCGCTGAGGAAAAGAAAGCCAAGGCTGCGCCAGTAGATCATTCCGTTGCGCCTGAAAATGTGCATGGAAAAATTGAAAACATCCAATCTAAAAAATTAGAAGGTCCAAAAATTATGGGCAAAATTGATTTGCCTATCAATAGCGATACCCGTCCTAAACCAATGAGTCAAGAAGAAAAACGCAAACGCAAACGCAGACGTATTCCTTCTCAAGGCGGCAATCCTAATCAGCCTCAACAAGGTGGCGCAGCAGGTGCAAGACCAGGCGGTGGTTATCAAGGACAAGGCGGTGGCGCAAGACCAGGTGGTTATCAAGGACAAGGTGGTGGAAACAGACCAGGTGGTGGTGCAAGACCAGGTCAAGGAGGAGCGCGTGGTGGAAACAGAAATGCACCACAAACTGCAGAACAAAAAGAGATAGGTCAAAAAGCCATTCAAGATAAGATCAAAGAAACCCAAGCAAAATTAGCGGGTGCAGGCGGAAGAGGAAAAAGCTTGAAATCTAAATACCGCCGAGCGAAAAGAGAAGAAGCAGCAGAAAATGACAACAATGAAATCACAGACAACAAATTACAAGTAACTGAATTTGTTACCGTGAGTGAATTGTCAAGTTTGATGGATGTAAGTTTTGCAGACATCATTAGCAAGTGTATGAACTTGGGCATCATGGTATCTATCAACCAACGTTTAGATGCGGAGGTAATAGAATTGGTGGCCAGTGAATTTGGATTTGAAGTAGAATTTGTTGGATTGGAAGAAGCGGAAGAAATGGATGAGGAAGAAGAAGCAGATGATTTAGCGAATTTAGTAGAACGTCCTCCGATTGTTACGATCATGGGTCACGTTGATCATGGTAAAACATCTTTATTGGATTATATCCGTAATGCCAATGTAGTAGCTGGAGAAGCAGGAGGTATTACACAACATATTGGTGCTTATGAAGTGACTTTGCCCAATGGTAAAGCCATTACTTTTTTAGATACACCGGGTCACGAAGCCTTTACGGCCATGCGTGCGCGTGGTGCGAAAGTAACCGATATCGCTATTATTGTGGTCGCTGCAGATGATGCGGTGATGCCTCAAACCAAGGAAGCCATCAGTCACGCACAAGCGGCGAATGTACCGATGATTTTTGCGGTGAATAAAATAGATAAAGACGGCGCGAATGCGCAGAAGATATATGAGCAATTGTCTCAAATGAATATTTTAGTAGAAGCTTGGGGTGGTAAATTCCAAAACCAAGAATTATCTGCTAAACAAGGATTGAATGTGGATGCTTTATTAGAGAAGGTGATTTTAGAGTCTGATTTATTAGATTTAAAAGCCAATCCAAATAGAGAAGGTTCGGGTAGTATTATTGAAGCCTCTTTGGATAAAGGACGTGGATATGTAGCCACCATCTTAGTTCAGAATGGTACATTAAGACAAGGTGATTTAATTTTATCTGGTCAGTTTTATGGTCGTGTAAAAGCGATGTTCAACGAACGTAATCAACGTATCGAAGTGGCGCCACCTTCCACCCCAGTAGTGATCTTAGGATTGAATGGTGCACCACAAGCGGGTGAGAAATTCAAAGTATACGAAGATGAAGCAGAAGCAAAAGAATTAGCGACTAAACGTGCTCAATTATTAAGAGAGCAAGGTTTAAGAACTAGAAAACATATCACATTAGATGAAATTGGACGTCGTTTGGCCTTGGGTAACTTTAAGGAATTAAACATCATCATCAAAGGTGATGTGGATGGTTCTGTAGAAGCCTTGAGCGATTCCTTACAAAAATTATCTACCGAAGAAATTGCGATCAGAGTAATTTTAAAAGGGGTAGGTCAAATTTCTGAATCAGATGTATTGCTTTCTGCAGCTTCTGATGCCATCATCATTGGATTTAATGTAAGACCTTCTATGCAAGCCAATAAATTGGCAGAAGTAGAAGGGGTGGAAATTAAATTGTATTCTATCATCTATAACGCCATTGACGAAATTAAGAGTGCGATGGAAGGTATGTTGGAGCCAAAAATTCAAGAAAAAATTGTGGCTAACGTAGAAGTAAGAGAAGTATACAAATTTGATAAAGCCACTGTTGCTGGTTGTTTTGTCTTGGATGGTAAATTAAGCAGAAACAGCAAGATTAGAATTATACGTGATGGTATTGTGGAATATCCTAAGGGAGAAGGTCAAAGTGCGGAATTAGGCAGCTTGAAGCGTTTCAAAGACGATGCCAAAGAAGTGGTGTCGAATATGGAATGTGGATTGACCATCAAAAACTTCATAGACTTGAAAGTAGGAGACATTGTAGAAGCCTTTGAAGAAGAAGAAGTAAAACGTACTTTATAAAAAATTTAGGATTTACTTTTTGGCACCCTGTGCCCACTAGTAGAACTTTGTATATTAATAAAAATATTGATGAAATTATTTAAGCTCGTATTTTCTTTTGTTTTTTTAGCCTGCGCTATTCCATCCAAAGCGCAAATAAAAAAAGTATTGGCAGATAAAATTATTGCTACAGTGGGTGATAAATTTATTCTAAAGTCTGATGTAGAAAATGCTGCTGCTGACTATAGAAGACAATATCAAGGACAAGAAGGTCTTACACCCCCTTCCAATTGTGTTATCATTGAGGGAAATTTGATTCGTAAAGCATTAGTATTGCAAGCGCAAAAAGATTCACTCAATGTAACCGAAGAAGAAGTAGAAAACGCGATCGATAGCCGTATTAGAAATTATATACAACAATTTGGTTCTAAAGAATCTTTGGAAGAAATAGCTGGTCGTTCTATCATGCAAATGAAAGAGGATTTTCGCAGTCAAATCAAAGAACAAAGATTGTCTGATCAAATGCAGGAAAAGATCGTTGATAAAATTAAAATAACCCCCAATGAGGTAAAGGCTTTTTACAACAGCATCAATTTAGATAGTTTGCCTTTGTATGAAAGCGAAGTTCAAATTATTAGTTTAGTAATGCATCCTAAGGCCAACAGAGATGTAGAAGAATATGTGATTCAACAAATGTTAGGCTATAGAAAACAAATAGAATCTGGCATCAATACCTTTGATCAGTTGGTTAAATTGTATTCTGAAGACCCTAGTGCCAAAGATAACTTGGGTTTATTTAACTTAAACCGTAACGAGAAAAATTTTGATCCAGCATTTATGGCTGGCTCTTTCAGATTAAAAGAGGGACAAATTTCTGCGCCTATTAAATCTAAATTTGGTTACCACATCATACAATTACTTTCTAGATCAGGGGATGACGCGGTGGTCAAACATATATTACGTATTCCGCCCATTACTAATGATGAGATTAAAGAAACCCAAATTATTTTAGACAGTATTAGAAAAGAGGTAGTTGCTGGCAAAATTTCTTTTGGTGAAGCAGTCAATAAAAATAGCGACGATGACGGGAGTAAATTTAGTGGTGGGGCAGTGACTGGTCGTGATGGATCTACATATGTGAACATTGATCAGCTTGACAAAGAAATGGTGGTCTTGATTAAAAACATGAAGCCAGGTGATATTTCTCAACCTCAAGTTTATTTAGATGACCGCGGCAGAAAAGCATTAAGATTGGTCTATTTCAAAGAAAGATCTGAGCCACACAAAGAAAACTTAAAAGAAGATTACAATAAAGTTGCACAAAGAGCTTTGGAAATCAAAAAATCGAAAGCCTTAGAAACTTGGTTTAAAGTGAATGTCCCTAATTTTTTTATTTTTATTGATCCAGAATATCAAGCTTGCCCTGAATTAAAAGATTGGAATAGAGTGGCCACTGAAATGGCGACGGAAAAAGTTTATTAATATTTTCATTGAATTTTTATGCATATTGTCAGTTTTCCAAGTAATGAAAGAGGACATGTTCAATTTGATTGGTTAGATACCTACCATAGTTTTAGTTTTGGCAGTTACCATGATCCCAAAAAAGTACATTATGGGGCACTTCGTGTTTTAAATGATGATAAAATTGATGAGGGCATGGGCTTTGGAACCCATCCTCATGACAATATGGAAATTATTACCATTCCTTTGTTTGGAGACTTGCACCATCGTGACAGTACAGGCCGTGATTGCATCATTAAAGAACATGATGTTCAAATTATGAGTGCGGGTAGCGGCATTCAACATAGCGAGGTAAATCCCAATAAAGATAAAAGGGTGGAATTGTTCCAGATCTGGATTTTCCCCAAAGAGCGCAATATAACCCCTAGGTACGATCAGAAGTCTTTTCTTCCCAAGGACAGAGCAGATCAGTTGCTGACTGTTGTTTCTCCCAACGACCCTGAAACCCTAAATATCAATCAGGATGCTTGGTTGTCATTAGGACATTTTATAAAGCCATTTTCTACTGAATATTCCTTTCATCAGGCTGGACAAGGATTGTACGCCATCTGTATCGAGGGCAATTGTACCATCGGTGGCCAAGCCCTTGGACGCAGGGACGCCGTGGGTATTAGCGGGGTGGACAAAGTAGCCATTGAGGCTGAAGCTGGCTCAGATCTTTTGCTTATTGAGATTCCTTATTTTACTTCCTAATTTTAGTTGAAAAGTTTTTAGCCTCTAATGGGTATGCAATACCGAACTGATGTAAATTTGTAGCTCTTTAAACTCCATCATGAGCGACGAAATCAAACACGAGTGTGGGCTAGCCTTCATTCGACTTAGAAAGCCACTTTCTTATTATCTTCAAAAAAGAGGGTCGGTTACCTACGGATTAAACAAGCTTTATCTTTTGATGGAAAAACAGCACAATCGTGGACAAGATGGTGCAGGTTTGGCTACCCTTAAATTAAACATAGAACCGGGCAATCCTTTTTTATACCGATTGCGCAGCAATGCGCAACAGCCCATTGCGGATTTGTTTTATAAAATTGGACTTGAAATTCAAGAGCTTGAAAAGTTTCAACCAGATATTGCAAAGCATCCAGGTTTAATGAAAGGTCATCTGCCATTTATGGGTGAGATTTTATTGGGACATTTACGCTACGGTACACAAGGCAAAAACAATCTTGAATTTTGTCATCCTTTTATCAAGCGCAATTTAGTCCCTGGAAAAAATTTGGCTCTTGCCGGGAATTTTAATTTAGTCAATACCGATGAACTTTTCGAACATATCAAAATGGATCCTGGTCCATTCGAAAAGCAAAGTGATTTGGCGGCGATGATGGAAGTGATTCATCATTTCTTAACCAATGAGGAATCCATCAATCCTAATAATCCCAATATTGCCGATGTTTTAAAGAAGGCGGTTCCTTTGTTTGACGGAGGTTTTACAGTGGGTGGCTTAGTGGGTAATGGACATAGCTTTATTTTAAGAGATGCGCATGGCATTAGACCAGCTTATTATTATATAGACGACGAAGTGATTGTAGCAGCCAGTGAGCGAGCGGCAATTAGAACTACTTTTAATGTGGCTGAAAATGAAGTCTTAGAATTAATGCCTGGCCAAGCCTTGCTAGTGGACGATGAAGGCAATTTCAAAATTGAACAAATCATAGCACCCAAAGAAAGACGTGCTTGTTCTTTTGAAAGAATTTATTTTTCAAGAGGCAGTGATGAAAAAATATACAGAGAAAGAATTGCTTTGGGCAATCATTTGAGTAAAATTGTTTTAGAGCGCATTGGCAATGATTTAAAAAATACTATTTTTTCTTACATTCCCAATACAGCTGAAGTAGCATTTTATGGTTTGGTCAAAGGCATGGAAGAATACCTCAATAAAATTAAAGTTGAAAGAATTTTAAGTTGGGGCAAGGAGGTGGATCCTGAGAAATTGGAAGCCATGATTAATCGTAAGATCAGACAAGAAAAAATTGCGATTAAAGATGTTAAACTACGCACTTTCATTACTGAGGATACCAATAGAAATGAAATGGTACAACACGTGTACGACATTACTTATGGCACTGTGCGTAAAGATGAAGACACCTTAGTCATTATTGACGATAGTATTGTAAGAGGCACTACTTTAAAAGAAAGCATCATCCGAATGTTGTCTCGCTTGGGTCCTAAAAAAATAATTGTAGTTTCCTCTGCCCCTCAAATAAGATATCCCGACTGTTATGGTATTGATATGAGTAAGATGAACGACTTTATTGCTTTTAGAGCAGTGATTGCTTTATTGAATGAGAAGGGGATGGCTAATATTATTGACGAGACTTATCAAAAAATAATAGCCTTAGAGAATTGCAATGAATTACATACTGAAAATGTGGTGCGTCAATTATACAAACCATTTAGCCCTGATGAAATCTCAGAAAAAATTGCACAATTAATTACACCTGAAAATATTAAAATACCCGTAGAAGTTATTTATCAAACAATTGAGGCTTTACACGATTGTTGCCCCACCAATACCGGGGATTGGTACTTTACAGGGAATTACCCCACACCAGGAGGCAATAAGGTTTGCAATAAAGCCTTTAAAAATTATGTTGAAGGGAAAAATGTGAGAGGGTATTAGTTAGACTCTATAACAAATGGCGTTAATATTCATGCCCGCACCCACAGAGGCGAATATGACTACGTCTCCTTTATTCAACTCGTGTTCCTTGTATTTGCCATGTTTGACCATATCATATAAAGTAGGAATAGTGGCTACCGAGCTATTGCCTAAATCATGGATACTCATAGGCATCACATTTGCTGGAATATCTTTGATGCCATATAATTTAAACAAGGCTTTAATAAAACCTTCATCCATTTTTTCGTTGGCTTGGTGCAAAAAGAATTTTTTTACTTCATGAATGTCTACGCCTGCCTTTTCAATACACTCTTTCATGGCAATAGGCACGTTCTTAATGGCATACTCATATACCTTGCGCCCCTTCATCTTTATATACCTTGTAGCTTCTTCTCCTTCTGGATGGTAAGACTTGCCTAAGTACAAGAAATAGGTTTCATCCATGCAATGGCTTTGTACACTGCTTGCTAAAATACCACTAGTGGCATCGGTTGAATTTTCTACAATACAGGCACCGGCACCATCACTAAAAATCATGCTGTCTCTATCATGTGGATCCACCACACGACTCAAGGTTTCGGCGCCTATCACCAAACATCTTTTGGCTAAACCAGATTTAATAAAGGAATCGGCTTGAATTACGCCTTGAATCCAACCTGGACAACCAAATAAGATATCATAGGCAACACAGCTTGGATTGCGTATGCCCAATAAATTTTTTACCCTTGAAGCAATGGCTGGAATGGTATCCGATTGAATGGTGCCTGCTAATACATTGCCAAAATTATGTGCAACAATTATTTGATCAATGGTTTCTGGATCAATGCCTGCATCTTTGATGGCTAGTTCGGCAGCCTTAGTAGCTAAGTCGGAAGTGTTTACATTTTTTTCTGCATACCTCCTTTCATAAATACCAGTAATGTCTTTAAATTTTTCGAATATTTCGGCATTGGGGGTAATAATTTTTACCCCATCTTCTCCATAAAAACTATGTGCATTAAAAGCGCTGTTGGAGATAACCACTCCAGGTATATAACTGCCTGTTCCAGTAATTATTGTAGCCATTTTACTAAGTTAGGTATTTTAAAATAAATCTATAGGTATTTGTCCCCTTTGTGACGTTTAACTTCTGCCACATATTCTTTAATAGATTGTTCTTTTTCTTTGCTGCAAATAAGCAAAACATCTTTAGTATCAACAATAATAAAATCATCTACACCTTGAACCACTACCAACTTATCTTTAGGCGCATTAATCATACACTTGGTCGCATCAATCACAATCACATTGTCAGAAGCTACGGCATTGCCAAAATAATCTTTTTCCATATTGTCATAAGCGCTATTCCAAGTACCTAAATCGCTCCAGCCAAAAGAGGAAGGCAGTACATACACATTATCGGCTTTTTCCATAATGGCGATATCAATAGAAATATTAACGCATTGAGGATATATTTTTTGAATAGATTGTTTTTCTGCAGCTGTATTAAAATTTTCTTTTTCCTGATCAAACAATTCAAACATTTCAGGTTGGTATTTTTCAAAAGCTTTTAATATAGTACTTGCTCTCCAGGCAAAAATACCTGCATTCCATAAGAAGTCGCCACTGGCTAAAAATGACTCCGCAATTTCATGGGTAGGTTTTTCCGTAAATGTTTTTACTTTATAGACACCACTACTTACTTCCAAGCCCTCGAATTGTATGTAACCATAGCCAGTATTAGGGTTGCTTGGCTTGATACCAAGGGTAGCCAATGCATTGATGTTGGCTACAAAATCGAGTGCTTTTTCTACAATTTTTTGAAAATTTTCTTGCTCTAAAATTAAGTGATCACTTGGGGCTACAATGAAAGTAGCTTGAGGATCTTTTTGTGCTAATTTAAAAGATATGTAGGCGATACAAGCGGCCGTATTTTTCTTACTAGGTTCTGCCAGAATGTTTTCCACTGGTAATTGAGGCAATTGTTTTTTTACAATCTCAACATATTCTTCTGAAGTAACAATGAAAATATTTTCAGCAGGTATAAAAGGGAGGTACCTTTCATAGGTCCATTGAATTAAAGTCTTGCCTGTATTTAAAACGTCTAAAAACTGTTTGGGAAATCCTGTTCTGCTCATGGGCCAAAATCTACTTCCAATCCCGCCAGCCATGATGGCTACATAATGATGTTTGTTTTGCATGCGCAATGGTATTTATAAAATTCCTTCTTTCATTAAATCGTGGATATGTATCATGCCAATGTATTTATTTTCGGCGGCTACGATCAATTGACTGATATCGTGTTGTTCCATAATGGCCAAGGCTTCTACCGCCAAAGCATTTGGATGGATGGTGATCGGCGCTGCATGTGCAATGTGAGCGGCAGTTAAATTGGTTAAGCTACTATGTTGTTCCAACATGCGTCGAATGTCTCCATCTGTAATGATGCCTATTACATTTTCTTTTTCATCAATTAATACAGCCGCACCCAATCTATTTTTTGAAATGGTGACAATCACTTCTTTCAATGAAGTTGTTTTTTCAACCGAAGGTTTTGGATTCACTTGTGCAATTTGTCCAGTGGTCAAGGTCAATCTTTTTCCTAAGTTTCCACCAGGATGATATTTTGCAAAATCAGTGGCTTTAAATTCTTTGATCTCCATTAAGCACATGGCCAACAAATCCCCCATCACCATTTGAACCGTAGTAGAAGAAGTGGGGGCTAGATTATGCACGCAGGCTTCTTTGGCAACGGTGGTATTTAAGACGAAGTTTGCTTCCTTGGCTAAATAACTATCCATATTGCCCACCATGGCCACCAATGTATTTCCAAATTGTTGAACCAGTTGTACTAAATTTTTTATTTCAGGACTCTCTCCACTTTTACTAATAATCAAAACAATGTCTGAAGGATGAATCATGCCTGAATCGCCGTGTATGGCATCGGCTGCATGTAAATACAAGGCAGCAGTTCCAGTAGAGTTTAAAGTGGCCACTATCTTTTGAGCGATGATGGCAGTTTTGCCAATACCACTAATTACCAATCTGCCCTTGGAAGCATAAATGGCTTTGACTACTTCCACAAATGCAGGGTCAATATTTGCATGCAATGCATTTACTGCGGCTGCTTCAATGTCAAGGGTTCTTTTTGCAATTGCAATAATTCTTTGGTCCATAGGCGGTGTAAGAAGCAGCAAAGTTAATGTTTCATCCACATTGATACCCTATTTTTCAAAAAGCTTTGTTTTTTTGCAAAAATTTGATCTAGATTAAACAATACTGAATTATTTTCGTTAACTTATATACCAACTTAGACAGAATCAGTTGATTTTAAGATAATTACAAATGCCTGCCCCTAAAAAAACCACAAAAAAAGCCTCCTTCACAGCTACAAAGGTGAGTCCTTTTAGTAAAGCAGCCATTTTAAAGTCGCTGGAGCAATATTTTGGGTTTACCAATTTTAAAGGAACTCAAGAAAAGGCCATTGATGCTTTATTGAGTGGCAGAGACACTTTTGTCATTATGCCCACCGGTGGGGGTAAAAGCTTGTGCTACCAATTACCAGCCTTGATGCTGCCTGGCTGTGCTATTGTGGTTTCTCCATTGATTGCCTTAATGAAGAATCAAGTAGACCTGGTAAGAGGCTATAGTGAAAATGATGAAGTGGCCCACTTTCTAAATTCTTCTTTAAATAAGGGTCAGATCAAAGAAGTTAAAGCCGATTTATTAAGTGGCAAAACAAAACTATTGTATGTAGCCCCCGAAACTTTAACCAAGCAAGAAAATCTTGATTTTTTTAGTGACTTAAATGTTTCCTTTTTTGCGGTAGATGAAGCCCATTGTATTTCTGAATGGGGCCATGATTTTAGGCCTGAATATAGAAGACTCAAGGAAATGATGGAGGAAATAAATGCCAGTGTGCCCATTATTGCATTAACAGCCACAGCCACGCCTAAAGTGCAAAGCGATATTGTCAAAAACTTAGCCTTACGTGACCCTGAAGTTTTAATTTCTTCTTTTAACAGAGCCAATTTATACTATGAGGTACAACCTAAAGTAAAAAAAGAAGTAACGGTTAAAAGTATTGTTCGTTACATCTCTCAACACAAAGGAAAAAGTGGAATTATTTACACCTTGAATAGAAAGACCACCGAAGAATTGGCCGACTTATTGAAAGCCAATAAAATTAAAGCGGTAGCTTATCATGCGGGCTTGGATCAAAAATTAAGGGCAGACAGACAGGATCAGTTTTTGAATGAAGATGTGCAAGTGATTGTGGCGACCATTGCTTTTGGCATGGGCATTGACAAGCCAGACATTCGATTTGTGATTCATTATAATATTCCTAAATCCATTGAAAATTATTATCAAGAAACAGGTCGTGCAGGCAGAGATGGCTTAGAAGGGAACTGCATATTATATTATTCACATAAAGACGTTTCCAAACTCGAACATTTTTTAAGAGACAAGCCACTCAATGAAAGAGAAGTAGGTGCACAATTGATTGATGAAACGGTGGCCTTTGCAGAAAGCGGTGCTTGCAGAAGAAGAAGCCTATTGCATTATTTTGGCGAGGCTTGGGAAGATACCAATTGCGGCCATTGTGACAATTGTTTGAATCCTAAAGAAAAAATGGAAGCCAAGGATCAATTGGTTCAATTGTTAAAAGTGATTGAGGTTTTGAATGAACGCTTTGTGGCAGATTATGTAGTACAAGTCATAGAAGGAGAATATACGCCACAACTAGGTTTGTATCGACATGAGCAATTACCTGTCTTTGGAATTGGCAAGGCCTACGATAAATTATTTTGGAATAGCATGGTACGTCAAGCGATGTTGGATACCATGATAGAAAAAGATATTGAAGAATATGGCTTGTTAAAAATAACAGCTAAGGGGCATAAGTTTTTAAAAAAACCTGCTAGTTTTAAAATGGTATTGAACAATGTTTTTGATGATGCCAATGCAGAAGATGAGGAACAAGAGGGGCCGGATGGCGCAGGCACCACCGACGATGTATTGTTTGAAATGCTTAAAGAATTAAGACAAAAAGAAGCCAAAAAAATAGCCTTGCCTCCATTTGTTATTTTTCTAGAAACTTCTTTGCAAGACATGGCCACTTTGTATCCTACTACTTTGGAAGAATTAGAGAGATGTCAGGGTGTGAGCAAAGGTAAGGCCATCAAATACGGCAAGCCTTTTGTAAAAATGATTGAACAATATGTAGAAGAAAACAATATTGAAAAGCCGGATGATTTTGTGATGAAGTCGGTGGCCAATAAATTCAATCATAAAATTTACATCATTCAAAATGTAGACAAAAAAATTCCTTTAGAAACCATTGCTAAAAATAAAGATTTAAAATTAGAAGCATTATTAGAAGAAATGGAAACCATTGCCGCCAGTGGGACTAAATTAAATTTAGACTATGCCATTGATGAATGGCTAGACGAATATGACCAAGCAGAAATTTTAGAATATTTCAAAAACTGCGAAACTTCCTCTTTACAAATTGCACAAGAAGAATTAAGCGAGAACAACTATTCCTGGGAGCAGTTAAAAATAATGCGCATTAAGTTTTTAAGTGTCGTAGGTAATTAATTAGTGTAATTGTTCGTACTTAAATAGGCATTCAGTCTTTCCGCCACATTTTTTCTTACACTCATATAATAAAAGTTGTAATCTACAATGTGGTAATTTTCCGTTTTATATAGAAAGCTACCAAAAAAATGAGGCTTTTCTGTCCATAAGACACCACCATGGTTGGTGGCACCTACAACATTGGGAATTATTTTATTAAAGTTATACAATATAGCACCTTCGTTTTGATATCTATCCACTTTAGTAACATTATTAGTCCAGGACAGTGGGTTGGTGACAATGGCTGTATATTTTTCTTTCTTTACAAATTCAGTTACAAAGCCTTCATGAAAAGTTCTCCAAGAACAAATACATCCTGTTTCATTGGGCTTTTCGCAGGCTTTGATTGAAGTATAAATAGCAGGATCAACTGGCATACCCACTAAATAAGCCACTACTAATTTTTTGCTTAATGGTTTACCATCAAAAAATTCTTTCAATAATCGAATGGCATGGGTGGAACCTTGACTATGCGAAGCAATAATAATAGGTCTTCCATTATTGTAATGCGCCATATAATATTCAAAAGATTTTTTTACATCATCATAGGCTAAGTCAAAAGCAGCCAGCGCATAGCCGGTATCTACTTTATTATTGGGTGTATAAGATTTAATATTCGCTTGACGATACCTTGGTGCAAAAATTCTACCCGCTTCATTGAAAATAGAAGCTTGATTAAGAACTACATAATAATCTGTGGTAAGATTGGTTTTATAGTCATTTAAAGTAGCAGACCAACCGTAGGGCCTTGTCGTATCTAAATAGGTAGTAGGATGCACAAAAAATACATCTATATTGGAATTAGGGTGGTAACTAGCCTTTAACGGCGCAGGTACGCTGTCTGAAGGATCCTGCTTATCGGGATGTGCTGACCAATATTGCAAATTGCTGTAATCAGGCACTTCTTGGTATTTTTCTTGAGCGTAGACTGCTTCTAATTTTGTTAAATTGCTTTGCGCGCAACTACTCAAAATAAACAAGGCGATAATGGGTAAAAAGAATTTCATAGTATAGATAGTTCAATGCTTTTAATAGAAGACGCAAAGGTATAAAATGTAATTAACATGAATCAAGTTAACTTGAGGCTGCTGCTCCATTCTAAGACTGTTTATTTAGTATTTTGTTTAATGATAATTGGGTTAAATACCCTAAAAATTAATTATTTTTAGGGGGTTAGCATTCTCTATTTGAAATTAATTATTTGAAATTACTACGCCATATCCCCTTTCTGATTGCTGTTCTAAAGCACAGTGTTACTGCTTTTGGGGGGCCTCAGGTGCATTTAGGGTTGATGCAATACCGTTTTGTGGATCAGCGAAAGGATCTAAGTGCTGAAGAATTGATGGAGTACAATGCCTTTTGTCAACTTTTGCCTGGCGCTTCTTCTACCCAAACCATTGTATTAATTGCGTTCAAAAGAGGAGGCATTTGGTTGGCCTTACTTAGTTTATTGGTTTGGATTTTGCCGGCCACTATTTTAATGGGGCTAGTCGCTATTTTGTATAGTTATTTTGATTTGAAACAAGAATTAAAAAGTTTAAGCTTGCTGCAACCCATGGCCATTGGGTTTATTGCTAGTGCTACAATTGTATTGTATAAGAAAGCCATCAATAGTCCTATCACCAAGATTATTTTTATTTGTGCAAGCTTACTTATTCTATTCAGCTTTAAAAATCCCTGGGCCATTCCAATAGTCATAGTACTTGCTGGTGTGGCCACCAATTTTAGCAAAAAAAGAATTCCCAATGATGGGGCGGCACCTAAACAAATAAAATGGAGTGGGTTAATTATTTTTAGTGTTCTTTTTGTCATTGCTGGATTTTTATCTGAGCAGGCCTCTCGTCAAAATTGGACTTACCACAAAGCATTTAATTTATTTGAAAACAATTATCGATTTGGCACTTTGGTGTTTGGAGGAGGAGATGTATTGATGCCCATGATGTATGAGCAATATGTAGCAAGACCTAATTCTGAACACATAAAAAAAAGTAAAAGAGAAGTACTGAAAATTTCTAAAGAAGCTTTTCTAACTGGTTCGGGCATAGTAAGGGCCATGCCAGGTCCAGTATTTTCAGTAGCTAGTTTTACAGGTGCTTTGTTGTTAAATGACAAAGGCATGGCTTGGCAAATGGCAGGTGCTTTTATTGGCAGCATTGGCATTTTTTTGCCTAGCTTTTTTATTGTTTTATTTTTCTTTCCGATTTGGCAAAACCTAAAAAAGTATGCCATTTTTTATAGGTCTTTGGAAGGAATATATGCAGCAGTAGTAGGCATTATGCTTGGCGCTACGCTCTATTTTATCAAAGACATTGTAGTGGAGTTGGATCAATTTAGTAAGCTCAATTTAATAAGCTATGTATTTGTTTTTGTGACCAGTACTTACCTCATCTATGCGCACAAATTGGCCTCCCAGTGGATTGTACTACTCACCATTGGGTTAGGTTATTTAACTACTTTAATTTAATGCTATTAAAAGGTAAAAACCTGTTAATTGTAGCCACTTAGGGCTGAATTTAAGGGTAGCTTTCTTAATATTGCACTTGACATGAACTTAAAGCGATCCCTCTTTTTATTTTTATTGGTTGTTTTGTTTTCCAAAACAGAAGCACAAAATTTAATTGTCAGTGGAACTGTTTTTGATATTTCAGGAAGACGACCCATTGAGTCAGTCATTGTCTATAGCAACAACAATCATGCTTTTACTGATTCAATAGGCAGGTATAGTATCACTGTTAAAACAAAGGATTCCATTTGGTTTTCTTTATTTGGTAAGAATACACATAAGTATCCATTAGATACCGTCGAAGACTTGCGTAATTTTAATGTAATGATTCATGTAACAGGTTTTGATTTACCAGAAGTGCGTGTAAGAAATAGTTATTACAAATTGGATTCTATCCAAAACAGAAAAGACTATGCTCAATTTTTCAATTACAGAGCCCCGGGCATTCGTTTAGGGGGAGGCAATCAACAATTATTTGGCCCTAGTGGCTTAACGATTGGGTTGGACTTGGATGAAATCATCAACATGTTTAGAGTAAAGCGCAATAGAAATTTGCAATTCTTACAAGCTAGACTTTTGAAACAAGAACAAGAGAAATATGTACAATATCGTTTTACCAAGCGTTTTGTAATCAAGTTAACCCGTTTGGAGGGCGCGCAGTTGGATAACTTCATGGAATATTGTAGGCCTTCCTATGAAGTACTTGGCTTGCTGAATGACTTAGAATTAGGCTATTATATTCAAAAAAAATTCCAAGCCTTCAAGGGACAACAGTAAGCTTCATTTAAGCTTATGGCCACTCATCTATATTATTTCCCTAAAAAGCATATTTTGGTTATCTTCAAGCCCTAAAATCAATCACTTTGAGAAAGATATCCATTTTAGCTATTGCTTGCTTTTTTACAGCCTTTGGGTGTAAGGAAAAGTCAAAAGCTTTCGATAAGTTTAATGCCAATGCCCCTGTGACGGTGGATGTGGCGATTGCTGCTAGCCAAAAAGTGGACAAAGTGGTGGAAGTCAATGGTTCAGTGGCTGCAACAGATTATGTGGAATTACATCCTGAAACCAATGGTCGTGTGGTTTTCTTACAAATTCCTGAGGGAAAAATTGTTCAAGCGGGAACAGTGTTGGCAAAATTAAACGATGCAGATTTACAAGCTCAGTTGGAAAAAATTAAAGTACAATTAGAACTGGCCAATATCAATGAGCAAAGAAATTTACAATTGTTAAAAGTCAAAGGCATCAACCAAAGTGATTACGATATATCATTGCAACAAGTAAAAAGTTATAAAACAGATTTAGCCTATACGCAATCCTTAATAGACAAGACTATTGTTCGTGCCCCATTTACCGGGCAATTGGGATTGAGACAAATTAGTTTAGGTGCCTTTATCAATACCAGTTCTACCATTGTGACCTTGCAAAAAACAGACCATTTAAATATTGATTTTACCTTGCCTGAAATGTATGCTCGTTATGTTAAAGTGGGAAAGAAAGTCAAATTAGAAGGTATCACCGAAACCAATCAAAAATTAACGGCTACTATTTTTGCCATTGAGCCACAAATTATCGCTTCTTCTAGAAATATAAAAGTACGTGCATCATTGCAAGGTAAAATGTTACCTGGTGCTTATGTAAAAGTTTATTTAAGCGACAATGTTCAAAAACCTTCCATACTTGTTCCTGCCAATGTGCTTATTCCTGAATCTAAAAACAAACAGATTGTATTGGTTAAAGGAGGCATTGCAAATTTAGTAGAAGTGGAGACTGGTTATAGGACAGCCACTTCTGTAGAAATTACAAAAGGAGTCAATGTGGGTGATACCATAGTCATAGCCGGTATGTTGTTTGTTAGAAATGGCAATCAAATCAAAATAGGCAAAACCATTTCTATTTTAGACATTGCAAAATAGCCCCATTAAATAGTAATATTAGATGAATATATCTGAACTTTCTTTAAAGCGTCCTGTACTTGCAACGGTAATGAACATTGCTATTGTAATTTTTGGATTGGTAGGTTTTTCCTTCTTGGCTTTAAGAGAATATCCTGCCATTGATCCTCCGATTGTAAATGTGATGACTACCTATACAGGAGCCAATTCAGAAGTCATTCAAAGCCAAATCACTGAACCGCTTGAAAAATCAATCAATGGAATTCCAGGTATTAGAACCATTAACTCTTCTAGTTCGGTAGGTTCTTCAAATATCACAGTAGAATTTAATTTAGGGGTAAATTTAGAAACCGCCACTAATGATGTTAGAGATAAAGTAAGTCAAGCCTTAAGAAATTTGCCTCAGGACATTGATGCGCCTCCCATAGTATCTAAAGCAGATGCCAATGCCGACTTTATTTTAATGATGACTTTAAGAAGCAAAACAAAAAGCGCTTTGGAATTAACAGAGTACGCTGAAAATGTTTTGCAACAAAGATTTCAAACCATTGATGAGGTAAGCAGTGTGGGGGTTAGAGGCAAGCGTTTTTCCATGCGCATTTTTCCCAATCCAGATTTATTGAATGCCTATGGCATTGCTTTTAATGATATACAAACTGCTTTAAACAAAGAAAACATTGAACTGCCAGCTGGAAAAATTTATGGTCAAAAAGCAGAATTCATTATCCGAACCCTAGGTAGATTAACTACCGAATCTGATTTTAGAAATATCATTTTAAAACAAGATGCTACTGGGATAGTAAGATTAGGGGATATAGCAAAAGTCGAGTTAGGTCCAGAACAAGAAGATCAAGGTGTTTATTTCAATGGAGTACCTGCTGTTATGATTTCTTTGTCTCCACAACCAGGCGCCAATTATATTAAAATAGCGGATGAGTTTTACAAGCGATTAGAAGAGGTGAAAAAGAGCAATAAGTCTGATATTGAATTTGCAGTGCCTATTGACAATACAAAAAGTGTAAGACGAGCTTTGCAGGAAGTGAGGGAGACTATTTTTATATCCTTTGCACTAGTAGTACTCGTTATCTTTTTCTTTTTCAGAAACTGGCTAATTGCCATTAGGCCTTTGATTGATATTCCCATTTCCTTGATTGCCACTTTCTTTATCATGTACATCGCAGGATTTTCTGTCAACGTATTAACCTTGTTGGCCATTGTACTTGCTACAGGCTTGGTGGTGGACGATGGAATTGTGGTCACGGAAAATATTTTTAGAAAACTAGAAGAAGGTTTGCCTTTAAAAGACGCGGCACGTGAAGGAAGTAAAGAAATTTTCTTTGCTGTTATTTCTACCTCCATTACTTTGGCGGTGGTATTTATGCCAGTGATTTTTCTACAAGGATTCGTTGGTTCTTTATTTAAAGAATTCGGGGTAGTAGTGGCCAGTGCTGTTTTAGTTTCTGCCTTTGTATCCTTAACCATCACACCGGTATTAAATGTCCACTTAAATAGAAAGGATGGCAAGCAAGGTAAATTTTATGAGCGAACCGAGCCCTTCTTTAAGGGCTTAGAAGCTGGCTATAAAAATTTATTGACCAAATTTATAAGTGTCAGGTGGGTCGCATGGGTGATCATTGTAGTTTGTATTGGAATGATTTTTCTTATAGGTAAGAATATCCAAACCGAATTAGCACCCATTGAAGATAAGGGTATGGTTAGAATTACTTTATCTGCTCAAGAGGGTACTAGTTATGAGGACATGAAAGGCAACTTGTTAAAAAACATTAGAATGATGCAGGATTCGATTCCTGAGCAAGCTTTCACTTGGGGCAGTGTGCCAGGCTATGGTGGCAGTAGCGGCAATAGCTCTGCCTCTGGAAGAATTGGTTTTGTGCCTATTGAAAACAGGACAAGATCGCAATCTGAAATTGTAACGGATCTAAATAAAAGGTTTAAGAAATTCAAAGATGTCAGAATATTTTCCATCGAAGAACAAACCATCTCTGTGGGAATGATGTCAAGGGGCTCCTTGCCTGTTCAATTTATTATTCAAAACTTAGATTTTGCAAAAATTCAATCGGTCATCCCTAAATTTTTAGAAGCGGCAAGAAAAGACAAAACGTTTCAAAATGTGGATGTCAACTTAAAGTTCAATAAACCAGAATTTGATCTAAATATTGATAGAATGCGTGCCAGAGATTTAGGTTTAACCACCTACGATGTTTCTCATGCATTACAGTCTGCTTTTAGTGGTGCTCGTTCTGCCTATTTCATCATGAACGATCGACAATACCAAGTAATTACACAAGTGGTTAGAGGAGATAGGGCCACCCCTACTGATATTAATAAAATTTATTTAAGAAATAACAAAGGGGAAAGCATTCCTATTTCAAGTGTTTTAAAATTAGAAGAAAATAGTAATCCTCCGAACTTATATCATTACAATAGATTTAATGCAGCAACAATTTCCGCTTCCTTGTCAGAAGGCAAGACCATTGGGGATGGAGTGAATGCCATGAATAAAATTGCCAAGGATTTATTAGACGAAAGTTTTCAAACCGCTTTAAGTGGTCCTTCTAGAGATTTTGCAGAAAGCTCTTCTAATATTGCTTATGCTTTATTGTTAGCACTTATTTTAATTTATTTGGTATTGGCTGCGCAATTTGAAAGCTTTAAAGATCCGTTTATCATTATGTTGACGGTTCCATTGGCCATTGCGGGCGCCTTGTTGTGCTTATGGTTATTTGGACAAAC
Source organism: Bacteroidota bacterium (assembly GCA_026391155.1). Classification (GTDB taxonomy): domain Bacteria; phylum Bacteroidota; class Bacteroidia; order Chitinophagales; family Chitinophagaceae; genus Sediminibacterium. The sequence continues at coordinate 54,341 of JAPLEP010000040.1, forward strand.
CTTAAATATATTCTCAGAAATTGGTATTATTATGCTGATTGGCTTGGTGACTAAGAATGGTATTTTGATTGTTGAATTTGCCAATAAGAAAAGAGCAACCGGATTAAGTTTAAAAACTGCTGTATTGGAAGCTGCTGCACAACGTTTCAGACCTATCTTGATGACTAGTTTGGCCACAGCCCTTGGGGCATTACCCATTGCGATTAGTTTAGGTGCTGCAGCTACTAGCCGTAAACCTTTGGGGACAGTGGTGGTAGGTGGACTTATCTTTTCGCTCATACTAACTTTATTTGTGATTCCTGCCGTATACACTTATTTGTCAGGCAAGAAAGATCATGTAGAACAGGAGTAAAATGAGCCAATAGAAGTTTATCTTTAAGCATGTTACAAAAAACAAATCATTGGATTTTTCTTTTAGCCATTCTTCTAAGTTTGACTGCTTGTAATTTTTCAGCCCCTAGTTCAGAGGCAGATTCAAGTTGGGCATTCAATAATTTTATAAAATTAGATTCGGTCAATCCAATCTTAACACCAGATAGTACTAGTAGTTTCTTTTGTCCCATTCAAAACACAAATACAAAATGGGAATCAAAAAATGTATTGAATCCAACGGCCTTGGTGAAGGATGGCAAAGTATATTTAATTTATAGAGCACAGGACAGCGCCATGACTTCTCGTTTGGGTTTGGCCATTAGTGAGGACGGCATTCATTTTAAAAAAACTGGCCAGCCTATTTTTTATCCAGCCAAGGATTCCTTTTATAAATATGAATGGAAAGGTGGGGTAGAAGATCCACGCATTGTTAGTATGCCTGGAGGTGGTTATTTTTTAACTTATACTTCTTATGATGGCAAAACGGCACGCTTGTGTTTTGCGACTAGTTTAGATTTAATGCATTGGGAAAAAAGAGGCCCTGTTTTAACCTCAGCAAAATACATCAATGCCTGGTCTAAATCGGGGGCGGTAGTAGTGGAAAGAATAGGAGAAAATATGGTAGCTAAAAAAATCAATGGAAGGTATTGGATGTATTTTGGCGATACCGATTTATTCATGGCCTCTTCCACCGATTTATTGCATTGGGAAGCTTTAGAAAATGAAGAAACAAAAAAACTGGTTTCTGTTTTAGCACCACGTGCAGGATTTTTTGACAGTCGTTTAGTGGAACCAGGCCCTTATGCTTTGTATACCCAACAAGGAATTGTTTTAATCTACAATAGCAGCAATGCTGCAAACAACAACGATGAAAATTTGCCCAAATTTACTTATGCTGCAGGCCAAGCTTTGTTTGATACGAGAAGCCCTTATCAATTAATAGACCGATCTAAAAATTATTTTATTCATCCCGATAAAGGCTATGAGCTTGTTGGAGAAGTGAACAATGTTTGTTTTGTAGAAGGTCTAGTGTATTTTAAAAATAAGTGGCTATTGTATTATGGTACGGCCGATTCAAAAATTGCCATGGCCATTGCGCAGCCTTAAGGAGGATTGCTTTGGTTAAAAAATTATTTTTCTGTAACTTAAAGTTTAAATTGCGTGTATGTCCAACCAACGATTTCTTTCTCTAGATGTATTTAGAGGGATGACCATTTGCCTTATGATCATTGTAAATACCCCAGGTGATGGTGCTGCTACTTTTGCTCCATTCTTACATGCCAAATGGGATGGTTTTACGCCAACAGATTTAGTTTTCCCTTCCTTTTTATTTGCGGTGGGTAATGCCATGAGTTTTGTTTTACCGAAATGGGAAAAGTTGAGTAGCTCAACGGTGCTTTTTAGAATAGTCAAAAGAACCGCGCTTATATTTTTATTAGGTTACTTAATGTATTGGTTTCCATTTACTCGACCAATAAGCGATACGCGTATTTTGGGGGTGCTTCAAAGGATAGCGCTTTGTTATGGCTTTGCCTCTATTATAGCATTTTACATGCATGAGCGTGTGGTGATGATATTATCTGCGTTGCTCTTGATTACTTATTGGTATATCAGTATGTCCTATGGCGCACCTGCCGATCCATTAAGCATTACAGGCAATGCGGGCATTACTTTTGACAAGTGGTTCATGGGAGAAACTCATATGTACCATGGGGAAGGTTTTGCTTTTGATCCAGAAGGTTGGGTGAGTACCTTGCCAGCTATCGTGAATGTTTTGATTGGCTTTATCGTTGGAAAATTTATTCAGGAAAAAGGGAAGACCTATGAAGGGCTGACCCATTTATTAATGTGGGGTGCAGGCTTTGTATTTCTTGCATTTATGTGGAATTACCAGTTTCCCATCAATAAAAAATTATGGTCAAGTTCATTTGTCTTGTTAACGGTGGGTTTGGACATGATCATTATCGCCACCATCATCTATCGAATAGAATTGCACCACCAACATCAATTTGCTAGCTTTTTTGAAATTTTTGGCAAAAACCCCTTGATTATTTATCTATTTTCTGAGCTGATGGTCTCTGTGCTTTACCTCTTTAAAGTGGGGGATCAATCCTTATTTGCGTGGATTTATCAAAATAGCTTTGCTCATTTGGCCACTTATTGGGCCTCTTTGGCCTTTGCTATTTCTTTTATGTTGGTTTGCTGGCTATTGGGTTATATATTAAATAAATATAAAATATATATTCGGGTGTAAATCTTATTAGTCCATTTTTTCCCATTTGTTTTTTTTAGGAGCTTAAACGATGTACCTTTGCAGCCTCAAAACAGTACATGGAAATAAGAAACATCGCTATTATCGCTCACGTTGACCACGGCAAAACCACCCTGGTAGACCGTATTTTACACGCTACAAAAGTATTCAGAGACAACCAGGAAACTGGGGACTTGATCATGGATAGCAATGAGCTAGAACGTGAAAGAGGAATTACCATCTTAAGTAAAAACGCCTCAGTTACTTATAAGGACGTTAAAATTAACGTAATTGATACCCCAGGTCACTCTGACTTTGGTGGTGAAGTAGAACGTGTATTAAAAATGGCAGACGGTGTTTGCTTATTAGTAGATGCTTTTGAAGGACCAATGCCTCAAACCCGTTTCGTTTTACAAAAAGCTTTACAATTAAATTTAAAGCCCATTGTTATTATCAATAAGGTAGATAAAGAAAACTGTCGTCCGGATGAAGTGCATGATGCCGTATTTGAATTGTTTTTCAATTTAGATGCGACCGAGGAGCAATTGAATTTCCCTACTTTTTATGGTAGTGGTAAAAATGGTTGGTTCAACGATAGCCTTACACCTTGTGAAGATATCTTCCCTTTAATGGATGGTATTTTAAAATATGTACCTGGCCCAGATGTAAAAGAAGGACATACACAAATGCAAATTACTTCTTTAGACTATTCTTCTTTCTTAGGGCGTATTGCCATTGGTAAAGTAGAAAGAGGTACTATAAAAGAAGGACAAAACATTGTACTAGTAAAAGCAGACGGAAGCTTAAAGAAAAATAAAGTAAAAGAATTATACGTATTTGAAGGAATGGGTAAGCGTAAAGTAACAGAAGTAGTTTCTGGTGATTTATGTGCGGTGGTGGGATTAGATGATTTTAGTATTGGTGATACCATTGCTGATCCAGAAAATCCTGAAGCATTACCGGTGATTAGTGTAGATGAACCTACGATGAGTATGACTTTCAGTATTAACAACTCTCCATTCTTCGGTAAGGAAGGAAAGTTTGTTACTTCTCGACATATTCGTGATCGTTTAATGAAAGAAACGGAAAAAAACTTAGCATTGCGTGTAGAAGAAACAGACAGTGCGGATAGCTTCTTGGTATTTGGTCGTGGCATCTTACATTTAGGCGTATTAGTAGAGACCATGCGTCGTGAAGGATATGAATTAACAGTAGGAAATCCTCAAGTATTAGTAAAAGAAATTGATGGCCGTAAAAATGAGCCGTTTGAGATATTGGTAGTGGACGTACCCGCTGATTACAGTGGTAAAGTCATTGACTTAGTGACCCAAAAGAAAGGGGAGATGTTGATCATGGAATCTAAGGGTACCATGCAACATTTAGAGTTTGACATTCCTTCAAGAGGATTGATTGGACTACGTTCTCAAATGTTAACCCAAACTGCTGGTGAGGCTGTAATGGCACACCGTTTTAATGAATACAAGCCTTGGAAAGGACCTATTCCTGGTAGAAGCAATGGAGTATTGATTGCGAAGACGGCTGGTTTAACCACTGCTTATTCTATTGATAAATTACAAGACAGAGGCCGTTTCTTTATTGAACCAGGCGAAGAAATTTATGCAGGTCAAGTATTGGCCGAGCATATTAAGCCAGGTGATTTAAATATCAATGCGGTTGAGATGAAAAAATTAACTAACCACCGTGCCAGTGGTAGTGATGATAGCGTTCGTATTACTCCTAAGGTATTATTTACTTTAGAAGAGTGTATGGAGTACATTCAATTTGATGAGTGTATTGAAGTAACACCAAAATCGGTACGTATGCGTAAATCTATTTTAGACGAGAATAATAGAAGCAAGGCTACTAAGGCCGGTCAGAATTAATTTTTATTGACAATTTTTCTTTGAAAAATAAATTGCCAATAAAAATTCTCTAATGAATTATAAAAAAAAGAGTCCCGATTTATCGGGACTCTTTTTTTTATTTAGATAGTTGAAATCTTATTAGATAGGTTTATTCAATGCCTTCCATAAAACATCTTTCAATTCCACTAAGTTCTTTTGTGTGGCAGAGGAAATAAATATATGCGGAATATTTTTAGGTAATTCTTTGGTGATGGCCTCGGTTAATTCTTGGTCCAGTAAATCTGATTTTGAAATAGCAATGATGAATTCTTTTTGAAGTAGCTCCGGATTGAATTGCTCTAATTCTGATTTTAAAATTTCAAATTCTTTTTTATGGTCATTGGAATCTGCAGGAATTAAAAACAACAACACTGCATTTCTTTCAATATGTCTTAAGAAGCGATGGCCCAATCCTTTGCCTTCGGCGGCGCCTTCAATAATACCTGGCAAATCTGCAATACAAAAAGACAAATTGTTGCGGTATTCTACCATACCCAATTGAGGGGTTAAAGTAGTAAAGGCATAGTTGGCAATCTTTGGTTTGGCAGCAGTGATTACTGAAAGCAGTGTAGACTTTCCTGCATTAGGAAAACCAACTAATCCCACATCTGCCAATACTTTTAATTCAATATTCTTCCAACCTTCGAAGCCATCTTCGCCTGGTTGTGCATATTCAGGCACTTGCTGGGTAGGTGTGGCAAAATTACAATTGCCCAGTCCACCACGTCCTCCTTTGATTAGAACAATCTCTTGTCCGTCTTTTAATATTTCTGCTTCTACTTTACCAGTTGCTTCATCTCTAGCAATGGTACCTAAGGGGACTTCTATAATAATATCTTTACCATCCTTACCCGTACATTTATTCTTAGATCCGTTTTCGCCATCTTCGGCAATCACATTTTTATAATAGCGTAAATGCAGTAGGGTCCAAAGCTGGGCATTGCCTCTTAAGATGATATGACCACCGCGGCCACCATCGCCACCATCAGGCCCGCCCTTGGCAGTTAGTTTATTGCGAAGAAAATGCTTGCAACCTGCCCCTCCATGTCCACTATGGGCAAATATGCGGATGTAATCAATAAAATTGTTTCTTTCTGACACTTTGTACTTATGAATGGCAAAGTTAACTAAATCTTGTGGCTATCTGAGGATTATTATACTACTAGACGTTCTAGTTGCTTGTATAAAAGAGCAGTCAAGTGTTGACTACTAGAATGATTAATGATTCGCTTTTAGTCCATCAATTAAAATGGCGACCATGTTTTGCTCTAATTCCTCGGCGCTAATTTTTTTGGTAGATCTATGCCAGCTTTCTATTCCGCTCACTGCATGTAAAAAAATCAATACAACAGTAGGGGCATCAATGGCTTTGATTTCTTTGTTGCGAATGCCTTCTTCAATAATGGCTGCAATCCTTTTGCGGTATACTCTTCGTTGATTTTGATAATTGGATAAATAAGGGTCAGACAGATGTTTCCACTCTCTATCACTTACATAAACTTCTTCATAACTATGAATCATTTCACTGATGTGAAAACGTAATAATTTTTCCATTTTTTGTAAGGAACTGATGGGTTCTGATTCTATCTCATCCATCTTCAATACAAATCTGTTGGCCACATTAAAAACTAATTCATGAAGTAATTCACTTTTTGATTTGATGTGATTGTATAAGCTAGCTGCTTCTACACCCACTGCCTCGGCCAAGTCGCGCATGCTGGCTGCTTTGTATCCCTTTTCTCTAAAAAGTGTGGCTGCTTTGCTAACAATTACATCTTTTCTTGAACCGTTTTTTTCTGTTTTAATTCTGGCCATACTACTATAAAATTGATCATTTGTTAGTACAAAATTATAGAATTATTTCTTTAATACTAGGCCACAATCTAATAAAATCTTCAAATTCGTTAGTTTTTTGATTATCAAGTAGTTAGCACGAATAAACGTTAGTTCTTTTTTCAAAAAACATCTTAGCAGTAAAAATCGTAGTTTCGCAGCTGAAAATTAAAAACAAAAACATGTCATTAGTTGTAGTTGGATCCATGGCCTTTGATGCCATCGAAACCCCTTTCGGGAAAAGCGATAAAATAATTGGTGGAGCGGCTACTTATATAGCCTGGTGTGCTTCCAATTTTACCACCGTGAAACAAATTTCTGTAGTGGGCGGAGACTTTCCTCAGTCTGAATTAGATGCACTAAGTGCAAGAGGCGTGATTTTAGAAGGGGTACAAATTAAAAAAGACGAAAAAACTTTTTTCTGGAGCGGCAAGTATCATTTGGATATGAATACGCGTGACACCATAGAAACACAATTAAATGTCTTGGAAAATTTTCAGCCTGTAGTGCCAGATAGTTATCAAGATTGTGAAATTTTAATGTTGGGCAATTTAGTTCCTAGTGTACAAAGCAGTGTGATCAAGCAAATGAAAAATCGTCCAAAATTAATCGTGATGGATACGATGAATTTTTGGATGGAAATTATGATGGATGATTTATTGCATACCATTAGCTTGGTGGATGTATTAATGGTGAATGATAGCGAAGCACGTCAATTAAGCGGAGAGTATAGTTTAGTAAAAGCCGCAAAGAAAATTATGGCAATGGGACCTAAATACTTAATCATTAAGAAAGGAGAACATGGGGCCTTATTGTTTCATGGCACTGAAGTATTCTTTGCACCCGCTTTACCATTAGAAGAAGTGTTTGATCCAACCGGCGCAGGAGATACCTTTGCAGGAGGCTTTGTAGCGCATTTGGCAAAAACTAAAGATTTCTCTTTCAATAATATGAAGTCTGCCATCATTGTAGGTAGTGCTTTAGCCAGCTTTTGTGTAGAAAAATTTGGTACAGAACGATTAACAGAAATTAACGAAGCCGACATTAAAGAACGCATACAATCGTTCGTTCAGCTAGTTAATTTTGATATTGAATTAGTATAAATTTGGAGATTGATTGAATTCGAATTAATTTTGTGCAAGCAATGAGAAAATATAAACATACCAAACAAATTATGAAACCCCTATAATAGGAAGGTACTGATTGTTTGTATGCTATAAAATATATTCAGAAGCCTTCCAAGAAATTGGGAGGCTTTTTGTTTTTCAAATGATTATTAAAGAAATTAAAAGATAAAATATGAAAGTTGCAGTGGTAGGTGCTACTGGTTTAGTAGGCACTAAAATGTTAGAAGTATTAGCGGAAAGAAATTTTCCAGTGACTGAATTAATTCCTGTAGCATCGGCGCGCTCAAAGGGTAAGGAAGTTATTTATAAAGGCAAGGCGTATAAAGTAGTGACTATGGAAGAAGGCATTGCGGCTAAACCTGCAGTAGCTTTATTTTCTGCTGGGGGAAGCACTTCTTTAGAGTGGGCACCTCAATTTGCAGCTGCTGGCATTCGTGTGATTGATAATTCTTCAGCTTGGAGAATGGACCCCACCAAAAAATTAGTCGTACCAGAAGTAAACGCTTCAGTATTAACCACCGAGGATTTAATTATTGCCAACCCCAATTGTTCTACCATTCAAATGGTGGTGGCCTTGCAGCCTTTACATGCAAAATATAAAATTAAAAGAGTGGTGGTAAGCACTTATCAAAGTGTAACCGGCACGGGCAAGAAAGCGGTAGACCAATTAATGGAAGAAAGAAAAGGTGTTAAAGTGGGTGCCGATGACATGGCCTATAAATATACCATTGACTTAAACGCTATTCCTCAAATTGATGTATTCTTAGAAAATGGTTATACTAAAGAGGAAATGAAGATGGTCAAAGAAACTTGTAAAATTATGCAAGACGATACTATTAAAGTAACTGCTACAACTGTGCGTATACCGGTGATGGGTGGGCATAGCGAGAGTGTGAATGTAGAATTTGAAAATGAATTTGATTTGAAAGAACTAATTGCCGAATTAGCTGCTGCACCTGGGGTAGTGGTACAACAAAACGACGGAGAACAATTTTATCCAATGCCTCTTTGGGCACATGAAAAAGATGAAGTGTTTGTAGGACGTTTGCGCAGAGATGAAACCCAAGCGAAAACTTTAAACATGTGGATTGTGAGCGATAACTTACGTAAAGGCGCAGCTACCAATGCAGTGCAGATTGCGGAGTACTTAGCGTCGAAGGGAATTATTTAGTAAATAATTTTTATAATTTTTTATTAATTCATCAACGCAATAAAGTCGGCTTCGGTTATAATTTTAATCGAAGCTATTTTTTTGGCTTTTTCTAATTTGCTACCGGCGTCTTCGCCTAGGACTAAGTAATTTAATTTACTACTTACGCCACCTAGTATATGACCACCTCTTGCTTCTACCATGGCTTCTGCGTCGGAGCGTTTTAATTGAGTAAGCGTACCCGTAAATAAAAAATTAAGGCCGGATAAATTTCCGTCCACCGCCTTGGTATTGGTTTGAATCATATTTAAACCCAAGGCCTCCAATGATTTTATCAATTCAATATTTTTAGGCGCGTGAAAAAATTGATAAATACTTTTGGCCACTTTAATGCCTACGTCTTCAAAGGCCATTAATTGTTCTTCAGTATAGTTTTCTAAGTCTAATAAATGATGAATTTGTGAAGCAATGGTTTTAGCGGTAGTTTCTCCAACAAATCTTATACCTAGTGCATAGACCAATCGATACAAGGGTTGACTTTTAGAAATCTCAATAGCGGCTTTTAAATTATCGATGCTTTTTTTACCAAAGCCTTCCAAGCCATTTACTTTTTCTAATTCTAAGGTGTACAAATTTGGAATGGTCGTAAGCAAACCAAGTTCATAAAATTTTCTGATATTGGCTTCGCCAAAGCTTTTGATGTCCATGGCGTCTTTGCTTACAAAATGAATTATTTTTTCAATGATTTGCGCAGTGCATAAAGGGCTATTGCATCTCCAAACTGCTTCTGCTTCTTCTTTTTCTAACAAGGAATTACAAACAGGGCAGGTAGTTGGAAATTGAATAATTTTTTCTTTGCCTTTTCTCAAAGAAGCAATGGACTGAACAATTTGAGGAATCACATCTCCAGCTCTTTCAATAATTACAGTATCTCCTAATCTTAAATCTTTTTCTTTAATGTATTCTTCGTTGTGCATGGAAATACTAGTTACTGTTACGCCACCAATGGCCACTGCTTTTAATTTAGCGACAGGTGTTACTGCGCCTGTTCGGCCTACTTGAAATTCTACGCTCTCTAATACAGTTGTGGCCTGTCTTGCTTTAAATTTATAGGCAATGGCCCATCTTGGATGGTGGGAGGTCATGCCTAATTTTTCTTGTAAAGCAAAATCATTTATTTTAATGACTAGTCCGTCAATTTCATAAGGAAGTGTATCGCGCTGTGCTTCAAATTCAGCGCAAAATGAAATTACATTTTCAATGCCTTTGATTAATTTTTTTTCTTTTTGTGGTGCTCTAAAACCAAAATTCCAAAGCAATTCCAAGGATCCACTATGGGTAGAAAGTAGTGTTGTTAATTTTTTCCCAGGAGCGGCTAAAAAATAACTGATATGGTAAATGAAGGCATCTAAATTTCTTTCCGCCACTTCCTTGGGGTCCTTCATGCGTAAACTACCAGAAGCAGCATTGCGTGGATTGGCCAAGGTGGCCAATTGTTTTTGTTTTAATTGATCATTAAAATCTGCAAATGCTTTTTTTGTCATAATCACTTCGCCACGAATTTCCATTTGTTGAATACCTTGGGCCAACAAAGGAATACTTAATGGAATGGATCTGATTTGTTTGATGTTATTGGTAATATCTTCGCCCGCAATGCCATCGCCCCTGGTACAGGCCCTCACCAATAAATCATTTTCATAGAGCAGTGAAATACTGGCCCCGTCAAATTTTGGTTCCACACAATATTCCAGTAAATCTAATTGAGCACCTTCTTTTGCTTTTCTATCAAAATCAATCAAATCTTCGGCATTGTAACTATTCTCCAAGCTTAACATGGGCACCAAGTGGGCCACCGTTTCAAAGCTATTATTTAAACTATTGCCTACTCTTTGGCTGGGGGAGTCGACGGTGATAAGGGATGGATTGGCCAATTCCAATGCAATCAATTGTTGATACAATTGGTCGTATTCATAATCGCTTATGAAAGGCTCGTTGGCCACATAATATTGATACTCATGAAATTTTAGCAAATTTTTCAATTTACTCAATTCGATGGAGTGTGAATTGTTTAAGTAATCTTTGGTGACTTTTTGGAAATCTTGTATTTGTGAATTATTGTACATGTGCTTAAGGGTCTGCTAAAATACAAATTGTTTTATTCTTTTATTTCGTATTTTGGGTACAGAAAATTTTATTTTCCCTAACGATTTAAACGATATGCTTAATAACTGCGCTAAAAACTATGCTTGAACCCCTTAAATCAAAGATTGTTCCCGGTTTGAAAGAAAATATAGATGCCATTGAATTGGTGGTTGGCTATCCTGCAGTGCCTTTGACGGTGGATTGTGTCATTTTTGGCTTTGATGAGAACTCCTTAAAAGTGCTCTTAATTAAGAGTGATTTGGCTCAATTTTATGGCAAGTTGTCCTTATTGGGAGATAAGGTAAATGCCAATGAGGATTTAGATACCGCTGCCAATAGGGTTTTGTTAGAAAGAACTGGCATGAAGCAAGTGTATTTGGAACAAGTGCATACTTTTAGTCAACCCAATCGGCATCCTGGGGGGCAGGGTGGTGACCTCCGTTTACGCATCTCTTTTAAACATCCAAGATCATTCATTGGAAATAACAGACAATGAATTAAACTGGCATCCCATCCATCTGCTCAAGGAAATGGCATTCGACCATAAGGAAATCCTTGATTGTTGCTATGCTTGGCTCCAAAAGCGCATACAAGAACATCCTTTGGCTTTGAATTTATTACCTGAAAAATTCTCTTTGAGGCAATTGCAACATGTATATGAAGCCATTTTAGACACCAAATTAGATCGTCGAAATTTTAGGAAAAAATTTGCTAGCATGGGCTTATTAATCGACACCCATGAGATGGAACTGAATGTCACCCACCGTCCAGGCAAATTATATAGTTTTGATCATGCCCAATACCAACTACGTAAAAAAAATGGGGTAGGCATCGATTTCTAAAAAATGCTTTTGCTTGCCTATTATTTAATACCTTTATTCACTATTTAAACAGGTATTACTATGTTATATTCCATGACCGGATATGGTCGTTCAGAAGCTACTTTTAAAGACAAAACATTTTTAGTTGAAGTCAAGTCTTTGAATGGAAAGCAATTTGATTTAAGACTAAATATTCCTTCTTTGCTAAAGCCATTTGAAGTTGAGATTAGAAATAAGCTCAATGAATCTTTGTTCAGGGGAAGCGTGGAGTGCAGTATTTCCATCAAATCTAATGGGGTGGCCAAGCCAGTAAGTATCAACAAAGAATTGGCTAAATCTTATTATCAACCCATTATTGAATTGGCCAATGAGCTAGGCATTGAAAAGGAAAATATCTTAAGTACCTTATTAAAATTACCTGATGTAGTTTCTTCTAGCAACGAAGTTTTAACCGATGAAGAATGGAAGGCTTTAAACGATTTGCTTCAAGAAGCCATTAAGCATATGGTTCAACACCGTTTGGAAGAAGGCAAAAGTATTGAAAAGGATTTGCTTGAGCGTGTGGCAGCCATTGAGCAGCAACAAGCACAAATAGCTATATTCGAGCCCAATCGACGCACTAAAATAAAAGAAGGTTTGGTCAAATTGTTAGAACAATATGTGGGCACCGATAAATATGATACCAATAGATTAGAGCAGGAGCTTATTTATTACATTGAAAAAATTGACATTTCAGAAGAAAGAGTAAGACTCACTAATCACTGCGTTTATTTTAAAACTATTTTAAAAGAATCAGAACCTTCCAAAGGTAAAAAGCTCTCCTTTATTTTGCAAGAAATGGGCAGGGAAATTAATACGACCGGATCAAAAGCGAATGATGTAGACATTCAGAAATCGGTAATTCTAATGAAAGACGAATTAGAAAAAGCGAAAGAACAAATTTTAAATGTATTGTAATATGATGGGTTTGAAAAATAAACAAATGGGTTTATTTATTTCATTGACCTTGTTTTTTGCAAGCTGTCAAACCATTCCTTTGTTTGAACAAACTACTATTTTTCCAGCACATAGTTGGGCATCTTCCAAAGCCAATACCTATCAATTCAATATCACAGATACAAGTGCTTTGTACAAAGTTTATTTTGTCATCCGACACCATAATGCCTATCATTATAAAAATATTTGGCTCAAGCTGACCATTAAAAGTCCAAAGGATTCTATTGCTACACAACAACTTAATTTAAATATGGCCGATGAAACCAAGGGCTGGTTGGGCACTGGCATGGATGATATTTTTGATCAAAGAATTCCCATTGGTAATGGTCCGATGCATTTTGATTTAGGAACCACTAGTTTTACCCTGCAACATACCATGCGTGAGGATCCGCTGCAGAATATTTTATCCACTGGCATTAGAGTTGAAAAGCTGAAACCATGAAATGGCCATTAGTAAAAATCAATAAACTCAGACTGGTAAGTTTTATTTATTGGGTTTTTCTAACCTATATGATTGCTGCTTTCGTATGGTGGTATGTTTCCTTAGAAAAACAAAATGATGAAATTGCTGCGGTCAAATTTCAATCTATACAATTGAGCGATCCTGCGCTTGAGCAAAAAGTAATACAGATACAAAATTTCCAGCTTAGAAAAACTAAGCAGTTTATTGGGGAAGGGCTTACCTTTTTGTTTCTTTTTTTATGGGGGGCCATTTATGTATACAGGTCATTACTAAAGCAGTTACGCTATTCCAATCAGCAACAAAATTTTATGATGGCGGTAACGCATGAATTAAAAACGCCCATTGCCATTTCTCATTTAAATATAGAAACACTTTTAAAAAGAGACCTAGACACTGCGCAACAAAATAAATTATTAGAAGCCACACTTAAGGAAACCAAAAGATTAGATGCTTTATCCAATAATATTTTATTGGCTTCTCAATTGGATATGGGTCAATACGAATCCAATCAACAAGAATTAGATTTGTCTAAATTGGTCAAAGAAGCCTGTCAATCTTTTCAAGAAAGGTTTCCATTGCGCTTATTGGATACTTTTATTGAAGCTTCCATTTTCATTCAAGGTGAAGCTTTATTGATACAAATGCTGGTGAATAATTTATTGGACAATGCAAACAAATACTCCCCTACGCATACACCTATTGCTGTGCATTTACAACGTGAGCAACAAAAACTAATTTTAACGATAAAAGATTTAGGCGTTGGTATTCCTGTACATGATCAAGAAAAAATATTTGAAAAATTTTACAGAGTAGGTGCAGAAAGTACTAGATCAAGTAAGGGCACTGGCCTTGGACTTTATTTGTGTAAAAAAATTACTGCATTTCATAATGCTAGTTTACAAGTAAAATCAAATGAGGGGCAAGGAAGTATATTCACCGTAACATTTGCAAACCAGTAAGTATGTCAAAACTAGAAATTTTATTGGTAGAAGATGAAGAACATTTACACGATGCCTTGAAGCTAAATTTAGAAATGGAAGGTTATAGAGTGAGTTCTGCTTTTGATGGTCCCACTGCATTAAAACAAATTCAACAGGCACATTTTGATTTGATCATTTTAGATGTGATGTTGCCTGAATTGGATGGCTTTGCCATTACAGAAACAGTGCGCTTAAATAATATCACTACACCTATTTTAATTTTAAGTGCAAAAAATACCAGTGCCAATCGAGTACAAGGTTTGAAATTGGGAGCCGATGATTATTTGACCAAGCCATTTAATTTGGAAGAACTATTGTTAAGAGTGGCTAAGTTGATTCAAAAAGCAACAGCCATTCATCAACCAGCCCCAATAGAAGAATATCTATTTGCCGGCAATCGTATTCAATTTAAATCCTTAGAAGCGATCAATAGCCAAGGAGAAAAAATAACTTTAACCAAAAAAGAAGCAATGCTTTTAAAGTTATTGATAGAAAATAAAAATAATGTAGTCACCAGGGAGCGAATTTTACAAACGGTATGGGGCTACCAGGTTTTTCCCAATACCAGAACCATTGACAATTTTATCTTAAGTTTCAGAAAATACTTCGAGTTGGATCCCAAAAACCCCATCCATTTTATATCCATCCGAGGGGTGGGTTATAAATTTCAAGATTAGCCCCATTTGATACAATCTTTTGATCGTTTAAGCGTTAATTCTAGTAGCTAATACACTTACATGTCCTTAAGTTCTATCAAAGATTACCTTGAACCCATTAATTTGGATATTATATCCAATGACGAGGGCTATAGAGACACCCAATTGGGCAAACACATCAAAGTGAATGAAGGAGAGATTCCAGATATTGCTTTGGCAGATTTGGTCATTATTGGGGCTGGAGAATCTAGAGGTGGAGGCCATGCATTGAATGGTTTTGCCTCCGCTGATGCCATTCGATCGGCCTTGTATTCCTTATATTATTGGCATAGCCAAGTGCGCATTGTAGACATAGGCAATGTAAAATTGGGACAGTCCATTCAAGACAGTTATGCTGCTTTAAGAACAGTTATTTCTGAATTGCTTTTACAGCATAAGAAAATAGTGATCATTGGCGGTTCACACGATTTAACCCTTGCCCAATACCATGCTTATACCTCCATTCCTACCTTGGTGAATGCCGTGTTGGTAGATGCCAAGATAGATTTAGATTTGGAAGCAAGATTGCCCTCGGATCATTTTTTAGAAGAATTATTTACTGGTTTGCCTAATCATTTAAACCATTATGCGCATATAGGATTTCAAAGTTATTTCATGCATCCGCAAATGTTGGAAACCATAGATAAATTAAGGTTTGATTGTTTTAGATTGGGCAAAGTAAGAGAGGATATGGAAGAAATGGAGCCTGTGATTAGAGACAGTCACATGATGAGTTTTGACATCAGCGCCATTCAAAATGCACAAGCACCTGCCAATACCATTACCCCCAATGGGTTCAATGGGGAAGAAGCTTGCGTGTTGATGCAATATGCGGGCATGAGTTGGAAAACCAGCACCATTGGGCTTTTTGGATATCATGCCGAACTAGACAACAATCATCTTACTGCGATACAAATGGCACAAATGATTTGGTATGTATTGGATGGCATTCAAAAAGGGAAAAAAGAATCACCTTTGGCTGATACCGAGCGCTTTAAAGAATTTCATATTGCCTTTGCAGATATTGAAACTAATTTTTTACAAAGCAAAAGTACTGGAAGATGGTGGATGCAAACACACAATAATGAATGGGCTCCTTGCAGTTACAAAGATTATTTAGTAGCTTCCAATAACGAAATTCCAGAAAGATGGTTAAGAGCTTTAGAAAGAGAATAAATATTTCTAATTTATTAAAGTTGGTTGTTTTTTGTACTGCGATGAGTGCTTGTTCGATTCGTCAGGCACAACAAACTTTACTCAAAGATCCTGCCTTGAAAGGCGCCCATATTGGAACGGCTGTATACAATCATACCCATCAAAGCTGGGTAGATCGTTATCAAAGCAGCTTGTATTTTACGCCAGCCAGCAATACTAAAATTGTATCCAGTTATTTAGGCATGAAGTTCCTGAAAGATTCACTTCCAGGATGGCAAATCAATGAAAATGCAGACAGTATTTTTTTATTGCCCATGGGCGATCCTAGTTTCTTGCATCCCGATTTTGCTTATCAACCCGTAGCTGATTTAATTAAAAACACCAACAAGCAAGTAGTGCTTTGTTTGCCCAATACACCGGATGCATTTGCGATGTATGGCCTAGGTTGGGCCTGGGATGATTATGACCAGGACTATCAACCAGAAAGAAATAGGTTGCCAATTTATGGCAATGTATTCACTGTGGCCAAAACTAAAAATGGAGTAAACGTTCAGCCTAGTTCATTGGCTCAAGGACAAGACTTAGCTGCCAATTACAGTGTTTGGACAAGATCTTTACACAGTAATCAATTTTATGCCACTGGAAAATCTACCATAGCGCAGGTTCAACAAATTCCTTTTATCACCGATACCAATTATGGCCTTGCCAAAACATTGATTGAAGACAGCCTGCATCCTAAACATCCCATAGTCATTCAAAAAGGATTTAATACGGCTTCCGCTCATTTGCTTAAAACAGTGCCCACCGATGAGTTCTTAAAAATAATGATGCATAGAAGTGACAACTTCTATGCAGAACAAATTTTATTAATGACTAGCGCACAGCTGTTAAATAAGATAGATGATCAAGCAATCATAGACACCTTATTAAAAACTGAATTCAATTTTTTTCCACAAAAAATGCAGTGGGCAGATGGCAGTGGCTTAAGTAGGTTTAATTTAAATACACCAGAAAATTATATTGCTTTACTACAAAAGATGCAGGAGGATTTTGGTTTTGAAAGAATCAAAAATATATTTGCCCAAGGAGGCAAAGGAACCTTAGCAGCTTATTATAAAAATATTCCTGGTCTCTTGTATGCCAAAACAGGCACACTGGGTAATCAAGTGGCACTTAGTGGATATGTAGTTACCAATAAAGGAAATCAACTTATATTTTCTGTATTGGTGGCCAACCATCCAAACCCTAATTCAACAGGAGTAAGGAAGGCAGTTGAAAAATATTTAACTACCCTGGTCGGCAAATATTAGTAAAGTATTATTTGCTAAATAAGCCGTTTAAATAATCTTCTTTAAATTCTACAAAAGTAGGCGCGCCAGAAGCGGTGATATTAGGAATATCGCAATCACCTAAGGCTTCAATCAGCGCATGCATTTCTTTCTGTGTTAAAGCCTGTCCTGCCTTGATGGCCATTTGACGGGCCATACAACGTATTAATTTTTCTCTTTTGCTAAATTTGACATCGCCACTAAAATGTTTGAATTGTTCCAACAATAATTCAATTGCATTTTTTTCATTGCCTGCATTCACATCCGCAGGAATGCCTTGAATGATAAAACTATTAGGGCCAAAGGATTCAATCTCATAGCCAATCAAAGCTAGGTCCGCTATAATTTCTTCTAATAAAATAGCATCACTCACACTTAATTCCAATACGACTGGAAATAAACTTTTTTGTGTAGCATGTGGATGGGCACTTGCTTTTTGAAATTTCTCATACAAAACTCTTTCGTGCGCCAATTGCTGATGAATCATGATGCAACCACTATGGCTTGGGGCCACAATAAAGGTTTGATGCAATTGCATGAGTGTCGCTTCTTCATTCACTTGCAAGGGGCTGCCATCTTTGTACAAGCCCATCGAAGATGGCTTTACAATATAGGATTCACTTTCTTGGACTGTTTGATCATTGTCTGCACTAGGCAGGGTGGTGAAAAAACTTTTCCAATCCTGTTTGGAAGCGGAATCAGACTTGGGAATAAAATGCGCTTGATTTTTTTTCGTAAAACCTTCATACAGTGATTGACTGGCTACCGTATTTGCTTTGGCAGTAGTGAAAGGTTGCTGAATGGCATCTAATTCTTGAATAGCCGCGTCTAAAGAAAAATCTAAAGAAGGTGCAATGCTAAACTGCGCCAAGGCATGCTTTACAGCGGCTTGCACAAATGCATAAATGATTTTATCGTCTTCGAATTTTATTTCTTGTTTGGTAGGATGTACATTGATGTCCACTTGAGTAGGGTCTACATCTATGTACAAAATATAGCTAGGAAAATTTTCTTTGGCGATTAATCCATCAAAGGCATTGGCCACTGCATGATGCAAATAGGCACTCTTGATAAAACGACGGTTCACAAAAAAATATTGGTCGCTCCTTGTTTTTTTAGCAGTCTCTGGTTTACCTACAAAACCGGTAATGGTTAAATAATCGGTTTGTTCACCCACCGTTACTAGTTTGGTTTGATAACTATTACCCAGTATTTGTATGGCTCTTTGTTTAAAACTACCTCCCTCCCAATGATATACATCTTGCCCATTGCTGCTTAAACTAAAATAAACTTCAGGAAAGGCCAAGGCGACCCTTGTATATTCTTCAATGATGTGTTTTAATTCTGCACTATTACTTTTTAAAAAATTTCGACGCGCAGGCACATTAAAAAATAAATTCTTCATGCTGATACTGGTACCTACAGCGCAAGAAATAGCAGTAGTTTCGGTTACTTTGCTATTTTCAATTTCTACACTGGTGCCTAATTCATCATCGGTGCGTCTGGTTTTTAAACTTACTTGGGCAACGGCCGCAATCGAAGCCAAGGCTTCTCCGCGGAAGCCCATGGTTCTAATTTGAAATAAATCTTCAATGGTACTTATTTTGCTGGTGGCATGTCGAGCAAAGGCATTTTGGGCATCTTTTGGACTCATGCCCTTGCCATTGTCTATCACTTGCACCAAGGCTTTTCCGGAATCGTTCACGAGTAAGCGTATTTCGGTGGCGCCTGCATCTACTGCATTTTCCAACAATTCCTTGACGGCACTGGCAGGTCTTTGAATGACCTCCCCGGCAGCAATTTGGTTGGCAATGTGGTCTGGAAGTAAGTGAATAGTATCGGGCACTTTAATCGCTTTTGAACTGTGTAAAAGTAGTAAATTTGCCTCTTAAAATTTCATCTTATGCCAAGAACGGCCGACATTCAAAAATTGCCCCACCATTACTTACCCAAGGACTATGTTTTAACCGATTGGGCCAGTATTGAATCCTTTTTCAAGGAATTATTAGATAGGCCCCTGAGTAGTGCAGCTAACCTTGAAAAATGGTTATTGGATTTAAGTGAATTGGAGGCCTTTATCAGTGAAGATGCTTGTTGGAGACAAATAAAAATGACCTGCGATACCACCGATAAATCTTTGGAAGAGGCTTTTAATTATTTCTGTATGGAAATTCAACCCAAGATGCAGCCCTATGCAGATGCGCTCAATAAAAAATTAATCCAAAGCCCTTATACCAAAGAATTAAATCAGGATTTGTATTTTACTTATTTAAGATCGGTGAAGAAAAATATAGAATTATTTAGAGAAGAAAATATTCCCCTTCAAGCTGAATTGAGTGTGCTTCAACAACAATACGGCACCATTGCAGGCAAGATGACCATTAATTTTAGAGAACAAGAATACACTTTACAACAAGCCGCTAAATTTCTAGAAGATGAAGATAGATTGGTCAGAGAAGAAGTATACCGTAAAGTACAAGAGCGTCGTTTGCAAGACCAAGAAAGCATGCATGATTTGTTTAGTAGTTTGATTCAAAAAAGAAATCAAATGGCTTTGAATGCAGGCTTTGCGAATTATAGAGATTATAAATTTGTGGAATTAGGTAGGTTTGATTATTCCAAAGAAGATTGTTTTCAATTTCATGAAGCCATCAAATTGCATGTGCTACCCCTGATTGATAAAATTTATGCACGTAAGAAAAAGAAATTGGGATTAGATGTTTTAAAGCCTTGGGATACCGAGGCAGAGCCTGCTGGTACTAAGCCTTTAAGGCCTTTCACAGATGGAAAAGATTTGTATGAAAAATCGGTCGCATGTTTTGAACAGCTCAATCCTTTTTTTGCTTCTTGTTTGAAAAAAATGGAGGCGCTAAAACATTTTGATTTAGAAAGTAGAAAAGGGAAAGCACCAGGGGGCTACAATTGTCCACTAGCCGAATCGGGGGCGCCTTTTATATTTATGAATGCAGCAGGACAGATGGGAGATGTGACTACCATGGTGCATGAGGGCGGCCATGCCATTCATTCCTTCTTAGCACATCCCTTAACACTAAGTGCATTTAAAGAATATCCCATGGAGATAGCAGAAGTGGCTAGTATGTCGATGGAATTATTTACAATGAATCATTGGCAATCTTTTTTTGACAATGAAGAAGATTTAAATCGTGCCAAAGAACATCAATTGGAACGCACCATTACCATATTTCCTTGGATTGCCATCATTGATAAGTTCCAACATTGGGTGTATGAAAATCCAAATCATACCATTGAACAAAGAACCCATACATGGAAGGAAATAGTCAAAGAATTTTCTACGGATAGCATTGATTACAGTGGCCTAGATGCATTTAGAGCCATTGGTTGGCAAAGACAATTACACTTATTTGAAGTGCCTTTTTATTATATTGAATATGGCATTGCGCAATTAGGGGCTATTGGCATGTGGATGCAATACCAAAAAAATCCAAGCGCTGCTTTAGAGCATTACATGAATGCTTTAAGTTTGGGGGGTACTAAAACCTTGCCAGCATTATATGAAGCAGCAGGCATTGAATTTAATTTCTCTCCTAATTATGTAAAAAAATTAATGAATTTTACGAATAACGAATTAGAAAAATTATATGTTTAAATAAATTGACTATGAAAAAACTATTTTTATTATTGGCCTTCTGCTTTCAAATTTTATTAGTTAGTGCGCAAGCGCCTAGCCATGCCAACGATGCTAAAAGCGATCCAAGTTTGCCTACTTATTTGGTGAATGGTGTAGAAACCCCTTACGCTAAAGTGGTCAAATTAAATACCGCCTTGATTGAATCCATGAGTGTGTACAAAGGGCCGGAAGCCATTGCAAAGTTTGGTGCCAAATACAAACATGGTATTGTGCTGGTAAAACTTAAAAAAGCTAAAAAATAATTTCCCTATTAATTGGCTGAGTTGGGATTGGATGGGCCATTATTGGGTCTTGGACCATTGTTAGGTCTTGGTCCCTGGTTATTGTTCGGACGAGGACCGTTACTTGGGCCATTGTTGGGTCTTGGGCCGTTGTTGGGTCTTGGACCATTGTTGAAATTAGGTCGATTGTTATTTCTATCTTGATTCCTATCGTTGTTAGGTCGATCGTTGTTCGGCCTTTCATTGTTCGGTCGACGATCGTTGAAACTTCTTTGTTGATCTCTTCTACGACGATCATTTTTTTCTAATGAACGCAAACTTATCTGACCTACTAATTCTACAAATTCTGGTTCTACTTCTTTATTCTTACTGGTAATTTCTACCGCTTGCAATTCCTCTACTGCAATCCCTTGCTTATTTAATTTTTTTATTTCTACCACACGATCAATGGTTAAAGGAAAATGTTTGGTATTGTTAGGCAAAGTATACCACATTAAATTTTTGAAAATATCTTTTTTAATTAAAAAAGCCTGACCCATTGCTGTTTGAAGTGTATCTGCATAATCCGGGAATGCTTGCAAAGCATCTAAATAGGTATCTAATTCAAAATTCAAGCAACATTTTAAACGACCACATTGTCCGCTTAATTTGGTTTGATTGATAGATAAGTTTTGGTAACGAGCAGCAGTGGTATTGACACTTTTAAAATCATGCAACCAAGTACTGCAACATAATTCTCTTCCACAACTACCAATACCACCCACTTTGGCAGCTTCTTGTCTGATACCAATTTGACGCATTTCTACTTTTACTTTAAACTCACCAGCAAAAGTTCTAATCAATTCTCTAAAGTCAATACGATCATCGGCGGTATAAAAGAAAGTGCCTTTTTTCCCATCGGCCTGCAATTCAACCTCACTTAATTTCATTTCCAATCTAAGGTCTCTGGCAGCGGCACGACTACGAGCTAGCATAGCTGCTTCTCTGCTTTTGCTAATATGGTAAGTTTCTAAATCTCTTTCGTTACTTGGTCTTAGAATTTTTTTCATCTCAGGACTAAATTCATCTGTCCCTCTTTTCTTTAATTGAATGCGCACCAATTCCCCTGTTAAGGAAATTTCGCCAAGGTCAAAACCATTGACACCTTCTACAGTGACGTAGTCGCCTTTCTCAAAATGTTGTAAGGTAGTATTTCTGAAAAATTCTTTTCGGCTTCCTTGTTTAAAGCTCACTTCTACTACTTTGCATTGAGTAGCAATATCATCAATGGGCAAATCACGAAGCCAATCGTGTACGTTTAGTCTGTTACAGCCACCAGTACTACAACCACCATTGCTTTTACAGCCATTAGGTGTTCCTGTTCCACATGATCCACATCCCATATATTCTAAGTTCTACTGTTAATGATTAAAATACCTTGCATGGGTTCTATTTCCTTCAAAACACTTTCACTACCTATGCTTCTGTCAAAATTAAGGTTTTGTTCTGAATGATATGATAGAACTTGATGCCCAAGGCCATAAATAGCATTTTAGCATTGGCATTACGCTCTATATAATAAGTGGCTTTATCGATTTCTTGTACAATGGCCTCCAATTGCCCAACGCCCGCTATTTTATTGATTCTTAAGGCAAAATCCTTTAAAGCAGGGTCCAATGGCAGTTCATTGCCCAATACTTTCAAGCGAATACTTTGTTCCAATAAATGGTTGAAGTACTTTAAAAATTGCTTTTGGGGCTCTCTACCCATTTTGCTCATTTCCTCCACCCATTTCATTTGTGCCAGGGGTCCATTTTTTAATAGGGCATTGAGCCATTCTCTAATTTGACTTAAAAAGTCGGCATCGCTGTGTTGTAAAAGGTGCAAGGCTTCTCTGTAATTGCCATCGGACATCAAGGCAATTTGAGCCGCTTTTTCAGGCTCAATTTTTCCTTTAGCAATTAAGGCTTCTTCAATTTCTACTTTGGAAAGCCTGGGGACTTTAATGTATTGACACCTGCTTAAAATAGTAGGTAATATATTTTCTTCATTGGCCGCCACCAATAAAAAAATAGTATTGTCTGGTGGCTCTTCTATTAATTTTAATAATTTATTTCCTTCTTTACCTAAATATTCGGGCATCCAAAGTACCAATACCTTATAGGCACTTTCAAAACTTTTAAAAGAAAGTTTTTTGATGATTTCTGCGCATTCGTCTGCACTAATATTTCCTTGTTTGTTTTCTGCTTTGATCAATTGAAGCCAATCAAAAGCATTGCCATATGGATATAGATTAATAAACTCTCTCCATTCTTCTATAAAGTTGGCAGAGATATTTTTTTGACCTGGTTTTTCTGTAATTGATGGAAAAGAAAAATGCAAATCTGGATGCATCAAACTATTGGCCCGATGGTAAGCAGGCAGTGTAGCAATTTCTTCAGGGCCATAAATGGGCGCTGGGCTTGATGGAGCAGTGGCAGTAGCAAATAAATCTCCAGCATCGGATCCTTTGGCATTTGGCAAGCTTACAATGTACTGTGCAAAAGCAATGGCTAAAGGCAATGCGCCGGAACCTTCTGGTCCAACAAACAATAAGGCATGACTTAGCCTTTGGTGTTGCACCATTTGAACCAATTGTTTTTTTAATGGTTCTTGTCCAATGACTTCGCTGAATAACATGCAACGAAGATAGTGGATAGTTAATAAAGGCCGGCCGGTAAAATTATTTCAGATAGGATAAAATAGCGTCGCTGTCTGGTTTTACATTGCTTGGAAAATAAGCAATCATTTTACCATTTTCATCCAGTAAAAATTTATTAAAATTCCAACTAATGCTCGCATCTAATACACCATTTTTTGCTTTTTGAGTTAACCATTGATAGATGGGTGCAGTGTTCTCGCCTTTCACATCAATTTTATCCGCTAAGGGAAAAGTCACACCATAATTCTTTTTGCAAAAATCAATAATCTCCTCATTGCTACCAGGTTCTTGTCCACCGAATTGATTGCAAGGGAATCCTATAATTACTAACTTGTCTTTGTACTGCTCGTATACTTTTTCTAAACCTTCGTATTGTGGTGTGTAACCGCATTTGGAAGCGGTGTTCACGATAAGAATTTTTTTACCTTTGAACTTGGCTAAATTTAAAGCTGTACCATCGATGCTTTTTACATTAAAAGAATGAATGCTTTGAGCAGATAAGCTTAGGACCATAGCAAATAATAAAGTAGTGAATATTGATTTCATAAGTTGATTTTGTATTTAAATGTAACAAATATTTGAATAAAAGGTTGATTTGAAGGCGTACTAAAGGGTATAAGCGGCGGCGGCGATGGAAATAGCCTTGGGTTGGGCCTGCCAAAGGCAGACTGCTGCAGCTTCCAGGGTGGCACCAGTGGTGATGACATCATCTACCAATAATAACCTAGCTGCTTTGATATCAATGGCCTTAGCTAGTTCAAATACATGCGCCATTTGATCTCCTCTTTGAATCCGGTCTTTATGGGTTTGACTGCGGGATGATTTTTGTTTTTTTAAGGCAGGTAAAATTTTTAAGGCAGGTAATACTTGCAAAATACCCTCGCAAATAATCATGGTTTGATTGAAACCTCTTTGCCTTTGCTTTTTTTTCGAAATAGGAATGGGTACTAAAAAATCAATAGGATTAAAACGAGGCGATGCTAGAATGCAGGCGCCAATTAATCTTCCTAATAGCCAACCTGCTTTTTTATTTTGATGGTACTTTAATTAAAAAATTAAAGTTTGTACGATGGAATCTTTGGTGAAAAATAAAACAGCAGTTGCTGCATTCAAAGGTACTCTTCCCCAAAATATTTTTTCTATTCTATTATTTTCAATGTTAAATAAATCGGTATAGGGTAAGTTTTTTTCACAATGGGTGCATAAAACTGTATGGCTTGAAATTAAGTCTGTGCCACATTCTAAGCAAAGATGCGGAAAAAATAAATGAATAAAAGATTGAAAATATGTTTGGACTTTATGATACAAGCTAAGCACCACTAGAAAAACAATTGATAGGCTTCGTCTACTCTTTCGATAGGAATTATTTCAATACTGTTTTTTTTGGTATCTAATCCTTTTCCATTAAATCCAGCGATATAAATTTTTTCAAAACCTAATTTTTCTGCTTCTGCAATTCTTTGTTGGATTCTATTCACTGCTCTTATTTCTCCATTTAAACCAACCTCACCTGCAAAACAAATGCCTTGAGGTAGTGGGATATCTTCATAAGAAGATAACAAGGATAAAATAATCGCCAAGTCCAAAGAAGGGTCTTCGATTTTTAATCCACCAGCAATATTTACAAAAACATCCTTCATGCCAAAAGCAAATCCACCGCGTTTTTCTAAAACAGCCAATAACAATTGCAATCTTCTTAAATCAAAACCAGTGACAGTTCTTTGAGGTGTGCCATAGACACTTTGGGTGACCAAGGCTTGTACTTCAATCAATAAAGGGCGCATACCTTCCATAGAAGCGGCAATGGTACTGCCACTTAAAGACTCGTTTCTTTGGGCAATGAGGAAGGCAGAGGGGTTGGTCACTACTTTCATGCCCTCACTAGTCATTTCATAAATACCTAATTCGCTGGTGCCTCCAAAACGATTTTTTAAAGTACGCAACATACGATAGGCATAGTGTCGATCGCCTTCAAATTGCAATACCGTATCCACCATATGTTCCAAAATTTTTGGACCTGCAATGGTCCCTTCCTTGGTGATATGTCCAATTAAAAAAACAGGGGTGCCTGTTTCTTTAGCAAAGCGTTGAAATTCTGCAGCAGTTTGTTTTATTTGTGAAACACTTCCTGCAGCGGCTTCAATTAAATTAGATTCTAAAGTTTGTATACTATCTACAATGACGACTGTTGGTTTTAATTTCTTGATGGCTTTAAAGATAGGCGCAGTATGGGTTTCGGTGAGTAAGAAAAAATTTTCATTTTTCAAATTCAATCTATCTGCACGCATTTTTATTTGTTGAATACTTTCTTCTCCACTGATGTACAAGACTACTTGGTCTTTCATCATCAATCCTTGTTGTAAGAACAAAGTACTTTTTCCAATGCCTGGTTCACCGGCTACTAGAACGATGGATCCAAGTACAATCCCGCCGCCTAAAACGCGGTTCAATTCTGGGTCGGAGCTATCTATTCTTTTTTCTGTTAAACTGTTTACTTCGTTGATGGCAATTACTTGTGTGCCTTTTTGGTTATTGTGGTAACCTTCCCAATTGTCTTCTTTTTCCTTTCCGCTATCGATGAGTTCTTCGGTAAAGGTGTTCCATTCATTACAGGAAGGGCATTTCCCTGCCCATTTGGTAGATTCATACCCGCAATTATTGCAAAAAAATGCCGATTTTGACTTGCTCATGTTGTAAATATAAATAGAAACCGCATTTAAATACAAGTATTTACCGCAATTTGTTTAATTATAAACTATTATAAATTTAATATAATTTTAATATGTGCTCATTTTATTAAATTATTACCGGTATGTTTAAGAAATGTTAAAAAATATTTTCTTTTTTAACAAATTGTCAATAGATTTGAGCACTCTTATACTTATTGTATTGGGGTTTTCTTAACATTAAATTTTAAAACAACAACATGAGAAAAAAACTACTATGGTGTTTGTTTGTTGCATTTTTCTCTTTTAAGGCTGCAATTGCACAAAACACAACTGTAACCGGTAAAGTGTCAGATGACAAAGGTACTGCAGTTGAAGGTGCTCTTGTAACTGAGAAAGGTTCGACAAAAAACAAAACACTTACAGACGCAAATGGCGTGTACAAGATCAGTGTTAAAAGTGGTGCTGTTTTGCAAGTTTCAAGCGTAGGTTTTGCAAAAATCGAAGCTGCTGCAAATTCAGTAACTAATTTTACACTTAAAAATCTAAGCCAAGAATTAAGTGAGGTGGTTGTAACCGCACTTGGTATCAAGCGTGAAAAGAAAGCATTAGGTTATGCTGTATCATCCGTATCCAAAGAGGACTTAGAAATGAGACCTGAAGCGGATGTAGCTAGAATCTTAAATGGTAAAGCGCCTGGTTTGAATATCGTAAACACTAGTGGTTTAAGTGGATCAGGAACAAATATCAATATTAGAGGTATCAGTACCATCACTGGAGGTTCTCAACCATTGTTTATCGTGGATGGAGTTCCTTTTGATGCAGGTACCAATACTCAATCTAACTTTACGTATGGTACTCAAACACCAAGTCGTTTCTTAGACTTAGATCCAAACACTATTGAAAACTTAAACGTATTGAAAGGTTTGAGTGCGACAACTTTGTATGGTGAGGCTGGACGTAATGGTGTAATCTTGATTACTACTAAAAATGGTTCAACTCAAAAAGCTAAGAAGAAAACAGAAATTACTGTTGCTCAATCTTACTTTAATACAGATCCTATTTTACCAGAATATAACCAAGAATGGGGTGGTGGTTTCGACTTAAGTGTTGGTATCGCTTTCTTCTCTAACTGGGGTGGTCGTTTGAAAGGTCAAGTGGTGAAACATCCTTATGATAGAACTACTGCTGCTCAACCATGGGCTTTGGAATATCCTCAATTCAAAGGCGCTCCATATGAGTACAAGTATTATAATAGTGTTGCTCCTTTCTTTAAGCAAGGAACCATGCAAAACACCTCTGTAAACTTAGCGGGTTCTACCCCTAATGCGAACTACAACTTAAGTTATAGTTACACAGATGATCAAGGTTTTGTCATTAACAACGGTTTAAGAAAGAACGTATTTGGAATGGGTGGAAGCTCTAAACTTTCAAACAAAGTAACCATTAGTGGTACCATTAACTTTGCTTTGACTGATCAAGTTTCTCCTCCAACTTCTGATGGTTACGGTAACAACCCTTCTAACTCATCTGTGTTTGGTAACATTATGTTTACACCAACTGCAGTGGATTTGATGGGCTTACCTTATGAATTGCCCTCTAACCACTCTTCTATTTACTATAGAAATGGTAATGACATTCAAAACCCTCGTTGGACTTTATACAATGCCTTCACAGGTAATAAAACCAATAGAACTTACGGTCAAGTATCTGCTAGATATGAAATTGCTAAAGGTTTGAACTTAACTTACAGAACTGGTTTTGATAACTATTCTGAATTTAGTTTCTACAACCAAAACAAGGGTGGTGTATTCCAAGCCTTGGGTATCATGCGTACAGCTATTTCAACGAATACCATTTGGGACCATAGTGCAATCTTAAACTATGACAAACGTTTAAACGAAGACTTCACATTGAATGTGGATGCGGGTGTTAACTCAAGAAGAAGATTGTTTGATCAAAGTGGTATGAAGAGCACAGAACAATTAGTATATGGCTTGTTCACACACGGTAACTTCGTATCTCATACAACAGGTAGTGAAGACGGAGGTGAATTGAACTACAAATTACAAAACTTAAGTTTGGGTGCTTTCGCACAAGCTAACTTAGGTTATAAGGATTACGCTTACTTAACAGTAGGTGGACGTAATAGCTGGTCTTCTACAGTAGAAGCGGACAACAGAAGCATCTTCTATCCTTCAGTAAGTTTGTCTTACATTCCTACTTCAGTGATAGAGGCTTTGAAAAATAACAAATACATTAATTATTTAAAATTAAGAGTAGGTTATTCAACAAGTGCGAATTTCCCAGATCCATATTCTACTCGTAGTGCTTTGGTTATTGGAACAAAAGCTTTCCAAACAGACGGTGGTACTAATGTGAACTACAACGCTTTGTCTAGCTTTTTACCAAATCCAAATTTGAAGCCAGAGTTATTGGATGAAAAAGAAATTGGTATGGAGGGTAAGTTCTTAAACAACCGTTTAAACTTAGACTTGACTTTCTACCAAAAAGTAGCGAATGATCAAATCTTAAGACGTGACTTAGATCCTGCCACAGGATTTACTGCAACTCAAATCAACGCAGGTAATGTAGAGAATAAGGGTATTGAGTTGGCTTTAGGTTATGATGTTATCAAAAACAAAAACTGGAAATGGAATACTAACTTCTTGTATACTTTAAATAAGAGTATGGTTTCTGGAATTCCTGATGATATTGCTCAAATCAATATCTCTGGTTATTCTAACCTAGGTACTTTTGCTAAAAATGGTTCTCCTTATGGTGTAATCATTGGTAGCTATTTTGAAAGAAATGCAGAAGGACAAAGAGTAGTTGGTCCAGATGGTAGTTATATTACTGCTAACAGTATTAAAGTAATTGGTGATCCAAATGCTTTATACCGTTTAACCAACATTAATACATTATCATATAAAGCATTTAGCTTTAGAATGCAATGGGATTACTCTGTAGGTGGAACAATGTTCTCTGGTACTGCAGGCGGTTTGCTTGGTCGTGGTGTAACAGCCGATACGCAATTTGACCGTTTCTTACCTTTAATCTTACCAGGTGTATTAGAGAATGGACAAAAGAACAATATCCAAATTTCTTCTTCTCAAGCTTATTATGGAAACAGTATTACCAACGGAGCTCCTTATGAAAGTGCTATCTACGATGCAACTTTCATCAAATTAAGAGAAGCTTCTTTGTCTTACAGTATCCCTGCAAGCATGTTAAATTCAACTCCTTTTGGATCTTTGTCTCTTAGCTTATCTGGAAATAATTTATGGTATTTTGCTCCTAACTTCCCTGAAAAAATACACTTCGATCCAGAAGCGTCTTCAACAGGTGTAGGTAATGGTAGAGGTTTTGAAGCGATGAGTGGTCCTTCAGCCCGCCGTTTTGGTGCAAGCATTAGAGTAACATTCTAAAAATTAAAAAATAATATATTATGAAATATAAAAAAATTGTTTTTGGGTTGTTGCTAGTTGCTACGAGCTTTACTGCTTGTAACAAAGAGCTTGATGGCCTATTAACAAACCCTAACTATCCAAGTACAGCAACAGCTGATGTTAACTTGTACTTAAATAAAATCCAATTGGATTTTAACGGATTCTTCAATGGTGCATCTGGCGCTGCTGGACCTTTGGCTCGTATTAACTACGCATGGGGCGGCCCTTTCTATAGAAATGGTTCTTCTCCTGCAAGTTATGATGGCTTGTGGTACACTGCCTATTCTAGCATCTTCTCTAACGTAGATGCGATGATTCCTTTGGCAGCATCACAAAAGAAGTTCATCCAATCAGGTATGGCCCGTGTAATGAAAGCCTATACCTTAGGAACCATGGTAGACTTATTTGGCGATGTTCCATACAGCGAAGCTGTAAAAGGAACAGAAAACACTACTCCAGCTGTGGATGGTGGTGCTAAAGTTTATGCACAAGTTCAAAAAATCTTAGATAGCGCGATTATTGATTTAAACAATACAAGTGCAGCAAGTGCGCCTAAAGTGGATCTTTATTACGCAGGTAGTAAGGCCAAGTGGATTACTTTAGCTAAAACTTTAAAATTGAAGTTTTACATGAACACGCGTTTGGTAGACAAAGCGGGTTCAACCGCAGCTATTCAAGCTTTATTGACTGAGAACAACTTAATCAATACTTCTGCGAATGATTTCCAATTCAAATATGGTAAATCATTATCTCCAGATAGCAGACATCCAGATTATGCTGGTGACTACAATAACAATGGTGGCGGTGGTTACTTAGCCAACTACTTTATGTGGAAAGTGGCTGCTGAAAAATACAATGGTGTAGTAACTGGTGTTACTTCAGCAACTGTTGCTGCAACTACTGGTGACCCAAGATTGCGTTATTATTTCTATCGTCAAAGCACAAGTTATGCTTGGGCTGATGCTAACTCTTGCCCTTGTATCTTGAATTCTCAATATTACAATGCAACTTACCCTATATGGTATCCTTCTGTTCCAGATAAGACTCCATTCTGCGTAGTAGGTGGTAAAGGTTATATGGGAAGAGATTACGGTGATAACAGTGGTGGACCCCCAGATGGAGCTTACAAAACTCAACATGGTGTATACCCTGCTGGTGGTGAATTCGATTACAGCCAAAGCAAACAACTTAGTTTAGGTTTGGGTGCTGGTGGTAATGGAATTAACCCAATCTGGTTGTCTTCTTTTACTGCTTTCTTAAAAGCAGAAGCAGTACTTACCTTAGGGGTAACTGCTAAAGAAGGAGATGCGGCTACATTGTTAGCGAGTGGTGTTGCTCAATCAATTACTAAAGTAGTTGGTTTCCCAACCGCCATTGCATACTCTAATGCAAGTATTCCAGCTGCATCTTTTGCAAACGCCACTCAAATTGCCAACTACAAAACTTTAGTAGATGGTTTATACAGTGCTGCTGCAACACCTGCTGAGAAATTAGATCTAATCATCTCTGAATACCATATTGCACTTTATGGAAATGGATTAGAAGCATACAATAATATCAGACGTACAGGTAGCCCTAAAAACGCCCAGTTGGCAGTAGCTACAGCAACTCCAGGTATTTTTGCTTACTCTTTCTATTACCCTTCTGTGTTTGTTGACAGAAACTCAAATGCGCCTGCACAAAAAGCAATTGGTACAGCTGCAAATAAAGTTTTCTGGGACAATAACCCAGCTAACTTCATTAAATAAAATTTAAACAAAGAAGAAAATGAAAAAAATATTATATTCTATCTTTTTTTGCAGCCTCCTGTTTGCAGTGAGTTCTTGTAAAAAAACAGATGGAGAAATTAATCCGCTTTCGTCCTTGTCTAACTTTGGCATTGGTTCATATCTAGTTTTAGATAAAGTAATCAATACAAGTTTAGTATACGAAACAGCGGCTAGTTCTAAAGTAGGTGTTATTGCACATGCTTACGAAGGTGCGATTGATCCAGTGGATCACGTAGATTTGTATGCTGCTGCTGGTAATACTTACGATACCACTAAGTGGAAATTTGTAAAATCAATTACTTATACAGCTCCTACTATTGAAATATCTGCCACAGGTGGTGATTTAGCCAAGGCCTTAGGAATTTCAGCTAGTGCTTTTAAAGCAGGTTCTGGTTACTCTTTCTATATCAGAGTTTTCACTAAGTCTGGTGCTAGATATGATGTAAACAATACAGGTACCAATGGTGGTTCTGGTATATTAGGTGGTCCAACTTACAATACTATGTTCAATTTTGGTGCATTTATTGTATGTGGATATACTAATATGGCTGGTACTTACAAGGTAATCACTGATGACTGGGCTGACTGGTCTCCAGGTGACATCGTTACTGTAAAAGCTGGTACTGCTGCTAATACACTTGATATGAGTGATGTTTGGCCTAACCCAGATTACGGTACTAAAGTGAATCCTTGGATTATCACTATTGATCCTGCTACAGGTTCAATCACTGGTACAACCAAAACAGTATTTGCTGCTTATGGTGCTACTCAAGTGTCTGCAACTGCTATCTCTGGATATGCATTTGCTTGTACTGGTCAATTAAAAATGACTGTTACATTAGGACCATACGGTAACAACAACTTGGTTTTACAAAAGCAATAATTTACCTAGCGTAATTTAAGCGACTATATAAAAGGCCTTCCCGATTGATCGGGAAGGCCTTTTTGCTGGCCCCTGGTTTACCTCAAATAAAAAGCCCTCCGCTGTAATTCAGGGGAGGGCTTTTTAATATCGAGTTGGACTATTTAAATAACTATTTCTTCTTGCTGATCGTCTAAGAATTGGTATTTCACCAAATGGCTGGCATTGGATGCCTGTGATTTCAGTTTGATTTTGTATTTCTTTTTCCAGCGCTTTACAATGCTTGTAAAGATGCCCTTGGTTAAATGGGAATGAATGATAGGGTGTACGACCAAAACCAAGGATTTATGGCCATGAGTGGCCAAATAAGCCAGTTTCTTCTCCATTTCATCCTCCAATAACAAGGCAGAACTTATTTTGCCTGTTCCAGCACAGGCTGGACAATCTTCGGAAGTATTGATATTGACTTCGGGTCTAATTCTTTGACGGGTAGCCTGTAATAAACCAAATTTAGAGATGGACAAGATAGAATGCCTGGCCCGGTCGGTTTTCATGTGTTCCTCCAAGGCTTCCTGCACTTTTCTACGGTTGTCGGGTAGTTTCATATCAATAAAATCTACCACGATAATGCCCCCAATATCTCTTAGTCTTAATTGTCTGGCAATTTCCTCGGCGGCTTCCAAATTGGTTTGCAATGCATTTTCCTCTTGGTTATTGCCCACGCTCTTGAATCCACTGTTCACATCTATCACATGTAAGGCCTCGGTATGCTCTATAATTAAATAAGCACCAGAGTTTAAATTGACCGTTTTACCAAAGCTTGATTTTACTTGTTTGGTAATGCCGTATTGATCAAATATTTCTTGATCACCTGAGTACAAGCTTAAAATATTTGTTTTATGTGGCGCAATTCTTTGAAGATATGTAAGCGTTACATCATAAATCTTTTTATCGTTGACGACGATCTTATTAAAATCCTCACTCAATAAATCTCTTAAGATACTATTGGTTTTACTTTCCTCATTCATGATTCTAGCAGGAGGCAGGGCACCTCTCAAATTAGATTGAATGTTTTTCCAGTTATGGGTGAGGGTCAATAAATCTTCGTGTAATTCTGCAGTGGTTTTACCTTCTGCAGCGGTACGCACAATAATCCCAAAATTCTTAGGGCGCACTGCTTCTAGTATTTTTTGCAATCTTTTGCGTTCGTCGCCTGAATGAATTTTTTTAGATACTGCCACCATTTCATTGAAAGGTGTCAGTACTACAAATCTTCCAGCCAAAGATATTTCACAAGTAAGGCGAGGGCCCTTGGCGGCAATGGGTTCTTTTAAAATTTGCACCAACACAGTGGGCTTCCCATTGAGCACTTCAGAAATTTTTCCAGTCTTTACAATTTCGGGAGCCGATTGAAATTTTGAAAAATCAAATTGATGGTTTTCATCGTTCACAGCCAACTGGGTAAACTTGATTAGAGATTTAACATAAGGGCTTAAATCGGTATAATGCAAAAATGCATCTTTTTCGAAGCCCACATCTATAAAGGCAGCGTTCAAACCAGGGATAATTTTTTTTACTTTCCCTAGGTACAAATCGCCCACAGACCAAAGGGCATCCATCTTTTCGTTGTGTATTTCTACCAACTTTTTCTCCTCCAATAAGGCTATTTCAACCCCATCAGCCGAGCTATTAATTATTAATTCTTTATTCACGGTAGCGCAACTTTTTAAAAACAGGTAGCCTGCAAAATAGCGAGCAGCTGCTTTATGTTTTTTGAATCACGACCACTTTACAAAGGAAGGAAAAGGTAAGGTAAAGTTGCTAAGTAGATAAGTGGTGTGCAGTTTGAAAAATAGACAAACGTATTTATTTAAATAAATACGTTTGTCTATCTAGGAAGAGAACTATTTGTTCTTTTTCTTATGACGATTCTTTCTTAAACGTTTTTTTCTTTTGTGCGTCGCAATTTTATGACGCTTTCTTTTTTTACCACAAGGCATGTCGAATAATTTTTGTTATAAAATGTTATTTCTTTAATTCTTGAATTCGCTTAGAGACGGCCTGCTTAGCTTCTGGAATGTTCACCAAATCTTTTACCTTGGTATACCATTGTATGGCGATGGCTTTTTGATTGGTTAACTCATAACACTCCGCCAGGTTCACCATGGCTTCGATGTTATTGGGTTGGTCATTTAACACAATTAAAAAGCGTTCGATGGCTTTTTCATATTGTCCTGACTTCTTACCCCCCAAGGCTAAAATAAGTTGGCCATAATCGTTGTGTGGATTTTTGTCCACTACTTCTTTTACTTTTAAAATGCCTTGCATCGGGTTGTCTGAAATATTTCCAAACAAGTAGCAAGCACCTAAATTTATTTTTGCTGAATCATTTATTGGGTTGATAACCAATGCTTTCTCTAAAAGAACTTTTGCATTACTTGCCATCCAATTTTGAAGGGCAGGCGGTGCATCCGGGTTGGTAAAGTTATCTACCAACTGCTGGGCTGCAAAAGTGAGGCTTTTTTCAGTATTTTCCAACAAAGCAGCACTGTAAGTATAATATAAATAAGGTTCTATGCGCTGGGCCTCCTTGGCCCAAAATTGAGCAAGGGCCTTATAGGTTTTAATGCTGTCAGCTATCTTGGAATTTGTATTGAGTTGATTTTCAATGCTTAGTAAGGCAATTTTTTGATCGGCTGTCAATGAGGTTTTAGCCCCATCAATCAATGATTTAGCGTTAACACCCTGATTAACAGCTGCTTCAGATGTGGAAGCCAACTCTTTTTTGTTGGTTCTTGGAACAAAGATGTACAGAATGCTAAATAGAATTAAACCCGCAATAATAGCAATCCACTGCGCTTTTTTCAAATTAGGTCAATTTCTTGCAAAGGTAAGTTACTTACGTTTGCTTTTTACTTCGTTGACAAATTCTTTTGCTGGCTTAAAAGCAGGGATAAAATGTTCTGGAATTTCTACGGCAATGTTTTTCTTAATGTTACGTCCAATTTTTGCCGCTCTTTTTTTAGTAATAAAGCTGCCAAAGCCACGTATGTATATGTTTTGGCCGTTTGCTAAATTTTCTTTCACTTCCTTAAACATAGTTTCTAAAGTAACGAGTACGTCAACTTTAGGGATTCCAGTTTTGTCAGAGATTTGATTAATGAGATCAGATTTTCTCATGAAATTTAGTTTTGTTGTTTGTAATTAAAAATAAATCAATTTTCGCCTTTTTACAACTATATTCTATTATTTTTATTCATTTTGATACATAATTCTAGCCTTCTATACATATAATTAAATAATATATAAATTATATATTATACATAATCGTTCGTAATTTCTACTTTATTCATCTATTTTGGCCATTTTAACTCATTTTTGCCATCATGATTAGTCCTTTCACCCAATTATTGCTCCAATGGAATAAAACTAGCAATGATCGACCCATGCCTTGGAAAGGAGAGTCAGATCCCTATAAGATTTGGTTAAGTGAGATTATTTTACAGCAAACAAGGGTCGAACAAGGGTGGGCCTACTATGAAAAATTTGTAAAAAAATACCCGACCATTTTTCAACTGGCCAAGGCCAAGGATGAACAAGTTTTTAAATTGTGGGAAGGTTTGGGTTATTACAATCGATGTCGAAATTTATTGCATACGGCTAGATATATAGTCAAGCAGTACAAAGGGGTCTTTCCTAAAACTTACGAGGAATTGTTGGCGCTCAAAGGCATTGGGCCTTATACCGCCGCGGCCATTGCTTCATTTGCATTTAATCTGCCCTATGCAGTAGTGGATGGAAATGTATTTAGAGTTTTTTCTAGATATTATGGCATCTCCCTACCCATTGATTCTGGTGAAGGCATTAAATATTTTAATCAAGTAGCAGCTGAAAATCTTGCCAGTACAAAGGCGGGCATTTACAATCAGGCTTTAATGGATTTTGGCGCAACGGTTTGCAAACCTAGTGCCCCCTTGTGTAGTGCATGTGTGCTGCAAAAAGGATGTGTTGCTTTTGCGACCAATCACATCAATTTACTGCCCATTAAATTAAAACAGATTCAAAAGAAAAAAAGACAATTTGATTTTTTTGTTTTCAATTTCAATGAGCAATACATGATACAAAAACGCGGAGGGGAAGATATTTGGGCGGGCTTGTACCAATTTTATTTAGTGCAGAACGACGCTTTACCTAAAGACAATGCTAATTATCTTCAACAAGTATTGCAGCAACAATTGGGTATGGCAAAAAAGGAATTAGTCCAAACCATCATCTCCAAGCCTGTGAATCAATTGCTTACACATCAACAACTTACTGTTAGATTTATTCAAGTAGCCCTCAAAACTAAGCCAGCTGCACTTTCCAAGGCCTTATGGGTGCCTAAAAACAAGTTGCAGGCCTATCCTTTTCCAAAACTCATCGTTGATTTTATATCCCAGCTGTAGAAAATTTTAAAATTTTCATTTTGTCTTTTTAAAATCAGTAACTTTCCACTCATAAAACAACCTGACCTTGGAACCTCATTCGGGACCACTATTTATTTCTTCGATCAATTATTTGTTGCAATTGCAACAAGACAGTGGCTTACTAATTTTAATGTGTATTCTTTTGTTTCTTTCCTTTATCATTGCTGGTTCGGAAGTAGCATTTTTCTCTTTGTCTTACAAAGACATTCAGTCTATCAAAAACAAACCCTATCGACCTTTCCAAAGAATTATCCAATTACTAGAACAACCTAAGAAGCTATTGACCTCCATGTTGATCGCTAATAGTTTTATCAATATTTGCATCATTTTAATTGCCAATGTAGTCATTGATCATTTTTTCATCTTTGATAAAATTGCTTTACCTGGTTTTGAATTTGTGGTCAAAGTGGTTTTGGTTACCCTGCTTATATTATTTTTTGGAGAAATCTTGCCCAAGGTGATGGCCACACAAAACAATATTCGTTTTGCACAAGACTTTAGCTTAATTATTCAAGGGGTTTATTTTATTTTTTCTAAGCCTAGTTCGTTTATGGTAAAGTATACCAATAGCATAGAAAAAATTATGGCCAAAAAGCGCAACAATTCCTACAGCATGGAGGAACTAGACCATGCCATAGAATTGACTACTTCGCCCGTGCACCAAACCAATGAAAAAAATATTTTGAAAGGCATTGTGAAGTTTGGAAATATATCGGTCAAACAAATCATGAAAACTAGGCTGGACGTGGATGGCGTAGAAGAGCAATTGGATTTTAATGATTTGCTAGAACATATCAAGGCCCACAATTACAGCAGGTTTCCTATTTACAAAGAAGATTTAGATACCATTGTTGGGATGATTCATACCAAGGACATCATTCCTCATATCAATGAAGGCGCCAATTACAATTGGAGGCAATTGATTCGACCTGCATTTTTTGTACATGAACAAAAAATGATTGAAGATTTATTGAAAGAGTTTCAATTGAAACGTATTCACTTTGCTGTAGTAGTGGATGAATTTGGAGGCACTAGCGGCATCATTACTTTAGAAGACATCTTAGAAGAAATTGTGGGGGACATTAAAGATGAATTTGATGAAGAAGAATCCATGATTAAAAAAATAGATGACTATCATTTTATTATGGAGGGCAAAACAGCCATCAATGATTTTTGTAATTTTACTGATATTCCCAGTAACACCTTTGATGCAGTGAAAGGGGAAAGCGATACGATGGCTGGTTTGTTCTTAGAAATTGCAGGTCATTTCCCCGAAGCGCAACAGGTAGTTAAGTATAAACAATTTAGTTTTACAGTCATGGAAATTCAAAAAAACAGAATACATAAAATACAATTAATTATTGTCCCATTGCCTGCTCAAAACCCTGACCATGTCTAGGTTTTTATTTAGTTTTTTTATTGTCGGTATTTTATTTGTAACCGCTTGCAACACGCCTTTTGTTGCCAAAAGCAAAGGCTACGAGGCCATTAGCTTTCCTTCAAAATCGTATCAAAGTTTTAATGAGCCAGGTTATCCCTATACTTTTGAATACCCCAGCTATGCGCAAATAGATAAGAACATCAATTATTTTGGAGCCAGTAAAAAAACGGATTCTTGGATCAATATTCATTTTCCATCCATGGCCGCCACCATTTATGTAAGTTATACTAAAATGCATGCACAACAATTGGATACACTAATTAGAGATGCCTATACTTTTGCCAATAATCACAATAGCAGGGCCAGTTTTATTGCTGATTCCTTGTTTTCTAATGACCATGGCGTAGAGGGGGTGTTTTTTCATATTGGCGGCGATGTGGCCACCAGCTATCAGTTTTTTTTAACCGATTCTACCACCCATTTTTTTAGAGGAGCCTTGTATTTTGACACCACACCCAATGAGGATTCCTTGGCCCCCGTGAATGCTTTTTTATATAAAGACTTGAAGCATTTAGTGAATACATTTCGTTGGAAATAAAACTATCTTTGTACTATAAATTTAGCTATGATTATTATTGACAATGTTTTAGTGAGTGATAGGGTGGTGGAAGAACAATTTGTTTGCGATTTGACCAAATGCAAAGGCGGTTGTTGTGAAGATGGGGATGCAGGCGCGCCCTTAGAAAATCAAGAAAAAGAATTCATCAAGGAGTATTATGATATAGTGGAGCCCTATATGACTAAGGAAGGTATTAAAGAAGTAAAACAAGTAGGCCAATTTTTATATGACCGAGAATTTGGATGGGTAACCCCCACCTTGAATGGAGAAATTTGTGCTTATGGTTTCAGAGACAAAGCAGGCATCATCAAATGTGCTTTTGAACAGGCCTACAATGACGG
The DNA here is from genome assembly GCA_026391155.1 of Bacteroidota bacterium. Lineage (GTDB taxonomy): Bacteria > Bacteroidota > Bacteroidia > Chitinophagales > Chitinophagaceae > Sediminibacterium. The sequence goes on from JAPLEP010000040.1 coordinate 93,682, forward strand.
CAAGATTCCTTGGAAAAAACCCATCAGCTGCCATTTGTTTCCCATTAAGGTGAAAAAAAGCAAGGCAGACCCTTCTATGGAATACATGAATTATGAACCTAGAGAAGATCTTTGCAAAGCAGCCTGCTCCTTGGGTGTAAAATTGAAAGTACCTGCCTATGAATTTTTGAAGGAGTCCATTGTTAGAAAGTATGGGGAAACTTTCTATGAAGCCTTGGCGGCCTCAGCAAAACATCTAAAGAATAAATAGTTATTTTTGTACGTATGCAAAACATCTTCGCCCAATCTTTTCTTACCAAAAGCAATGCCAAAGCGGTTGACTTAGAACATCGAAGAAAAATTAATTTTAATATTGGCAAATACAATGCCGTAGTACCTAAAGGCAAGGAACAGTTTACCGATTTAGAAAGCGTAAGAGAAAGGGCCAAGAACAGAAAATGGGAAGCCATTGAACATTTAGATACTTACTTAACTCAGTTTGAAGATCAATTAACCAAAAGAGGCGGCCAGGTTTTATGGGCCGAAGATGCTGCACAAGCATTGGATCATATTGGTAAAATAGCTACGGAAAAAAATTGTCGTTCGATTGTGAAAAGCAAGAGCATGGTGACTGAAGAAATTCATTTGAATGATTATTTGGAATCGCTTGGTATCGAAAGTGTAGAAACAGATTTGGGAGAATACATTCAACAAATGGATGGGGAAGCGCCTTACCATATTGTCACTCCTGCCATGCATAAGAGCAAGGAAGATGTCGCAAAATTATTTAATGAGAAATTAGGAACAGATATAAATCTAACACCGGAGGAGTTAACCTTGGTGGCAAGAAAAAATTTAAGAGACAAATATGTACAAGCAGAAATAGGGGTGACTGGTGCCAATTTTATTATTCCAGATATTGGAGGTATTGCACTCACCGAAAACGAAGGCAATGCTAGGCTTTCTGCTTCCTGGCCTAAGACACATATTGTGATTGTAGGTATCGAAAAAGTAATTCCCTCTATCTCGGATTTAGGTTTGTTTTGGCCACTCTTAGCCACTTTTGGAACAGGTCAACAAGTTACTGTTTACAATAGCATTATTTCTGGCCCAAGACAAGCGGATGAACAAGATGGTCCAGAAGAAATGATTGTGATTTTGTTGGACAACGGCCGTACCGAATTATTGGCCAATGCTAAAACTAGAGAAGCCTTATACTGCATACGTTGTGGCGCTTGTTTGAATGCTTGCCCTGTGTATAAAAATATTGGAGGCCATTCTTATGACACTACTTATAGTGGTCCCATAGGAAGTGTAATCACGCCACATTTAAGAGGCATGCACGATTACAAACATTTAAGTTATGCCTCTAGCTTGTGTGGTAATTGCACCGAAGTATGTCCCGTGCGCATCAATTTGCATGAGCTTTTATTAGAAAATAGAAAAGAATCCGTGGATGCTGGAGAAACTAATTTTGCAGAAAGCTTTGCTTGGAAAATGTGGAAGCAAGCATCACTTAACCGTACTTTAATGAATCAAGGCAATGCCACCATTAAAAACTGGGTGATCAATAAAATATTTAAAGGTTGGACCAATCAACGTGGTCCTTTAGCATTTCCCAACAAGACCTTCAATCAACTTTGGAGAGAGTCGAATAAAAACTAATGCTACATGCCATCTGCATCTGCAATGGCTTCTACCGGATCCTTTTGATTTTTCAAACTTTTGTTGACCAAGTATACCCCAATCAATGTGGAAAGGGTGCCAATGATATTATTCAAAGTCATTTTTTCATTCAGCAATAAAGAACCTACCCAGATGGCCACAATAGGATTGATGTAGGCATATAAACTTGCAATAGCAGGTTTTAAATGTTTCATACTATAGATAAAAGACACAAAGGCTAAAACAGAACCACCTAAAACCATATAAGCCAATATGCCCCATGTTTTTGCTGGAATTTCGTGTAGGGGAACATAATTGCCACTCAATAAAGTAATCAAGCCCATCGTGAATGCACTGATGAGCATTTGCCAGCCTATAGAATAATAAGCATTCATGTTGATCTTATTTCTTGACATGATGATAGACCCGACACTCCAAGTAATCATGGCAAATAAGGACAATCCAACACCTAATAAGTAACGTGTACCATGCATTTCTAAACTATCCTTGTAAAAAATAAATAAAATACCCAATAGGCCCAAAAATAAGCCCAGTAAGGTTTGTGGCGTTATTCGAATGGCTTTGAAATAATATCTTTCTATGAGCACAACGGAAAGCGGATAGAGTGCAGCAATCAAGGCAGCCAGTCCACTGGTGATGAATTGTAATCCATAAGTGGCAATGCCATTAGAGGAAACAAACATTAAAAATGCCATGGGCAATAACCAAGCAAACTGTTTTTTGTTGGGCAATTTCTCCCCCATGATTAAAAAGAAAACAACATAGATACTACCGCCCATGAATTGACGAATACTGGCCAATTCAAAAGCAGGTAAATGCGCCACGCCCATTTTACTGGCCACCCAAGTGGTTCCCCAAACTACACTGGTAACAGTGAGTGCGAGGTATGCTTTCTTATTGTTGGCCATGCTGCACTAATGTTTGAAATGTCTCAATTGAGTCATCACCATGGCCAAGCCATGGGCTTGACAATAGGCAACGCTGTCCTTGTCTCTAACAGAACCTCCGGGTTGTATATAGGCTTCAATGCCTTGTTCATGCGCAATGCGGACACAATCATCAAAAGGGAAAAAGGCATCCGATGCCAGCACCGCTCCTTTTAAATCAAAACTAAATTGGTTGGCCTTTTCAATGGCATGTCTTAATGCATCTACACGACTTGTTTGCCCGCAGCCCTTGCCCACCAATTGTTTATTTTTGATTAGCGCAATGGCATTGCTTTTTAAATGCTTGCAAATAATATTAGCAAAAATTAAATTTTCTTTTTCTTCAGCGCTGCATGGTCTTGCGCCTACTTCCTCCCAACTAGTATAATTTCCATGATCCAATCCTTGTTCCAAAATTCCGTTAAGGATAGATTTTTTTTGACTTGGGTTGAATGCAACACCAGGTTTTAATGCTAATAAGACTCTATTTTTCTTAGTGGTTAAAATAGTTAAGGCTGCTGCCTCAAATGCAGGGGCAATCAAGACTTCAAAAAATAATTCTTGTATGGCTTCGGCAGTAGCAGTATCAATGGTCGCATTGGTTACGAGCACCCCACCAAATGCACTTTCAGGATCACCAGCCAATGCCGCCTGCCAGCTTTCAAATACAGTACTTCTTTGCGCTACACCACAAACATTGGTATGTTTAATAATCCCAAAACTAGTGGCGGGCAATTCACCTATTAAGGCAATGGCAGCATCTACATCTACTAAATTATTGTAGGATAATTCTTTTCCATGTAATTGGGTAAACCAATTTTCTAAATGTCCATAAAAGGTAGCTACCTGATGTGGATTTTCGCCATACCTTAAAATTTTACCTGGGTTAAAATAATCGCTAATGGCGATATCATAATGCATCACTACCTCAAAAGCCATAGCAGCAAAGGCTTTCCTTTGTTCCAATTGAGTACTTCCATTCTGTTGAATTAAAATCTCATTCAATTTTGCATAATCATCTTTGGCCGCAATGACCACCAAGTCTCTAAAATTTTTGGCTGCCGCGCGTATCATGGAAGGTCCGCCAATGTCAATTTTTTCGATGATTAATTTTTCTTCATCAGTTGTTTTAAGGGTTTCTTCGAATGGATACAAATCAACAATCACTAGATCCAATTCAGGAATCTTGTACTGTGCCATTTCTTTTAAATCTTGCTCCTCGTATCTTCTTCCTAAAATTCCTCCAAAAACGGATGGGTGCAAAGTTTTTACCCTACCCCCTAAAATAGAAGGATAACCCGTAACGCTTTCTACGCCAATACAAGGGATGCCTAAATCCTCTAAAAATTTTTGCGTACCTCCTGTGGAGTATATAGTAATGTTTTGAGCTTGTAAGGTTTTAGCGAGTGGGGCAAGGCCATCTTTGTAAAAGACAGAAATGAGCGCCGATTTGATTTTCTTTTCCATAATCAAAGGTACTATCTTCTCAATTTTTTGTGTGGGTAGCTTTTCCACAAAAATTAAAACTGACTGAATAACTTTAGCAGGCTATAGCCCACTATGGAAGCCATTGAATAGACTAAGTATAGCGCTTGTTTTTTATTCAACCACTTGTAGAGCAGCCAAAGTACTAGATAATAAAGGGCTATCTGAATTTGATCAAATTCAATGGCTAAACTGCTGCTCATGGGCAGGGCATTAAAAAAACGAATACTGGCATTGATCCATAAAATATACTGTTCTAGCCCATTGCCTAGCCAATGGCCAAAGTAAGAGGGTAAGGCTACTAGGAAGAACAAGCCATAGAGTAAAAGATTGCTCAGTGGAACCATGATGAAATTACTTAATAAGACCATGCTGGGCATCTGATGAAAATGATACACCAATATGGGTAAAGTAGTTAGCTGGGCTGAAAAGCTGATGCATAAATTACTCCATAAAAATAGGAGCAAGGGATTGTCCATGGGTAATAATTTATACAAGCATGGATAAAATAAATGGATACCGATGACTGCACCATAAGACAATTGAAGGCTTAAGCTTTCTATATTTTTTACATCAAACAATAAAAAAATAAGCAGGCCTCCTGCGATTGTGTTTAAAGTGTAATTGCTTTGCCCGAGATATCTTCCAATAAAGTAGAGGCTAAAAAATATACTGGCCCTAACAATAGAAGGGCTGGCAAAGGCCATTAAGGTATAGCACCAAACGCCTAATAATACAAGGACTAATTCCAAGCTTAAGAAAAATCTATGGCGAGGCATCCATTGGGTGATGCGCGTTAAATGCTTGAATATAATTTCTAAATGCATCCCACTAATGGCCACAATATGAATGATGCCTAATTGAGCATAGGCTTGTAGCAATGCTTTGTTTAAATCGGATTTCACACCCAATAATAAAGCCAAGGCAAAACCATTGGCCTCCTTGTTTGGAATGTTTGCATTAATTTTTAGTATGACCCAGTTTCTAGCAGCCTCCACCCAGGTTTTGGGGTAGGGCAGATGGATTAAATTTTTTTCTTGGGTGGCCAAATAGATGGCCATGCCCCAGGACAGTAAAATCAATAATACCAATAGGCTTCGATAAATTGGGGGCAAGTAAATCCATACAGTAAATTGTAATAGTAAAATTCCAATGCTAATAATGGTGGCAGCTAAAATAGGCTGGTCCTTGTTTTTTAAAAAAAACGAGGCAAGAAAAATGCCCAGCATTAATAAAATAGAAATGTATACAAAGGGATGTGCTGCTTTCCAGTGCGCTTTTGATTTTTCCACCCTGCAGCTTACAAAAAAATTGGGTCAATTTTTTTTCGGTAATTACGCAATGGTTATTTCCCCATAAGAAAAACTACTAATTTTTTGTGCAGTTCGGGTTTATTATTTTTCCAGTAGTCAATCGTAGCCGTTTTGATTGTTTCATGGGGCGCTGTTATATCAACGGCTATACAAAGTCGGGTTTGGGGATGACAGGTTTGTACAATGGCTTCTAATAGTTGGTTGTTGCGGTAGGGTGTTTCAATAAATAATTGAGTGCAGCCCCTTTGTTGGCTATCTGCCTCCAAGGCCTGTATTTTTTTCTTGCGTTCTAGAGCATCAATAGGTAGGTAGCCATGAAATTGAAATAAATTTCCATTCAAACCACTGGCCATTAAGGACAAGAATAAGGAAGAAGGGCCTACATAAGGTTTTACCGTAGCGCCCATTTCTTGAGCAGCAGCTACTAGTAATTGACCAGGATCGGCGATACCAGCACAGCCCGCTTCGGATAGTATGCCAATATTCTTCCCTTGTTTTAATAATTGAATAAAGGCATTGATTTGTTCTGCTTCTACTTTATGAATGGGATACCAAATATAATTGTCAATGACCATTTCTTTCCATAGCTTTTTAAAAAAACGCCTGGCTGTTTTTTCTTCTTCTACAAAAAATGCATCGCATTGTTGAATCCATTTTACTAGATCAGTAGGCAAAGCATCGAAACCTTCTTCATGCAATACCATGGGCAATAAAAATACTTTTCCTGTTTTCATTAAGCGTTGTCTTTAACTTCTAAAGTGTTTAATTGCGCAGCTATTAAAGCATAGAATGGCGCGGTCATCCAACCAAGGACGGGAATAAAATGCATTAAGTAAAAAATAATCCCATTGCCTATGGGCAATCCCTTGTGGTTGTTCACATAGGCGGCAGCGGCTACTTTGTTTTTATTTTCACTAGCCAAACTATAATCCAACATGGCGGCACCTAAAAAATAACATTCTATCAATATGGTAAAGATGGGGGTAAACCAACCAATGATGGGCAAAGTGCAAATGAGGACAATTGGAATGAGGTAAACCGTTTGCCAAAGTAAGTTGGTTAGATTTAATACTAAGGCCCTACTGACTAATTTTTTATAGGTAGTTATTTTGAAAACATAGGGGACATTATTTTTAATGGCATCAATGCGTAAATGGAGATAAGCCAAGAAGGGTGCGAACACGATTAAAAAAAGGTATTTAAACAAGGCAAAATAAAACAAGAGCAAAGTAAACCACAACCAGAAACTGCCCATGGTAATAAAAAATCCAATCCAATCATTGTTCAATGTATCCATCCATGATTTTAATCCTGTTTTTAAAATAATCGCTTCGATAAAAAAACTGGAGGACTGACTAAAATAGGTCATGCCTAATACAAATAAATAAGCATAGACAAGACCAGGAACAATCATCCATTTCCATAATTGATGTTCTAGAATAAAACGATGTGCACTAAAATAAGCGCGAATGGCTATAATGAGTTCTTTAAGCAAGGCTTCCTTTTGAAGTAAATATACGAACTAGTGGTTTAGGACTGTATTTTGGTTCCATAAGCCAAGTCACCCGCGTCGCCTAAGCCAGGTAGGATATAGCTTTTGTCATTCAATTGCTCGTCAATATCGCCACACCAAATGGGTATATTTTTACCTAAGGCAGCCTCTACGGTGGCAATTCCTTTTTTACTAGCAATGGCTACCACAATATGAATTTCTTTGGGCTGATGGTTTTTTGTAATGGCTTGAATGGTTTGCACCAAGGAAGCGCCGGTGGCCAGCATGGGATCGCAAACAATCAAGACTCGATTGTTTAAATCGGGGCAACTTAAATATTCTATACTAATTTCGAAACTTCCATCTTCATGATGTTTTCTAAAGGCAGATATAAAAGCGTTGTCCGCTTTGTCAAAATAATTGAGCATGCCCTGATGTAAGGGTAGACCTGCCCTTAAAATGGTGGCTAGCACGGGTTGTTCTGCCAATACTTTGGATGAATGAATGCCTAAAGGGGTGGTGGTTTCCTTGATGGTGCTTGGCATTAATTTGCTCATTTCATAAGCAGCCACTTCACCTATTCTTTCCAAATTACGTCTAAAACGCATGCGGTCATGCTGGATACTTACATCTCTTATCTCTGCAATCCAATTGCTAATCAGGCTGTGTTTTTCACTTAAATGATGCACCATAGGATGGTAATTTTTTCAAATCTAAGTTTCTTGTAGACAATTTTAAAATAATTTAAAGGCTGTTCCGTCAAACAAGCCTTTGTCGCTTAGTTTTAGGTGTGGAATCACCAATAAGGCCATAAAACTTAAGGTCATAAAAGGAGAACCCAAGGCGCTGCCCAATGATTTAGCCATCGCATCAATTTCGGTATAGGCGGCGGCCACTTGATAAGGATCTTCAATACTCATGAGTCCAGCCACTGGAAGGCCCAATACTTTTATTTTTTCATCTTGTACACAACTGATCCCTCCTTGCGCTTGAATGACTGCATTGATGGCTTTCACTATTTCAGTATCTGTTACACCTACTGCTATAATATTATGGCTATCATGGGCCACTGTTGAAGCAATGGCGCCAGAGCTAAATCCAAAATTTTTGATGAATGCTATTTTAGGAGGGGCTGCATGGTAACGATTGTAGACTACTATTTTTAAAATATCTTTTCCTGTATCTGCAATAATTTCATTGTCTTTGATGCAAGCTGCTTCCCATAAACAATTCGTGATCAATTGCCCATCGATGGCTTCTATGACAGGGATGCGTCCTTCTTTATTTGGATAGGTGGATGCGTCAATTTTGATGTCTTGTTCTATTATAGGTAGGGCGCTGAATTGATTGATGGTTTTTTCTTGAATCATTGGAATCAATGATTGTCCATTTTCGGCAACTTTATTTCCATTGATATAGGTTTGCAATACTTCAAAATCAATTAAATTTTTGACCACAATAAAATTAGCTGGGTCACCCACTTGAAATAAGCCGGTGGGTAGTTGATAATGTTTTACTGGGTTGATACAAGCGGCTTTTAAAACATTGAATTGATCAATGCCTTTGGCCACTGCTCTTGCACACAAAACATTGATATGACCTATCAATAAACTATCTGGGTGTTTATCATCACTGCAGAGCATGGTATGATTGGGATGATCGTCTAATAATTCATACAAGGCCTCGAAATTTTTTGCAGCACTACCTTCCCTAATCAATATTTTCATCCCATGTTCTAATTTATCTAAGGCCTCTTCCATCGTGAAACATTCGTGGTCGGTACTAATGCCTGCTTCAATGTATTTTTTTGCGTCTTCGCCTCTCAATCCTGGTGCATGGCCATCCACAGGCTTGCCTGCTTTATGTGCAGCGGCAATTTTTTTCATTACTTCCTCGTCTTGATGCAAGACACCCGGAAAATTCATCATTTCACTCAAATAATAAATATCCTTACTGGCCAATAATTCAGCTACTGCTTCACTTTTAATGGCGGCGCCAGCAGTTTCGAATTCAGTAGCAGGCACGCAACTAGGGGCCCCAAAGAAAAAATGAAAAGGAACTTTTTTGCCATTGTCAATCATGTAATGAACACCTTCTACCCCACATACATTGGCAATTTCATGGGGGTCGCTGATGGTACCAATGGTGCCATGGGTCACGGCTAAGCGTGCAAAGGAACTTGGCAGAAGCATACTACTTTCAATATGTACATGGGCATCAATAAATCCTGGAAGTAAAAAATGGTTAGGGGCTGTTGGTATTTTTTCTATGGCAGTGATCAGGCCATTGTCAATAGTCACTAATGCTGGAAAAATTTGCTTTCTAGCAATGTCTACATAATGTCCCTCTATTTTAAATGAGGTAGCCATAAAATAAATTGGTTATAAATTAAACCAGTAATTGAACTTAAAGATAAGGGCTCTATTCTTATTTTTAAGCATTGGATCCGTAAAATAATTGTCGGTATAGACTAAGAAGAAATCGCTCATTGGTTTATACCTGAATTGCAAACGACTATTGATGTTAAAATTATTGGTTTGCGTGTTAAACTGAACAAAGGTAGTCCAGAACAGTTTTGTATTAAAGTTGTATTCAAATTTAGGAGCAATCAAAATCAAATTGTTATTCCCGTATTTTTTTGGTAATTGAATTTTGTCTATTTCTCCATTCAGTGAGAGTGTAAAATGGGGTTGATTTCTCCAGATGATGCCTGCCCCAATACCGGTGATGCTTCCATTGTAATATTGCCCAAGGGTAGTCATCAAATTCCAACTAAACAGCTTTCTCATGTCTGAATAATACACCAAATTAAATTGACTATAACTATAATCTCCAGCTGGAATAGGAAGGCCATCACCCGGCTTAGTGGGGTACAATAAATTCAGATTAGAGGTTGATAATGTCAATTTCAAACCTGAACTATTTCTAAAGTCAGCACTTGCTTTTAATGCTACCTCGTTTTCGCTAAAGCTATTGTCTGCATTGAATACAAGAAATTCCTCCACACCCAATTCCATTCTTCCAATTTTCCCTTTGCTGAAAAATAATCTTTTGCTTAGGTTGGTATATACATCTTTAAAACCCACTCGAATGCTGGTATCCCTTGAGGCATCGTAGTTGTCCAATCTTTGTACATAGCCCATATCAGTGTAATAGTTTCTTCCAACATTGCCCACTTGTCCAAGCAGATGCCAATTGTTTACCGTCCTAGAAACAGATGCTTCAAAAAATGCATCTTGATTGTTAATGGTTGGCTTCATGGATTGATGGTAACTAATCTCTGCCCTTTTAGTCCCCTCGTTATTCGCTAATAATAAGGTCAATCCTGCGTTTCTGCCAAATTGATCTAAAGGATTTTTTTTGACCTCTGCTGCCGAAATAAAATTTTCTCTATTTAAGAAGTAGGTTTTTAAAACTGATCTTTGCCAAAATCTTTTTTGAATAGTGAAGGCAGAAAAATTTTCCGGAGAATAAGCGCCTTTGGCGCCTGTTTGAATGTTAATCATTCCAATCCTGGTACTTGAATTTAAGTTGCCAGAAAGCCTTGCACCTAATAAGATAGGAATGGCATTGCCTTCTTTGTCTAAGCCAATGGTTCTTGAATAAAATGGACGAAAGTAATCATTGCCTAAGTTGGAAAATAAGTCGCCATTCTCCAAAAAGAAGGCTCTTTTTTCTGGTAAAAAAATATTGAAACGAGTTAGGTTAGTCACCAACTGATCTACTTCTACTTGAGAAAAATCAGGGTTCACTGTTACATCTAAATTTAAAGAAGAACTCAAAGTCATTTTGGCATCAAAACCTGCATTGCCCGTATTTTGCAGCAATTTCCCATTTTCATCATCAGTGGTGGCATTGCCGGTGATGTAGGGTAATATTATTTTGTTGGCACTTGATTTAGGCGGAGCAGTAGGCCAATTTAATACACCCATATAACCTAAATCATAAGATTTAAAAATAGGCGGTACCTTGGTCCAGCAACTGTATTCATTACTTTGCAAATCGCCTCTTAAATAATTAATGCCCCAAAAACTTTGCTTGTCATTGTATCTCAAAGATTTTAATGGGATGGCAATTTCTGCAATCCAATAACCTGCGTACATTTTGGTGGCAGAATTCCATTTGGTATCCCAGCTCCAAGAAAGTTTTTCTTCAGCATTGGTGGTCAACTGATCTTCTGATTGAACATTTTTAGAAGTCAATGCAAAAATGAATCCATTGGTTTTTTGATTCAATGGATCTAAAATAACTGCAATACCATCAGAGCCATCATAACCCACATCTCTTTTTAAACTTTTGATAATTTGTTCGTCTTTGGCATATACTTTAAAGGCGAAGTAAATATTTTTATCATCATAGGTGGTCAATACTTCTGTTTGTTGTTTGGGTGCACCAATATTGTTGGGGTATTTTTTTGTAAAATCTTTGGAAAGTAAAACAGTTTTCCAAACAGGTTCATCTAAAATACCATCCAATACGATGGGGCTGGCAGTAGGTTGAATGTTTATCTGAAAGTTTTTCTGATATTCAGTAATGGTTTGTGCGCTTAAAATGCTTGCTGTAAGCAATAAGGGTAAAAACAATAAAATACGCAGTAATTTCATGAGGGTGCAAATATCCTTCATGTAAGCAATACAGCCTTAATTAGTTAAGGAATTTTTTTAAAAAATAGTACAAACGGCTCGTTCTCAGGCTTATACCCAATGTGGAGCAGTTGATTTGGGGTGAAAGCGTCCGCCTTTTTAGTATTAGCCACTATAAATTAAACCAATAGCTGAACTTAAAGATGATTGCCCTGTTTTTATTTTTAAATAAAGGGTCGGTAAAGTAGTTGTCGGTGTATACTAAGAAGAAGTCGCTCATTGGTTTAAATCTGTATTGCAAACGACTATTAATATTGAAGTTATTGCTCTGTGTATTGTATTGTACAAAAGTGGTCCAAAATAATTTTGTACTAAAATTCCACTCCACCCTGGGTTGCAATAAGACTAAATTAGTACTTCCGTAGGGGTTTGGAAATACGATATTATTAAATTGTGCGCTTAATAAAACTTTAAAATGAGGTTGATTCCTGTATGTAATACCCATGGCAATTCCTTTTACTTCTCCATTATAAAACTGACCGATATTCAACATACTCTCTATTCCAAATTGCTTTCTCAAATCAGAAGTATACTTTAGCTGAATCTGATTGAAAACATAATTTCCAATTGGTAAAGGAACACCGTCAGTAAAAGAAATAGGATATAACAAGTTGACTATTGTATTTTTTAAATCAAGACCGAAAAGAGAGGTATTTTTGAATTGAAAATCCGGCCCCAATTTAGTGTCGGCTTGATTAATAGAATTATCGGGATGCAGGGTAGTAAAATTTTCTATCTTTAAAACCATTTTACCAATGGTTCCATTTTCAGGAAATATTCTATAGCTCAATGAATTGAATATGTTTTTAAAACCAATGCGTATGGTCGTATCTCTAATGGCATCATAATTATCGATGCCTTGTACAAATCCCATATCGGTATAATAGTTTTTGCCTAAGCTTCCAATTAGGGTAACATAAGACCAGTGTTTTGAATTGGTCATAAACCCTGTGCTTGCATAAATATCGTCGTCATTAATTCCGGACTTAAATGATTTATGTAGATCGGTCCAACTGCTAAAAGTTCCTGATGTGTTTGAATATTCAAAAGTAAGTCCCGCATTTCGGCCATATTTATCCAATGGATTTTTCTTCGCCTCATCCTCTGAAATAAAATTCTCTCTGTTTAAAAAATAAGTTTTTATAATAGAACGCTTCAACACACTTCTTTGTAAGGTAAATGCTGAAAAATTTTCAGCAGTATAGTTGCCTTGTTTTCCTGTTTGCATATTCATCACACCAATACGTGTAGCAGGGTTTAAATTTCCAGACATTCTCGCACCAAATAAAATGGGAATTTTATTGCCGTCTTTATCAAGCCCAATGGTTCTAGAATAAAAAGGGCGGATAAAGGGCATACCAAAATTGGAAAACAAATCTGAATTTTCTAAAAAGAAACCTCTTTTTTCTGGAAGAAAAATATTGAATCTAGTAAGGTTGGTTACTTGTTCATCTACTTCTACTTGAGAGAAATCAGGGTTCACGGTTAAGTCTAAATTCAATGAAGCATTCAAAGCTACTTTTGCATCAAAACCCCCGGTAGCATTGGTGTTCAAAGATTTTCCATTTTCTTGGTCTTCTCCACTAGCGCCAGATATAAAGGGTAGAAAAATAATATTATTTTTTGTAGAAGGGGTGGCTGCAGGCCAGTTTAATAAACCCATATAACCTAAATCATAAGCTTTAAAAATAGGAGGCACCTTGGTAAAGGTACTGTACTCATTATTTTTTGCATCGGCCCTTAAAAAATTAATACCCCATTGTAATTGTTTAGGATCATACCTGATAGATTTTAAGGGAATCATTATTTCAGCAATCCAATAGGTTCCATAATCCTTGGTGGCAGAAAACCATTTGGTATCCCAACTCCAAGTAGGCTTTTCTTGAAAACTTAAACTTAGTTGATCTTCTGATTGTACATTTAAGGCGCTTAATAAAAAGAAAAATCCATTGGTTTTTTTATTTAAGGGGTCTAACATAATGCCCACAGCATCATTTCCATCATTGCCAATATCTCTTTTTAAACTTCTTATGATAGCTGTACCACTATCATATACCTTGAATCCAAAATAGATATTTTCATTATCATAAGTAAATCTTACTTCAGTTTGACGTTTGGCCGCTCCAATATCATTCGGAAATTTTTTTATAAAATTTTTAGCAACTTCAGTGGTGGCCCAAACTGGTTCATCCAAAATGCCATCTATTTTAATTTTAGCCGTGGTGGGTTGTATATGTAATTGAAAACCTTTTTGAAAATCTGAAATGTTTTGAGCATCTATAAAATAACTACAAAATAGCAGGCTTAAAAGCAAGCCAAGTTTTAAACAAGCCGTTTTTAATAAGGGAAGGTGCAGGTATCGATTTTGCATGAGGGTGCAAATATCTATTATGTAATTAAATCAGCCTTAATAACTTGTAAAAAATTCTAAAAAAAGGGATAAACGGGCTAGTCTCCTTCCAATAAATCGGGTCTGCGGTCTTTTGTGCGCAAAATAGCCTGTTCCTGCCTCCAGGCATCTACTTTTTTGGGGTCGCCAGTGAGTAAAATAGGCGGCACGATCAATCCTCTAAATTTAGCGGGTCTTGAGTATACAGGTGGGGCTAATAAATTATCTTGAAAAGAATCGGTTAGGGCTGAAGTTTCATCATTCAATACACCGGGAATAAGTCTTCCAATAGCATCCACCACCACAGCTGCAGCCAATTCTCCTCCACTTAATACATAATCGCCAATAGATATTTCTTTGGTAACATATAAGTCTCGTATTCTTTGGTCAATGCCTTTATAATGCCCACAGATAATTAAAATTCTATTTTTTAAGGAAAGGGTGTTGGCTTGTTTTTGATCAAATCTTGCTCCGTCGGGGGTCATAAAAATAATTTCATCAAACTTTCCGCCTTCTTGTAATTGGTCAATAGCATTGGCCAAAGGTTCGCACATCATCACCATGCCTGCACCTCCTCCATATTGATAGTCGTCCACCTGACCATGTTTATTAATAGCCCAGTCTCTGAGGTTATGCAATTTTATATGGAGCAATCCTTTCTCCTGCGCCCTTTTCATCATACTATGTTCAAAGGGGCTTGCTAATAATTCCGGAAGTACTGTTAAAATTTCAATGGTCATGCTGCAAAGTTAATCTAATAATTCACCTAAATCGCGTCTGTCTTTTTTAGTAGGCCTTCCTATTTTACTCAAACGTTTTCCTGTTTGAAAAGTAGCTGCCACTTGTCGCACGCGTTCTAATTCTTCAATAGGGGTAAGGTCTTCATAATATTTAATAGCTTCTGCATAAGCTAATCTTCCTTCTAAAACTTGGGTCACTCTAATGACCCAGTTTTTATGTTCAGTTCTTGCTTCGTATTCATCCCCAATAACAACATTTCTAGAAGCCTTTACATTTTCACCTTTCATCTTTACTCTTCCTTTGTCAATGGCTTCGGTGGACTGGCTTCTAGTTTTATATATACGGATAGACCAGAGGTATTTGTCCAATCTAATTTTTTGTTTTTCCGTTTTTACTACAGTTGGCCCCTTCATGCTTATGCTTTTTTAGCTGCAAAAAATTGATGGAAATAAGGAATGGTTTCAATGCCTTTGTAAAAATTGACGATATCGTATTTTTCGTTCGGGCTATGCAAATTGTCACTATCTAAACCAAAGCCCATAAATACAATCTTCACCCCTAATTCTTTTTCAAACAAAGCACAAATAGGAATACTTCCACCTCCACGCACCGGAATAGGCTCTTTGCCAAAAGTTGTAGCAATGGCTTTAGCGGCACTTTGGTATTCGTGAGAATCAATAGGTGTGATATAAGGCTCACCTCCATGATGTTCAAAAGCATTTACGGTGATATTGGCAGGTGCAATTTTTTTAAAATGCGCTAATACCATTTCCGTAATTTTTTCAGAAGATTGATTAGGAACTAAGCGACAAGATATTTTGGCAAATGCTTTGGAAGGCAAAACGGTTTTAGCGCCTTCTCCAGTGTACCCACCCCAAATTCCATTCACTTCTAAAGTAGGACGTATACCCGTTCTTTCATTGGTGCTGTATCCTTTTTCACCCCAAACATTTTGAATGCCTAAATCGGTTTTGTATTCATTTTCATCAAATGGAGCTTCTGCCATTTTTTTTCTTTCTGCATCGGTGGAAACAACTACATCATCATAAAATCCGGGAATGGTAATGTGATTATTTTCGTCGTGACAAGAAGCAATCATTTTTGATAGTATGGCAATGGGGTTGGCCACAGCACCACCATACACTCCACTGTGTAAGTCTCTATTGGGTCCTGTAATTTCTAGTTCGATATAACTTAAGCCTCTTACGCCAATATCAATAGAAGGGGTATCCATGCTAATCATGGCCGTGTCACTAATTAAAATTACATCTGCTTTTAAAAGTTCGGTATTTGCTTTAACAAAGCTGGCTAAATTAGGACTGCCAATTTCTTCTTCTCCTTCAATGATAAATTTAATATTGGTACAAAGCGAATTGGTTTTAGTCATAATTTCCAATGCTTTGACATGCATGTAAAATTGTCCTTTATCATCGCAAGCACCGCGCGCAAAAATTTTACCGTCTTTGATGCTTGGTTCAAATGGGCTGCTCTGCCATAGTTCCAATGGATCGGCTGGCTGCACATCATAGTGTCCATACACTAGTACCGTTGGAAAACTTGGATCCGTTATTATTTCTCCATAGACAATGGGATGCCCCTCTGTTTCATAAATTTTAGTATGGGGTGCACCAGCGTCTTTTAAAGACTGCTCCACTGCTTTGGCACAAGCCAACATATCGGCATTGTGTTCTGTTTTGGCACTAATGCTTGGAATGCGCAATAAAGTGAGCAGCTCTTGTAAAAAACGATCTTTGTGTTGTTCTTGATATGTTTGCCAAGGGTTCATATAAATTAAGTTTAACTTTTATTTAATTCAGTTGGTGTTTTAAATCGGACAATACATTTTCGCGGGTCCAATTTAATTTATGTTGAAATGGGGAAGTTCTTTTAGTGCAATTGTCCATGGTACAGATGGGGCAACTAAAAGCCATACATCCATCGGTATGTACAAAAAATTCAACACTGTCGCCAAATTTATTTTTGATTAGTTTGGTAAATTGGTCCACTGCGCCGTGTGCTTCATTGACATTGAAATACCAAGGCACAGTTAAATGACAATCAATATGCATTAAAGCACCATATTTGATCACTCTTAAATTATGTAGATCTATCCAATGAGTATTTCTCGATTTATTTAATTCATGAATCACTTCATCCAATAAAGCCATATCCGCTTCGTCCATAATGCCCGCCAAAGACTCTCTTATTATTTTATAGCCATTGTAAATGATCCACAAGCCCATCAAAATAGCAATAATGGTATCAATAATTTTATAACCTGTATACAATACCAATCCGATGCCAATGGTCACCGCATAGGTGGTATAACTGTCTATCAGTAAATGTTGCCCACTTGAACTTAAGGCTAAAGATTTATTCTTTTTGCCTTTGGCTTTGGCAAATAAGCCAGCGACCATATTTAATACGGCGGTCAAGAGTAAAATCCAAATACCATTGTCTAATCCATGCAAGGTGTTGGGTTCGAAAAAAGTATGGATGGATTCATACAAAATAATAAAACCTGCTGTAATAATTAAACTTCCTTCAAATGCGGCGGAAACGAATTCTGCTTTGCCATGTCCATAAGGATGATCCTTGTCCTTAGGCTTGGAGGCGACATACAAACTATACAATCCAATTAATCCAGCGAGTACATTCACAATGCTTTCCAATGCATCTGATAAAACAGACAAAGAATGAGTCATAAAATAAGCAACAAACTTAAGTACAAACAATACAATACTTAAACTAGTTACAAAAAATTGAATTTTTAAATTCTGTTTTGACTTTTGCAAGGGACTTCTTTAAGGGGCGTGAACTTAAATGGCTTTTTAATGCGTAGCTTCTGCGTATTTTTTTTGTACAAATTCCCAGTTCACTAAATTCCACCAAGCATTGATGTAATCGGCACGCTTGTTTTGATATTTTAAATAATAAGCATGCTCCCAAACATCTAAACCTAGAATCGGACTTCCCTTTGTTTCTGCAATGTCCATCAAAGGGTTGTCTTGATTGGGGGTGGAACTTACTGCTAAACTTCCATCTACTTTCACCAGTAACCAAGCCCATCCACTTCCAAATCTTGCTTTGGAGGCATCCCCAAATGCGGTTTTAAAAGCATCAAACGAACCAAAGGCCTTGGTAATGGCTTCAGCCAATGCCCCGCTTGGCGCAGTGGCAGGTGCAGGCTTCATTAATTGCCAAAACAATTCATGATTATAATGTCCGCCTGCATTGTTTCTCATTTTTGGAGAATAATGCGAAATATTTTTTAGCAAATCAGTCAAGCTTGTGGCATTAGTATCTAGTTTTTCTGCAACTACCGCATCGGCTAAATTTTTTGCATAAGCCGCTGCATGTTTGGTGTAATGAATTTCCATCGTCATTGCATCAATAAAAGGTTCTAATGCAGTATAGTTATAAGGCAAGGGTTGCTGTGTATATTCATTTGCCATACCCAATGCATTTGGACTCATTTTTGAAAGGAGGGGTAGCGTGGCCATGGCCATACCTGCTTTGCCAGTTGTTTTGATAAACTGACGACGGTTTTGCATGTTCATAGTATTATTTTTTAAAGTACTTCCGTAAAGTTACTTTAATTGGATGTAATAGTCGGTAGTAAAATTCTTGGTTGAACAGCTGAGAATCGCGCATGGCTTTATAGGTTAAAAACAGCCCAACAGGTATCAATACGGCCGATGACATCCACATACCAAAATAAACAGTCCATTCACCAGATTTGGCAAATTTTTCGCCAAAATTATTGAGTAGAAAAAATACCACAAAAAAGATAATGGCCAAAACCATGGGGGTCCCTAGCCCTCCTTTTCTAATAATCGAACCAAGGGGGGCGCCAATTAAAAAAAGTACAATACAAGCAAAAGACAAAGTAAACTTGCGGTGCCATTCTATGCCATGCAATGAGTTGACAGTCACATTTTGCTTATAAGTTTCATTAAGGGTAGTAAAATTGGCTTGTATGGAAGTGAATTGATAGCTGGCTGATTCCGAAACCGAACTAGCAATAGAGTCTGGAATGAGTTGTTTAAAATCAGTTAAGGAAGCTTGTTTTTTTTGTGCTAAGAAAACCTGGTTGCTGTCCTTATAAAACAGAAATCGCAAGTAAGGAGCAATTTCAGTGTTAATTTTTTTTACATAAAAGCTGTCTTTGTTATTTAGCGAATCCATTGCGTGGCCCAACTGTCGTACACTTAACATTTTTGGATCATAGACATTGTCATTGCTTTTGTTCATCTCAAAGCTTTTTAAGTCGAATACTTTTTTATATTCTTTAAAATACAATCTAGTGAATTCGGTGTTGGTGGTGGCTCTTACTCCTCTTTCTTGGTATCTCCATCCATTGTACATAATAAATTCTAAGAATTTTTTATTGGACGATACACGCATTACCCCCGACTCCGCCATGATGAAATTATCTTGTAAACCATATTTTTTTTCGAAGATGACAATATTGTGCATCACGCTGTCATTACTTTCTTTCTTTCCTAGTTTGATTACATAGCCGTCAATTTTATCATAGAACACACCTTCCTTTAAATCAATGGCAGGCTTGGCTACAATAATTTCATATTTCAAATTACTTAGTTTCATTTGCGTCACAGGAATGATGTTGTTGGCAAATAAAAATGCGATACCTGCTAAAAAAATAGTGAAAATAAATAAGGGGCGCATGAATCGAACCAAGGGAATACCTGCGGCTTTAATGGCAATGAGTTCAAAACTTTCACCCAAATTACCAAAGGTCATGATGGAAGAAAATAACAAGGCTAAAGGGAGTGCGGTGGTAAAAGTACTTACAGAGACCAATCCTATTAATTGCAAAATGGTCACTAAGTCTAATCCTTTGCCCACTAAGTCGTCAATGTATAACCAAAAGAATTGCATAGTCAGCACAAAAGTTGAAATGGTGAGTGCTGCTATAAAAGGCCCAATAAAAGCCTTAAGAATTAGTATGTCTAATTTTTTGAACAATGCGTTGTAGTGCTAACTACCAATGCGATGAAAGAGTTCTTTTATCTGATATTCCCAAAGCCTACTTTGGTCTTTAATTTCATTTTTCTCAGCAAAGTCTTTCACGATTAAAATAGTTTGATTAGAAATTTCTGTTTTTTCTATTCTAAATTCGAAGTACTCATTTTTTTCGCCATGCAACCATTTAAATCTTATAAATTTATCCGGCTCTTGGTCCAATAATTCTGCTTTGTCAGGTACGCCTTTATTCCATGAAAAACTAAACACATTCTCCCATTCGTCTACCTTGTCTGCAAACCATTCTTGTAGACCAGATGGCGTGGAAAGAAATTCAAAAAGTATATTTGGTGAACATCTAACTGGAAATTCAAGCGTAAATAATTGTTTCTTACTCATATATAACTAGCTCCTCTTTAAAAATTGATTCGTTTGATGCAATAATATTAAATAAAGGTTAGGTTCCAAGTATTTTTTATTCTTTATTAGTTAACAAACTGTCAAGACATAGATAGAGTAATCTCTAAATTGGTGTAAGTATATGAAATTCAACATTTTATATCATATTACGATACTCTATAATTTTCTAATTTTAACGTATTTATACCTTTTGAATTCATGATGCTTGACTCGTAATGATCACTTATCTTTGCTCCCCTTAATATTGGTACTATGTTTAATAGTTTGAGTGAAAAATTAGAATCTGCGTTTAAGCACCTAAAAGGTCAGGCAAGAATCAATGAATTGAATGTTGCTAATACCTTAAAAGATATCCGAAAAGCATTGTTGGATGCCGATGTCAATTTTAAAATTGCCAAAGAGTTTACCGATAGCATTAAAGAAAAAGCCATTGGTGAAAAAGTCATCAATGCCATCAGTCCGGGTCAATTGATGACCAAAATTGTTCAAGATGAGTTAACCAAACTCATGGGGTCTGAAGCTGCCATCTTGGATTTAAGCAAAAGCCCTACTGTTATTTTAGTGGCAGGTTTACAAGGTTCAGGTAAAACCACTTTTTCAGGAAAGTTGGCTACTTATTTAAAAGCACAAAAAAAATCACCTTTATTAGTTGCTGCGGATATTTATCGACCAGCGGCCATGGATCAATTAACGGTACTCGCCGAACAAATTGGCGTAGATATTTTTGTGGAAAGAGAAAATAAAGATGCAGTATCTATTGCGCAAAATGCCATCGTGTATGCCAAAGCCAACAATAAAAATGTAATCATTATTGATACGGCGGGAAGATTGGCCGTGGATGAAATGATGATGAATGAGGTTGCCAATATTAAAAATGCCATTCAACCACAAGAGATTTTATTTGTAGTGGATGCCATGACAGGACAAGATGCAGTCAATACAGCCAAGGCTTTCAACGATCGTCTTGATTTTACTGGTGTGGTTTTAACTAAGTTAGATGGAGATACCAGGGGTGGTGCCGCGCTTTCTATAAAGTACACGGTCAATAAACCCATCAAGTTTATGAGCAGTGGAGAGAAGATGGAGACCTTGGATATTTTTTATCCTGAGCGTATGGCCCAAAGAATTTTAGGTATGGGCGACATTACTTCTTTGGTAGAAAAAGCGCAAGCAAATTACGATGAAGCAGAAGCTAAAAAATTAGAGAAAAAAATTCGCAAGAATCAATTTGACTTCGAAGATTTTTTGACGCAGATTCACCAAATTAAAAAAATGGGGAATTTGAAAGACATCATGGGCATGATTCCAGGCATGGGCAAAAGTTTAAAAGACATCGATATTAAAGACGATGCATTTAAAGGCGTAGAAGCCATCATTCAATCCATGACCATTATCGAAAGACGTAATCCGGAGGTTTTGAATCCAAGTAGAAAACAAAGAATTGCCAAAGGGGCGGGCAAAGACATTGGGGAGATCAATGCCTTTATCAAACAATTTGACCAAATGAAACAGATGATGAAGCAGATGAGCGGTCAGATGCCAGGTGGCCCAATGGGTGGTAAAATGCCCGGGTTAAGAAGATAAGTAATTGATAATCAATCTATTTTAGGATAAACTTGTATCGTATTTCCCTTTCTCCTATATTTGCATCCAGTTAACCCTATTTAATAACGCCTATAAATTTCTATTTAAAATGGCAGTAAAGATCAGACTACAGCGTCATGGTAGTAAAAAAAGGCCTTTCTACTTTATAGTAGTAGCCGACGGACGCGCACCAAGAGATGGTAAATTCATCCAAAAAATTGGTACTTACAATCCTTTAACAGTTCCTGCAACTATCCAATTGGATCGTCAAAAAGCTTTAGAGTGGTTAAACAAAGGTGCTGTACCTACAGATACAGTCCACAACATTTTATCTTACAAAGGCGTACTTTATTTAAAGCACTTACTTCGTGGAGTTAAATTAGGTTTGTTTGATGATGCTACTGCAATGGCTAAGTTCCAAACTTGGTATGCAGAACATGAAGCAAAAATTGCAAGCACAAGTGATACACACAAAAAAGCACAAGCGGCTAAAAAAGTGTATGTACCTGTAGTGAAAAAAGTAGCAGAAGTGGAAGCTCCAGTAGCGGAAACTGCTCCTGCTGAAGAAGCACCAGCTGCTGAAGAAGCAACTGAAACACCTGCTGAATAATTTTATTATTACATAGCTTTAAAACCCTGGTTTCCTTTTTGGAAGCTGGGGTTTTTTCTTGAATAGGCAGCAGTGCCAAAAAAAATATAAATTTGTAGATGAACGATTTTGTACACATAGGGAAAATGGTGGCAGCGCATGGTGTTGCGGGACAGCTGATCATAGAACATGCTTTAGGCAAGGCCATTTCATTCAAGGGGATCAGTACATTGTTTATTGAAAAAAACACCGCTAGTTTTATTCCTTATTTTATTGTCACGGCTTCTGCCAAAACAGAATCCATCACCCATTTGCAAATAGAAGGCATTAGTACTAGAGAGGCCACCGCTATGCTGATTGGGAAAAAAGTTTGGTTGCCCCAGGCCGATTTTCAAAAATTAGTGAATAAAAATTCTCCCTTAGCCTTAATGGGGTATGCTGTTCAAGAAAATGGCAAAACTATTGGTGTGATTCAAGAAATCATAGAACAACCCCATCAATTATTAGTGACCATACTTTACCAAGGGCAGGAAGCCTATATTCCTTTACATGAAGAAAGCCTTAAAGGGGTGGACCATGCCAAAAAAACAGTGAGCGTGGAATTGCCAGACGGCTTATTAGATCTTTACAGTTCAGAAAATCCAATTGTTTAATTTTTGCCTAAAATAAATTTTGAAAATTATTTTTACTAAAAGTCTACTAAATTAGTAGAAAATACATATCTTTGCGCTATCACTATAAAAAACAGAAGTATATGAGTTTGAGATTAGGCGATATCGCACCAGATTTTAAAGCCAAAACAAGTATTGGCGACCTTAGTTTTCATGAATATTTAGGAGACAGTTGGGGCATCTTATTTTCACATCCTGCCGATTTTACTCCAGTTTGCACCACTGAATTAGGACGCACTGCGGCCTTGCAAGAAGAATTTGCTAAGCGCAATGTAAAAGTATTGGCATTGAGTGTGGATGGTGTGGAGAGTCATCAAAAATGGATTACCGACATCAATGAAACACAAGATGTAACCGTTGGTTTTCCTATCATTGCCGATGAAGACAAATCGATTGCACATGCCTATGACATGATTCATCCCAATGCTTCTGAAACTTTTACAGTTCGTTCTTTGTTCATCATCGGCCCAGATAAAAAAATAAAATTAAGCATCACTTATCCTGCGTCTACCGGTAGAAATTTTGTAGAAGTTTTAAGAGTCATAGATTCTTTACAATTAACTGCCAATTACAGTGTAGCCACACCAGCTAACTGGGTAGAAGGAGAAGATGTTATTGTAGTACCTGCAGTGAAAACCGAAGATGCCTTGGTTAAATTTCCTAAAGGATTGAACATTGTAAAACCCTACTTACGCTATACCCCTCAGCCGAATAAATAGGCATTATAAGCTTAGGCAGTGAACGAGTCTATCAACAGTGTGTCACTGAGATTCGAGTCATTGCCCAACAAATTAAACCTCCCCTATCTAAGGCGGGGTTTTTTTTGTATATTTATTTTCTAAATAAATATTACTATGCGTTCAATTATTATTTCGATGATTTTGGCTACTTGCTTTTTAACTGCTCAGGCTCAAAAAACTTATTTGTATTGTGGTCAATTAATTGATGTGCAACACTTACAAGTTTTAAAAGAAAAAACCATTGTGGTAGAAGGCAATAAGATTGTGGATGTATTGGATGGCTATGCCAAAGCGGGGGCCAATGACAAAACCATCGATTTAAAAACAAGCACTGTCATGCCTGGTTTAATGGACATGCATGTACACATAGAAAGTGAAACCAGCCCTAGTCATTATTTAGATGAGTTTACTTTGAACACGGCTGACTATGCCTTGGCTGCAGTGCCTATTGCGCAAAGAACATTGATGGCAGGGTTTACATCGGTGAGAGATTTAGGTGGATCTGGTGCAAATATTTCATTAAGAAAGGCTATACAAAAAGGCTATGTGGTGGGACCAAGAATTTATACAGCAGGAAAAGCCATAGCAACCACGGGTGGTCATGCAGATCCTACCAATAGTTATAGAGAAGATTTAATGGGTGATCCTGGTCCAAAAGACGGTGTAGTGAATGGCGTTGAAGATGCCTACAAAGCAGTAAGACAAAGATACAAAGAGGGCAGTGATGTCATTAAAATTACGGCAAGTGGTGGAGTGTTAAGTATGTCCGCTAATGGACAAAACTCGCAATTTACAGAAGAGGAAATTAAAGCCATTGTAGCTGCTGCAAAAGATTATGGATTCAAAGTAGCTGCCCATTGTCATGGCGCAGAGGCAATGAAAAGAGCCATTAGAGCTGGGGTTAATTCTATCGAACATGGCACACTAATGGATGAGGAAGTATATCCATTAATGAAACAATATGGTACTTATTTAGTGGCTACGATGATTGCGGGACGATCTTCTGCTGACTCGGCAAAAATTCCAGGTTACTTCCCACCCGTAGTAGCCAAAAAAGCTTTAGAGATTGGACCCAAGAGCCAAAGTAATTTTGCCAGAGCCTACAAAGAAGGCGTGAAAATTGCTTTTGGTACAGATGCTGGGGTATTTAAGCATGGCAAGAACTGGCTTGAATTTAAATACATGGAAGAAGCAGGGATGCCTGTGATGGAAGCCATACAATCTGCCACTTGGAACGCTGCTGATTTAATGGGTACACAAGCTATCTTAGGTAGTATTGAAAAAAATAAATTGGCAGATATTGTGGCTGTACCGGGAGATCCTACCAAAAATGTAGAATTAATGGGACAAATCAGCTTTGTAATGAAAGATGGCGTGGTGTATAAGTCAAAATAATTTTTAACTATTCCATTTATCCAACTGCTTTAAACAAGCAGTTAAATCTTTAGGTAAGGGAGCTTCTAAACGGAGCTCCTTTTCTTTGTAGGTAAAGACTAAACTATATGCATGCAAGGCTTGTCTTGGCATTAAGGGTCTCTCTTCGTCTTCTTCTTTACTCAATTTGAAATTCTTCTTTTTGATAGAGGATAGTAATAGTTTTTCTCCATCTCCATAGACATCATCTGCTACAATAGGATGTCCAATTTGTTTGGCGTGCAATCTAATTTGATGGGTTCTTCCCGTATGAATTTGAAAATTCACCCAAGCATATTGCTTGTAATATTTTTCTACACTGTAAGTAGTTAAAGCAGCCTTCCCTTTGGCATTGATCACCATGGTACCTTTTTTAACAGGATGTTCCATAATGGGGTTATCAATACTGCCTTCCTGCGCTGGTCTTCCTTTGACTAGCCCTAGGTATTTTTTTTCAATGGTTCTTCCTTCGAATAACTCACTTAATTCTTGATGCGCTGCTGCATTTTTTGCAAATAAAATTAAGCCGCTGGTAAATTGATCTAATCGATGCACCGTAAATATTTCCCCGTACTTTTCTTGCAATTGAGATTTCAGCGAAACTTCCTTGCCAAATCGATCGGGGATGCTAAATAAACCAGCGGGTTTATTTAATACAATGATGTCTTCATCTTCAAATAGAATGTCTAACATGCTTATATTAATTGGAAGACTTTCTAGTGAAAGATTTGTTCATGAATTTCAATAAGCGTACTTCCTTTTCGGCTAAAAAACGCCATTTGCCACGGTCCACATTTTTCTTAGTCAAATTCGCAAACATCACTCTATCCAAATGTCTTACATCGTAACCTAGATGTTCAAAAATGCGACGCACAATTCTATTGCGTCCACTATGTATTTCAATGCCGATGACATTTTTAGATGTATTAGATAAGTAGCTTACTGCATCTGCTGCAATAAAACCATCTTCTAAATCAACCCCTGCTGCAATGGCTTCCATATCGGCCTTGGTGACAGGTTTGTCTAAAGTAACTTCGTAAATCTTTTTTATTTCGTAAGAGGGATGCGTTAATTTTTGAGCTAAGTCGCCATCATTGGTTAGAATTAAAACACCGGTGGTATTTCTATCTAATCGACCTACTGGAAACATTCTTTGTGTCGTAGCATTTTTGATAATATCCAAAACGGTTTTTCTTCCCTCCGGATCAGAAGCCGTACATATATAATCCTTGGGCTTATTCAATAAAATATACACAGGGGTTACTTGCAATTGTAAAACTTTTCCTTTTAATCTTACCACATCTTTGTATTGCACTTTGTAGCCTGGTTCTAAAACTATATCCCCATTCACCGCTACATGTCCTGCTTTCACTAATTCTGCTGCTTCTCTGCGACCCGAAATACCTGCATGCGCAATGTATTTGTTCAATGGCATTTGTTCAAAAGGGGTTTCATCGGAAGCCGTTACTTTTCCAATAGAGGCTGTTCTTTTTAGATCGGCGCGATCCATGGAGGCGGGCGTTCTTTTATTGCTAGGAGTTGGTTTGCTATTGAAGGATGTCTTTAGTTCACCATATTTTGGCGCTGCATTTTTATGTGCAAAGGTGGGCGCTGTTTTGTTAGAAGGAATCCTTCTTTTATTGTTGCCCAAGGGTTCTACAGGAATGCCTCTTTCTTTGTCTTTTTTTCTTTGACGCATGGCTTCACCAGCCGCTCTCATTTCTATTTTAGCTTTTTTCTTTTCCTGTCTGTATTCTTCTTTGACGGCACTGCCCTTTTTCTTATTTGAAAACTTATCAAAGTTGTCGGATCTTTTGTTGTTCATGGCCTGCTGTATTAAAGATTATCCTTGTTTGCTAATTGGCCACAAGCAGCATCAATGTCTTTTCCTCTACTTCTTCTTATTCTAACATTCACTCTGTTCTTTTGTAAAATTTCTACAAATCTTTCAAAGCCTTCTTCATCAGGTTTGTCAAAAGGGAAAATATCTACTGGGTTGTACTCAATCACATTGATTAAATCGGCAGGCACTTGTCTATATATTTTGGTCAGCTCTTCTGCATCTTTTTCCGAATCGTTGAAGTCTTTGAATAAGATGTATTCAAAAGTAACTTCACTGCCTGTTTTCTTATAAAAATAATTCAATGCTTCAATCAAGGCTTTGATGTTGTTGCTTTCATTGATGGGCATGAGCTCATTGCGTTTCTTATCATTGGCAGCGTGGAGTGAAAGTGCCAGTTTAAATTTAACATTGTCGTCGCCTAATTGTCTAATTTGTTTTACGATACCTGCGGTAGATACGGTGATACGTTTCGCACTCATACCCAATCCATCAGGTGAAGTGATTTTATCAATGGCCTTAAGTACATTATGGTAATTCATCAAAGGCTCACCCATACCCATAAAAACAATATTGCTTAAATGCTTATCGTAAGTGGCTTCGCTTTGTTGAAGGATGTATACCACTTGATCATAAATTTCATCAAAAGTTAAATTTCTTTTTCTGGTCATCGTTCCTGTTGCACAAAATTTGCAACTTAAACTGCAACCAATTTGTGAAGATACACAGGCTGTTTTGCGAAGGGTAGTGGGAATGAGTACCCCTTCGATCATGTGATTGTCAAAAGTTTTAAAACGAGTTTTTAAAGTTCCATCCTCACTCAATTGGGTGGTACTAATGGTCAAAGCAGGCAATTGATAATGGTCTTCTAATTGCTTTCTTAAGTCCTTGCTTAAGTTGGTCATTTCGTCGAAGCTATGCGCATGTTTTTGCCATAACCATTCAACGATTTGTTTTACACGAAATGGCTTTTCTCCTATTTTGCCTATAAAGCGTTCAATATCAGTGACTTCGACCTGTCTTATGTTCTCTCTAATCTTCTCCATAATGCAAAGATACTTTATAGGATTTGTTTACATTTAATTCTTTTTTTCTGGCCATTTTGAGCTTTTTTAAAAACAGGGGATCAAATTTTTAAATAGGCTACGTAATTTTATTAATTCGAAATCATTTTACTTAATTTCGAAGCGCACGCAGAAGTGCACCCAAAATTAAAAAATAAAATTATGAAAAAATTTTTCTTACTAGCCTCCTTGATGATGGGCTTAATGGTTTCAGTGAATGCTCAGTCTAATGCTTTACAAGATTATCTTGGAAAATATGCTTTCCCTGAAGGAAGCCCAGTGGATGTAGTCACCTTAACTATAGAAGATTCAGTCTTAGTGAGTAATACTTCCATGGGTTCTACTCCTTTGGAAAGAAAGGGGGTGGATACTTTTTACTTGGCAGCTTACGATGCTTCAGTGATTTTTAAAAGAGACGCGAACAATGTAGTTATTTCAGTAACGATTGCTGTACAAGGAATGGAATTAATTGGTAAAAAGCAACCTACAACTACCGCTTACAAAAAAGAAGAATTTTACAACGAGCTTTGGGCGAGTCGTTGTGAATAATTAGAAACTATAATTCATTAGTTCAGCAAAGGGAATAGTCGTTTGAATGCCAGTGATGATGTTTTTGATGGTGCATTCTTTTTTCGCTAATTCTTCTGTCCCAATGATAATAACATTGGGTATTGCTTTCTTCTCCGCATATTTAAATTGCTTGTCAAATTTGCTCTTCTCGGGGTAAATTTCGCAAGCAATTTTTTTATTTCTAAGCAAGCTCATTTGTTGGTAAGCACTTTGCGCTTCCAGTTCTCCTAAATTAAAAAACAATACTTGGGTACTTTGTTCAATTGAAACTGGGAATAATTTTTTCTCTTCCATGACATCGTAAATTCTATCTACACCAAAACTAATGCCTACGCCAGGTATATTGGGTACACCAAACAAACTAGTTAAATCATTGTAACGTCCACCTCCGCCAATGCTGCCCATCTCTGTATCCAAGGCCTTCACCTCAAAGATCAACCCTGTATAGTAATTGAGTCCTCTAGCCAAAGTAAAATCGGCCACTAACTGCTTATTCATTCCATTGGCTTCATGGTATTGTAAAACATAAGTTAATTCTTCTATTCCTTTGGCAACTGATGCATTGCCTCCCAATAAATTTTTAAGTGCAGCAATTTTTTCTGGGTTACTTCCTGTTATAGTTAAGTATTTTTGAATTATTTTTTGTTGCTGATCTGTAAATCCTTTGTTCTTTAATTCTTCTTGTACTTTCTCCCAACCAATCTTATCTAATTTGTCAATGGCAATAGTTAAGTCAATTAATTTGTCTTCACCACCACAAAATTGGGCCAGACCTAATAAAATTTTTCGGTTGTTCATTTTTACTTCTACCGGCAAATTTAATTGCGCAAAAGCAGTCAAGTACACCGACATTAAATCTACCTCGTTCAGTAAGCTATCACTGCCTACCACATCGGCATCGCATTGATAAAATTCACGGTACCTTCCTTTTTGAGGTCGGTCTGCACGCCAAACGGGCTGTATTTGATATCTTTTAAAAGGAAAATTTAATGAACCATGGTTCATGGCCACATACCTAGCAAAAGGAATGGTTAAATCATACCTTAATGCACGTTCTGTCAATGCCGGGCTACTTTTTCCCGCAAACATTTTTTCAATGCCTTCTATGGTTTGTTCTTTTTTTTGTGGCAGGTCTAATCCGTTATTTAAAATCTTAAATATTAATTTGTCTCCTTCTTCTCCATACTTGCCCATCAAGGTTTCTAGGTTTTCCATAGCAGGTGTTTCTAATGCTTGAAACCCATACAATTCAAAAACCGTTTTTATGGTTTGAAAGATATACTGACGTTTTTGAACCGTGGCTGCATTAAAATCTCTGGTGCCTTGTGGCAGAGATGGTTTACTCATGCGAACTAATTTATAGGTAAAGATAAATTTTTTAAATTCATCGGCTATTAATTGTTTAAATTGCTCCTTTAAAATAGCATTTTATGGAAAATGGACCAAGAGAAAAATCGGAGCGTACGTATCGAATTTTCAGAAGCATTTATGATTTCACCATGGCTTTTCTAATTTTGGGTTGCGGCGTCCTTATGTTAGGCGCCAAGTGGTTTAAACTAGAAGCCATCCTGAATGCTGGCGGAGATTTTAGAAATATTTTTGGCGCCCTTTGTATCGTTTATGGAGGTTTCCGATTGTACCGTGGTTTCCAGCAATCCTATTAATGACCTTGGCTTTTTAACCTCCCAATAAATCAATTGTATGCGTTCTATTCTTGCTTTAATAACCACTGTCTTAATGTTGACAGCATGTGCTGAAAACCAACCTGCAAAGCCTTTGGAGTCTACTTCAGAAGGCACCATTTCAATTACCATCGAAGAAAGCTTTAGGTCTTTTATGAATCAAGAATTGAAAGTATTTGCCTCCAGTTTTCCAAAAGCAGTCATTAAAGTTCAATACAAATCTGAAATAGAATGTTTTAAAGATTTAGCAGAAGATAGTACAAGAATGATTTTTGTAACCAGAGGATTGAATAAAGCAGAGCAAGCCAATTATAAAAATCAATTGGGCTATGCACCTACCTTTGGTATTCTTGCCTACAACGCCATTGCGGTAGTTATCCATAAAAACGCCAAGGACAGTATCCTTACTTTACAAGATTTACAAGACCGGTTGACGGGTAAAATTCCACAACAAGTGGTCATGGATGGGGATCATTTAACAGGAATTATCAGATTTTTAATTGATAGCTTGGTAAAGACTAATAAATTAGGAAAAAATGTAATGGCTGCCCAAGGAAGCAAAGAAGTAATTAAATATTTGAAAGACCATCCTAAGGCCATTGGTTTTGTGGGAATGAACTGGATTGGGGATGATTATGATCCTAGCCAGGTCAAGGATAGGCTGCAGTTAAAAATGGCTAAAATTGAGTGTAGTTTATGCGCAGAAAAAGGGCTTTTTGCAGCCCCATCTCAAGCTACCATTAGCTTGGGCCAATATTCTTTGTCTTTACCAGTTTACTATATTTTAAAGGAAAATGCGCCTGGTTTAGGTTCTGGTTTACTCAATTTCATGAGTTTAGAGCGAGGTCAGCTAATTTTTAGGCGTGCACATTTAGTGCCTGCAAAAATGGGTTTTCAGAAACGCAATGGGATGATGAACTAGGCCTTTTTGAAAACTAACAATTTATAGTTGATTTAATAAAAATTTAATGGGTTACTAGCGAAAAAATTAATATTTTTAGTCCTCTCAAAGAAATCTATTTCCTAGAAGGAACTAGTTTGTGTCAGATGGACATAAAAGCAGGTTGACATGATTGGTAGAATTATTTTAATATCAAATTGAAAAAATGCAAGTGATGAAAAAATTGGTTTTAATGTTTATCGGTGTTGTTTTTGTAGCTGCAGGATTGCTTGCTCAAACGCCAATAGCCCCTTTAGCTGAGGGCATCAAATTATTGAATTATGAGAAAAACAAATCAGCACTTGTTTTCTTTAAAGAGGCTTTAGATAAAAACCCAGCTGATGGGGAAACTATATTTTGGTATGGCCAAGCTATATTGGCTCAAAACTACAATGGTATACCTACTGCAGAATCGATCAAAAAAGCCAAAGAGGCTTACCAAGCAGGTCTTCAAGCAAAGGGCAATGATCCATGGTTGTTGATTGGTATGTCACATATTCAATCCTTAGAAGGGGCGGACGCCAATGCGGTAAAACAAAACTTAGAAGTGGCAATAACCACTACACTTAATACCAAAGGAAAAGCTAAGGGAAAACCGAATCAAGAAATCATCAATGCTATTGGGCGTGTTTTTGCAGAGCTTCCTATAAGTATTGGAGACCATAAATATGCGGTAGATAAATTAAAAGAAACTGTGACTGCTTATGAGTCAGTTAGTCCCGACTTGTATCTTAGCTTAGGAATTAATTATTTGAAATTAGGCGGTGAATATGGCGGAGATGCCGTAACTGCTTTTCAAAATGCCATCAGTAAAGATCCTAAAAATGCTTATGCTTATTATAGAATTGGTAAAGTGTATCAGACGCAAATCAATAAGGAATCATTGGAAGAGAATTACAGAAAAGCCATAGAAGCCGATCCAGCAGTAGCTCCCGCGTATTTTGCATTGTATGATTTTTATAAGGATAAAAATTCAAGCCTAGCTAAAGCCAATTTAGATTTGTTTTTAAATTATGCAGATAAGGATCCATTATTTGAATATTATAGTGCAGATTATTTATATAGATCTGGTCAATTTGATCAATCCTTAGAGAAAGCCAAAGCCATGGAGGCTGCAGGAAATCTTACTATTTTCCCAACATTGGCTGTATTGTTGGCCAAAAACTATGACCATAAAGGAGACTCTATACTTGCTAAATCCTATATAGAACCCTATATCAACAATACCCCTACTGAAAAAATTGTAAGTACAGATTATGAATTGGCCATCAAAATATTATCACGTTTTAGTGGAAATCAACAAGTATTAGCCACTTTATTAGACAAAGCCATTGTTGCTGACACTAGTAAAGAAAATAAATTGAAGTTTTATAAGTTAGGGGCGGATATGTTCGAAAAAGCAACAATGTTCGCAGAGGCTTTAAAATGGTATACCAATTTAATTAGTTTAAAAGGGTCTAAAGCAGAGTTTGATTATTATAAGCTAGCTAGTTTGGCGATGAATGCAAAAAATGGCCCAGCTACCATGGAAATAGCCAAACAGTATGTGGCAGCCTTCCCTGAAAAACCGCAAGGGTATAATTTTAATACCAAGGGGGCAGCCTTGGTGGACACTTCCAATAATCAAGGAATCTTGTTTGAGGCAGTCAACTTTCAAAATCAGTACTTACTTAAAGATAGTGTCAATAACAAACAAGCTTTAATCAACAACTATTACACTCTAATTGGCTATTATAACGAAACCAAGGGCTATGACAATGCAGTAGTAATGTGTGATAAAGTACTTGAATTAGTGCCCAACGATCCTACTACTCTACAAGCCAAGGCTCAATTTGTTAAAAATGCCGAAATTTTGAAAAAAATGCAAGCAGGTAAGGGCGCAAAAGCAGCGGTTTCTGATACCACGGCACCCAAGAAAAACTAAATTTTAAGCATTTAGCAGTCTACTGCTTCTGTTCATAAATATTTTAAAAAAACTCCCTAATTATAGGGAGTTTTTTACTTTAGGTGCCTTCCTTTGCGTATTTTTGCGGCACCTAAACCAACCGTATGAATTTGCTGCAGTTTTTGATTTCTGTAAACGAAACAAACAGCGCTAATAATTACTTACCTATAGCCTTACAATTGCTATTTGCAGGTGGCTTTGTGTCACTGATGTTATTGATGTCCAATTTCTTAGGACCCAAGCGAAAAACATCGGATAAATTAGAAAACTTTGCGAGTGGAATTGAAACGCATGGAGATGCTAGAGCTCCTATGGCAATCAAATATTTCTTGGTGGCCATTTTGTTTGTGCTGTTTGATGTCGAGGTTATTTTCTTTTATCCCTATGCTGTCAATTTTAAAAGCCTAGGCTGGTCTGGATTTTTGGAAGTGGTTTTATTTGTGGGATTTTTCTTGGTGGGGTTTATTTATATCATCAAGAAGGGTGCCTTACAATGGGAAGATTAATTTAAAAAAATTAAAGCAAGTATATGCGTCCTGTTAGATTTAATTTGAACCCAAAAGAAGCTGAGATCTCAGAAGCTATCTCTATGGGTAAAGCACCAGATGGGGTTCCAGGGGATGGATTTTTTGCCACACAGTTGAGCTCAGTCGTTGGACTAGCTAGAAAAAATTCTTTATGGCCTTTACCCTTTGCTACTTCATGTTGTGGAATTGAATTTATGGCCACCATGGCTTCGCATTATGATTTAGCACGTTTTGGATCGGAGCGTGTAGGTTTTTCTCCACGTCAATGTGATTTATTAATGGTGATGGGCACCATTGCCAAAAAAATGGCACCGGTTTTAAGACAAGTATATTTACAAATGGCAGAACCACGTTGGGTAATTGCAGTGGGTGCTTGCGCTTCTAGTGGTGGTATATTCGACACCTACAGTGTACTACAAGGAATTGATCAAGTAATACCCGTGGATGTATATGTACCTGGTTGCCCTCCACGTCCTGAAGCTATTATTGATGGGTTCATGAAAATTCAAGACTTAGTGGGACAAGAAAGTATACGCAGAAGAAATAGTGAAAAGTACCGCGACTTATTAAATAGCTACGGCATCCAATAAAAAATAGAGTTTAAAATTTTTGAATACAAATGGCATTAAGCAACGAGACAATACAAAATAAATTAATAGAAAAATTTGGAGATCAAGTTTTGAATTTCTCGACGGCGTCCGGTATTTTATCTTTTGAATCTTCCAAAGAAATTAATTTAAAAGTGCTTCAGTATTTATACGAAGAGCCAAGTTTAGGTTTTACTTTTTTAACCGATTTATGCGGGGTGAATTACCCTGATAATATAGGCGCTGAATTAGTAGTCGTATATCATTTACATAATTTTTCAGAAAATATCCGTTTACGTTATTCAGTAAGTACTTCTGTAAATGAAACAGCAGTATTTACAACTAGTAAATTATTTGAATCGGCTAATTGGATGGAGCGTGAGACCTATGATTTTTTCGGAATTAATTTTGTAGGGCATCCAAATTTAAAACGCATTTTGAACGTAGACGAAATGGATTATTTTCCTTTAAGAAAAGAGTATCCATTGGAAGATCAAACGCGCATTGATAAGGATGATGAAATGTTTGGAAGAGGGTAATCAATAAAAAAAGGCGCAATAAAAATAGAATGGAACATCAAAGTCATATAACATTACCAAAAGGGTCAATTGAAAAAACAACGACCACTTTAAATATTGGGCCTACCCATCCGGCAACGCATGGGGTGTTTCAAAATATTATGGAAGTGGATGGAGAGCGTGTGGTCTCCACAGAACAAAATTGGCAGAACGTCGTCCTTTATATCAAATTACGCCTATTACCGATCGTTTAAATTATTGCAGCAGTCCTATTAACAATATGGGCTGGCATATTACCTGCGAAAGGTTCTTAAAATTAGAATTACCAAAGCGTGTCGATTACTTGCGTGTGATTATTATGGAGCTAGCGCGTATCTCAGATCATTTAATTTGTAATTCAATTGTGGGGGTGGATACAGGAGCGTATACTGGATTTTTATACGTGATGCAATACCGTGAATTAATTTATGAAATATATGAAGAAGTATGTGGGTCCCGTCTTACTACTAATATTGGCCGCATTGGTGGCTTTGAAAGGAATTTTACAAATACAGCGTTTACGAAACTCGAGTCCTAAAGTTTTAAAAGAGTTTGAAAATTTATTTGCACGCAATAGGATTTTCATGGAGCGTACACAAGGCACAGGGGGCATTAGCGCAGCACGTGCCATGAACTATGGATTTACAGGTCCTAATTTACGCGCCGCTGGAGTAGACTACGATGTACGTGTGCAACAACCTTATAGTAGCTATCAGGATTTTGATTTTAAAGTACCCGTAGGAACTACCGGAGATAATTACGACCGCTTCTTAGTGCGCAATGCAGAAATGTACGAGAGTATTTCTATTATCAAGCAAGCTTACCAAAAAATACAAAATTTTAAAGGAACAGATGCGGAAGTATACCATGCCGATGTACCTGAATACTATTTGCCAAAGAAAGAAGATGTGTATACCAAGATGGAAGCATTGATTTGGCATTTTAAAATTATCATGGGAGA
>JAPLEP010000045.1:0-2094 GCA_026391155.1 Bacteroidota bacterium
ATTCCGAACAGAGAAGTTAAGTCCCCCATGGCCGATGGTACTTGGGTTTTCCTGGGAGAGTAGGTAGCTGCCTTATTTATTAAAGATCCTCATCATTTATTTGATGAGGATTTTTTTTGCCCCTACCTCAACATTACTACTACTAAATCTATGCATTGGTAGTTATAAGAAATAAAAAAGTCAACCGTTGATTGTTGACTTTTAATTAAGTGAGATGAAATGTAAATCTTTACTGCTTATTTCTTCTTTGCTTTCACCATCCAATCCCATGGCTGCGGAGTTTTCAACCAACTAGGTGGTTTATGAAATTCAGTAGACCATTTGTAATTAATCTTTTCAACTTTCTCCACGGTAAATCCTGCTAGTGATAATAAAAGTTCCAATTCTTCTTTTAAAAAATGTTTGGTAGGCACATCATCAATATCGGTGACGCCATCTTTTATAAATCGTATTTGACCAATGGCTCTTTTGCCAGTAGGGGCTTTATCATTTTTAGCATCATCCACATTGTATTTGTTGGCAATGATATGACTAAATAATTTTGATTCAAGCGAAGGAACTACTAGCACTAAGTCTCCACCCTTTTTAATAAAGGAAGCCATATGTTTAAAAAACAAGTTTCTCTTTTTTAATGAAGAGGTAAGAATGGCATTAATACAAATAGCTGCATCATATTTTTTAACCTTCACCGTAGTTGCCGACATATCTACTCTCTCGTAGGTAATATTGGTATAGTTCGGATATTTTTTAGCGGCAATTTTTAAATTATTGTTAGAAATATCTATGGCTTGCACTTTGCCAAATATAGGTGAGAGCACTGGCATCCATTTGCCTACCGCGCAGCCTATATCTATCACCGATTTCTTTGGATCTGCAAAACTTAAAATAGCTTTTACAATTTTGCCCGACTTGTCGTTTTTTAAAACGTCAAAAATTTCAGTTTCGTAAGTAGGTGCTATTTTTTCCCAGTATCCTTTTTCCATAGTTCTTTAAGTGTAAATGTGTAAGTGCTGTAAATATTATTAGGCTACTTCTGCTCCGGTAGAAGCACACCATAGTTTATAAAAATCTTCAGTGGCAAGTGCAATTTTCATAGCCGCTTTGGCTTGCTTGATTCTTTCAAATTGAGTCGTGCCTATTACAGGAACAATATTGGATGGATGTGCATACAAGAAAGCAAGTAGAATTTCATTCACGCCAGTTTCATATTGCGCAGCTAACTCCTCCGCAGTGGAAAGTATGCGAATGTTTTTTTCTGTTTTATCTGTGAATAGTCCATTACCCAATGGTGACCATGCTTGAGCTGAGATATTTTTTAATTGGCATTGATCCAAGACCCCATCATTAAAGGCACTTAATTGTGTTACTGAAATTTCAACTTGATGATGTTCTATTAAAGTATGTTTGGCCAAAAGTTCAACTTGACTGGTACTAAAGTTGGATACGCCAAAGCTTTTAACCTTACCTTCTTTTTTTAATTGGGCTATACATTCAGCCACCGCAATAGGATCTAGTAAGATATCTGGTCGGTGAATCAAAAGGGTATCAATATAATCGGTATGTAAATTTTTTAAAGAAGTCTCTACCGACTCTTTTATATGTTTAGTACTGGTATTATAGGACTTAATTGCATGATTTGGTCTATTGGGCGTCAGCATCTGAATGCCTGTTTTAGTCATCAACTGCAATTTGCCCCTAAGGCTTGAATTACCTTTTAGTGCTAAACCAAAATCGGCTTCGGTGGTATAATGTCCGTAGATATCTGCGTGGTCAAATTGAGTCAAACCAATTTCAAGGCATTGGTTGATGATGGTATCATATTGAGCAGTTGTAAAGTTTTCACCCCAGACGCCCCATCTCATGCATCCAATGATTGGATTTTGTTTCATAAAGAATTTGTTTTTAGATTAAGATGCTATGAAGTTAAAAAATAAAGGGCAAAAAAAATCCCTCCCGAATAAACGGAAAGGATTTTGTAATGTATTGTAACGGTTAAGTTGTGTACAGTTGATTAATATCTATTGTATTCACCACCACCATTTCCACCACGGTCACGATTGTAACCGCCGCCAGTACCGCCGCGATTGAATCCAC
>JAPLEP010000023.1:0-16677 GCA_026391155.1 Bacteroidota bacterium
GATCTAACTGTCTATTTTAGCCCTGATACATTTTATCAACTAAAAGATTTAAAAAATGCAAAAAGGAACTAAAACAACAACTTACTCACTTGACTGGGAAGAGTATGCTCGTGATATATGGGAGATGCTTTATAGATTAAACGGAATCAACTTTGTTGACCTTCTTAAATTAAGATGGGATAATATACATGGTAATAGGTTTGTGTTTTACAGACATAAAACTCTCAAGACGAGAAGAAATAATATCCGACCTATTGAGGTTTTAATAAACCCTAAGGTTCAAAAACTTCTTGATAAGATAGGTGATAAGGATAGCCCATTTGTAATTGGTAAATTAGATGAAGAAAAGTATAGTGAGCAATACCTTGTTAACAAAAACCATAAATTAAAAGGTAGATATAACACACGTCTTAAAAAATTAGGTAAAAGACTTGGGTTGACCCTACCTCTTGACATATCGATGGCTAGAGATGCATATGCTAATACCCATAAGAGAGCCGGAACCAACCCACTAAAGATTAGTGAGAACATGAACCATTCAGATCCACGCACAACTACCCTTCACTACTTGGATAACTTTGAATTTGATTCAGATGTAGATGTGAATGAAGTGTTGTTGTAGTTAAAAATATAACTTAACTCCTTAACCTTCTATACTCATCAACCAACTCATCCACTTTATGTTCATCGATTGAACTCTTCTCGGTGCTTATTAAATCTTTATTATCTACTGGTTTTGGACTTGAAAAACCAAGTTTCCCCAATGCCGTCATAATAATTACATATGCTAAAGGAATATTTATTAAAAGTACCTGATAATATTCTATAAAGAAGTAGCATACGTAACCAAAAAATATCAATGTAACCCACAATAAATTCCGGCCAACTCCCAACAAAATGAGAATCATTATAATTGAAGTAAAACCGCTACCAAGCTTACCGTCACTTTTACCCCCATGTGTCCAAAAATATGAACCATAATGATCAATTGCTTGGTTATACAAACCAATAAACAATGAACCGATTATAAATAATGCCAATATATTGGCTATAATACCGACAATATTAATTGAATTTCGATTGTCATTCTCTAAAGTTTGATAATTTGACATTGAAGACTTTACTCCAAATAATGTAAGAAACTTAAATCCCTTCCAAACACTAAAAGTAGTTCTGTTATAAACCCTGTTATATAATGCTTTCTTTGGATTAGTGAACCACCCAAAACCTCTTGGTGCTTTTAAACCAAGATTATGTCTCACGACTCTTTTAATTGAAGTTCGAGCTGCGATACTTTTTGTTAACGAGGGGGTTCTTATTCCAAATTTCATTACTAATTCAAATTATTTAATACCATGATTTTTAAAAAAAACTTCTTTATCCTTTTGAACTCTCTTATTATATTCTTCTAAAAAAGCCTTATCTACATTTTGTTTCCTTGTTTCCTCTTCTTCAATCTTTTTCTTGAATAATTCATAATTCTCTGCACTGCCCCAATGTTCAACCAAATATTCAAGTCGTTCTTTTTTTAATTTCTCAATCTCTTTAGCACGATCTTTGTTATAAAACAGGTTATCTAGATAACGTTTTTCATCTCTTATATAGTTTCTAATTGCATCATCTTGCTCTGCTTTGAGAGTAATAGGATGGGGGCCAGCTTTATTTGCTTGACGTTGATACTCTTCAGATAATCCACTTTGTAAATTACCAAAAAATTGGTCGACTAAATTAGTTAATAGTCCCATACTTATATTTTTTGTTTGATTTGTTCCAAGAATTGGTCTCTAGTCAAAACATTTTTTTCAAATAGTTCAACTAATAGTTTAATTTCATAATTACTAGGTTTATTAATAATCTTAGTTGTTTTCATTTCTTTTAAAAAATCCTCCTCAATTTCCTTTCCCTCTTCTAACCATCTTTTAATATTTTCATTCCATAAAAATTTAGCAGGGGTTTTTGTACAAGGCTCCTTGTAACTACATCTAATTAACTTTTGAGATAAAGATAATTTCTCTGTAAACTCTTGTCTCGTAATGTTAGAATAAATACCACCGTTCTTCCATCTTTCATCAAAGTTATACTCTTGAGTTGAATCAGATAGTTTATCATAAACATGGTAACAGGAGTAAGATAGATTTTTAAAGTTCTTTCCTTCAGAATCAATACAACACTTTCCAAACCAATCTTGATTTAATTCAAATACCAGATCGTAATACAGATCATTCTTTGGGTCTTGACCATTACTATTATTTGGGTTGT
The DNA here is from genome assembly GCA_026391155.1 of Bacteroidota bacterium. Taxonomy (GTDB): domain Bacteria; phylum Bacteroidota; class Bacteroidia; order Chitinophagales; family Chitinophagaceae; genus Sediminibacterium. The sequence continues at coordinate 2,260 of JAPLEP010000023.1, forward strand.
CCTCAGATCTACAATAGTATAGTAAATCACTTTTTTTAAAAATATGTTTACTACATAAATATCCATGATCTGGACATTGATAATGTACCAAATGTTCTGGAGCATAATAATATTCTTTACAGATATTGCATCTAAATTTGGGGTCTTTTGGAGATTGTTTTGCCATTTTATTAGTTTATTTACTTAAGTAGTTTACAATAAAACCAGATATAATTCCAGATAACAATCCAATAATTATAGAATAAATAAAAAATCTAAATGAAATCCTTATATCTGTTTTTGGATTATTATTATAAAACAAAATGTTTTCCCACCAACTAGCTATTTTAATTTCGATTTCGACAATTTCATCATTAATATCTAGATAGTTTTTATCTCTAGATAATATTCCGATTTCATTACTATTAAGTTTGAAATTTTTTCCTTGTTTAAATTTTCTATAAATCACTTTCTTTTCATTCTTGATTTTGATAATTGGCCTATTTAATTCAGTTATTTTACTATTAAACCCAAGTAAAGACAAATCATTTGAAACTAAAAATACTTTATCATAATCATCTTGATCAATTACATATCCATGATTTCTCATTTCAAATTCATTGATTATTTTTAGTTTTAGATTCTGATATTGGGACATATTATATTTTAAGACAAGTTAACAATTTAATAGACATTTTATGATAACAAAATGATTTGAAACCCGGCCAGGTTCCGGGCCAGGTTTTCATCAAAAATGGGTTAAAAGAAGTGAATTATGAGAAATATAAATCTATTTCAATCTTGTATCCTATTGATTATCAATAAAAGAAAAGGTATGGAATACCTCCAGAAACCCTCATAATCAGGGGGTCCCTGGATCATGCCCTGGTGGGCCCACTCAATAATATCAAGGGTTTCAGTGTTTATACACTGGGACCTTTTTTTATGATTTGCATACAACTTGCACCAGAAAACATTTTATAACATTACTTCCCATTAGGCTTCCATTTACGATGTCATTTATGGTGGTTTAACTATGTATTCCCATTTTTTAAAGATGCCAAATCGTATATTTACGGATAAATACGGATATAATTATTTGCAATTATCAGATATCTTATCGTATATTTACGGATAAATACGGATATAATGAGCTTGATAATAAACAACCTACAACTAGACTTTGGCATGAAAATCATGTCTGAACTATCTAAAATTGACCGTTTTGATGCTACTTGGTCAAATATTGAAAAAAGAGAAGGTAGTACATTAATGCAGTTAAAAAGTATAGCAACGGTTAAAAGTGTAGGAGCTTCTACAAGAATTGAAGGTTCCAAAATGACTGATGACGAAGTAAGTGTTTTAATTAATAATATAAACATCTCTTCTTTTGAAGAAAGAGATCAACAAGAAGTGGTGGGCTACTTTGAAACCTTAGACACCATTGCTGAAAATTATGCATCAATTGGTATTACAGAAAGTCAAATCAAGAGCTTGCATAATCTCTTAATGAAACATAATGTAAAAGATGCATGGCATAAAGGAGAATACAAACAAGTAAGCAATGCAGTTGAAGCAAATTTGCCAGACGGAACCAAACAAACAATCTTCAATACAACTGAACCTGGACTACAAACGCAGGACGCAATGATACGTTTAATTGAATGGTACAATAATGATGATGAAACATTGCCTTTAGTAAAAGACGCTTTGTTTGTTTATGAATTTTTAAGCATCCATCCATTTCAAGATGGCAATGGCAGGTTAAGCAGATTATTAGCTAGTTTACTTTTATTGAAGAATGGTTATTCATGGATACAATATGTAAGCTTTGAACATGAAATTGAAAATAGAAAATCTGAATACTACAATGTATTAATGGATGCACAAAAAAATAGACCTGGAGAAAACATAACAAAATGGCTTAATTTTTTTACAAGCTGCCTAAATAATATTCAAAGTAATTTGTTGTTGAAATTAGAAGAAAGTAAAAAAGCAAGTGAAGCACTCACACCTCGTGAACAAAGAATTAATTTCTTTATACAAAATCATGCAGGATGCAGTTCAGGAGATATCTCTATTAAGTTAGACATTCCACTTCCAACTGTAAAGAAAACAATCGTTGAATTATTAAATAAAAAAGTAATTACAAAAGAAGGTATTGGGCGAGCAACTGGATATTATTCATTATAAACGATACCACCGCCAGGTTCTCTGTCACCTTTTCACCAAAAACAGATTAAAATAGGTGAATTATGAGAAATATATAAAAGAAAAGGTATAGAATTCTACCAGAAACCCTCTTCATTAATTGGGGTTTCTCGTTTCCTCGGGATGGGCTCATTGCATAAAAGTCTGTATTTGAAGGGTTTATGAAGTCATTTTCATAGACCCTTTTTGTTTGGGATAAGACCCCCAGAAATCTGCACCAAAATTTGCACCAGAACTTAGAGACTAAAGCTTAATCTGGTGAAGGCATGGAATTGCAAACATTATCTTATTTTCAACTATTATATAAACTATGGAAGTACATCACCCACACCACCCTACGCATAAAAAGAAATGGTCAGAATACATTATTGAATTTGTAATGCTTTTTACTGCTGTAACCCTTGGTTTTTTTGCAGAGAATGTAAGAGAACATATTTCTGAAAAAGAAAAGAAAAAAGAGCTCCTACAAACAGTTGCTCATGATATAGAAGCCGATCTTAAACAATTTGAGTTTCACAAAAGCTTTGCTAAAGAAAAAATAATAAACTGTGATAGTTTGATATTGTTAAACAATTCAGATCCTTCAAAAGTTGACCAAAAAATTTACTATGGTCTTTTATTAAGAACACTCTGGTGGTGGCATTTTAATCCTAATGAGAAAAGTAGAAATGAAGCAGAAGCAAAAGGCTATTTTACAGAAAAAGAAAGTACGGAGCTTAACTACTATATATTAAAATTTAACTTTTTTAAGAATGATTTGAAAGATATGGAGCAAATAGAAGGTGATGCTGGTAAAGTGATCATTTCCGAATTTCCAAATTACACCGAACATGCACTTCTTGATAAGCAATTAAGGTTCCCTCCCTTAGAAATCGAAAGTAAAATGGGAATTAAGCAGATTGATAAGAAAATTGCCACAAAATTAAATTACCAATATTCTGTATTGAAATTGTGTAGTGATGTATACATGATGGATATAGATTCTATGACTGTTTATGCAAAAAAATCAATTGAATTAATTAATAAAGAATATAAATAAATGGAAGTACATCATCCACATCACCCCTTTTAAAATCAAAGTAAATAATAAATGTTAACTGAACGTTATTATAAACCAGAGCTTGATGTTCTTCGCTTATGTGCCTTTCTGTTTGTTTTTTTTGTGCATCGGCTAGATCTAGCGCCAATTGATCCAATCAAGAATTATTGGGCTTATCATATTAGCTTAGTAGGTAATTATGGAGTACCCTTATTCTTTTTTTTGAGCGCCTTTTTAATCACAGAACTACTTAGCCGTGAGCAGGTAAAATTTGGAACTATTAGTGTAAAATCTTTCTATATAAGACGAATGCTCCGTATTTGGCCTTTGTATTTTGTATTCTTTTTTGGAATAGTAGTACTTACTTCTACTACAAGCATCTTTGGCACTAACATACCCTTTAATGCTCAAATGGCATTTTCCTTGTTTTCAGGCAACTGGTACATCACGTATAACAAATGGCAGTCCTACTGTATCAATCCTCTATGGAGCGTTTCTGTGGAAGAACAACTGTATATATTACTACCCTTAGTGATTTTTTTTACTGGCAAAAGAGGTTTAAAAATATTCTCCTTTTGCGCATTCATCATTGCCTATTTGGCCATCATCTATTATGCCTTAAAACCAACAGAAAAATTTAGTGGTCAATGGACCAACAGCTTTGTTCAATTTCAATTTTTTGCGGCTGGTATATTACTTTCTGTTTATTTAAAGGGCTGGCAACCTAAATGGAGCTTCTTACCCCGTTTAGTTCTATTTATCATAGGGTATGCTTGTTGGTTGACTGCTTCCATGGTGTGTGAAATAAATGCAGATTCTCCGCATATGGCAACCATGACACAATCCATCATAGGCTGGCTTTTAATTCTTCTAGGGGTAATTTGTTTCTTTATGTCTTTGTATGGTGCTGCGGCAAGGTTTATGCCTAAAGTCTTGGTTTATCTTGGGCGTATATCCTATGGCTTGTATGTTTGTCATATTACCATGTATTGGATTGTCTTTAGTATATTTAAAAACGAATTGTCTGAGTGGAGCGGAATGATAGGTATGCGTGAATGGAAAGATGAAATAGGTATTTTAATTGCATTGATTGCTGCAACTACATTTGCCACATTATCCTACCATTTTTTTGAACAACCTTTTTTGAAGCTTAAGAAAAGATTCACGCTCATACAATCAAGAGATTAAGAAATTGTGGAGGATTGGTAATAAATTTATAAAACTTGGTTCATAGATTATTTTTTTAGTTCGGAAATATAATTATAATAATCATAGATTTTAAAAAACAAAAATAATAAAAAAGCAAAATGAATATTACTATAATTGGAGCCTCGGGTGGAATAGGACTAGAAGCCGTTAAAAGAGGATTAAATAGAAAGCATTTAATAACGACCCTTTCTCGATCTGAAATTAAAATAGAAGAGAAAGAATCTTTAAAAATGATACTTGGTGATGCAACTAATAAAGCTGATCTAATAAATTCAATCCAAAATGCTGAAGCTATCATTGTCACATTGGGCACTGCTAAGAATATGAAGACGACTACCCTATTTTCTGATTTTGCAAAATTAATTGTGGAAATAAATAGAGAGAACAAAATAGATATTCCATTTATTTTTGTTACGGGATTTGGAGCCGGGGAGAGTAAAAATTATGTTTCGTGGCTTATAAAGATATTTTTAAAATACTTGTTAAAAGATGTATATGCTGACAAAACTAAAATGGAAGAAATGATCACTGATTCAGATCTGAATTGGACAGTGGTAAGGCCAGGAAGGCTTTTAGACAAAGAATTGACAGAAAAATACCGTGTAGAAAACAAATTATTCAAAGGAATTAATATAGGCGGAATCAATAGAGCAGACGTAGCAGACTTTTTAATAAAGCAAGCAGAAAACCAAACAGAATTAAAAAAGTACATTGGTATATCTGAAAAATAGGATAAAATTTAGGTGTATCCCATACCTACTTAAATACATTAAAAAACAAATACTCAAATTTCAATACCACACCATTGGGTGCTGTTCTTTCCATGGTAGAATATAATTGTTGGCGAAAGCCAATATCAAACCTTGCCTGGCTGTTTACTATAAATTGTACGGAAGGGGCTATATCTAAAAACGATTTATTATTATCATTCAAACGCTGTCCAAGCAGTTCAAACATTAGATTCACATTCGTTTGATTATAGCTTGTATATACTTTAGGTAGCATTAGTTTACCCAATGAAAAAGTATAATTCATTGCACTATTATTCATCTGGGTGGATGAACACATATAGGTTGGTTTATTGTATAGGGCCCTTTCATAACTAATGGTACTACTAATAGCCACCTTATGTAATAATTTAGTAGCAATAAAGCCGGCCTCATAGCCAGAGTTATGGCCCATTGTCTCAATTTCCTCTTGGTGCGATTCTGCGCTGTTTTTACTAACTCGTGCAAACATGGCCATTCTAAAATGGCTTTGTTTACCATCTTCACTAAAGAACCTATACTTCGCATATAAACTCCCACCCTCTGTTTCAAAGCCACCGTCTTGTCTATTACTTATAAATCCCTGCGCATGAATCATCCACTTTTTATTAATGCCCCACATTAATTCTGGCATATTATGGTAATTCAGTTTACCATCTTTTTCAAACATAAAACCATTCATATCTCTAATGCCTAATGCCTTAGCAGGCATATTACTTGCAGGTTCAGTGAATACAAATAGCTCTTGAGAAAATGTATTTGAATAAATAAATAAAAATGCTAGAAGTAATATTTTATTCATATTACAATACCTTAATATGGTATAAATTTTTATTATTGCTAGCGTAGGTAGGATATTGCTTTGCCGTCTTTGATAATTGTTTGTACTCTTTGTCAACAATAAAACCTTTATCAAGAATTTTTACTTTTACATCTCCATTTAAAGTACCCGCTTTGGTATCCATAAAAGTATAAGTGTTATTGTCTAGTGTGAAGGTTCCGTTATTCGCTGCCTGCTGATTTTTAAAATTAAAAACCACTACTAATTCACCTACAGAAAAACCTGCATCTTCTACTTTCTTTTTAACGTCGTCTATATTCACAGCACTACCATTTTTAAAATAAAGCAAGAAGGCTGTATTGTTTAAATCGGGTTCTACTTTTTCAACGGAAGCAATAGAAATTAATTGCTTATAAGTAGCCTTCGAACACATAGAGCAAGTAAGCCCTGTGGCGGTTAATTCTGCCTTCGTAATTTGTGCATTTACGAGTACTGAAACAAATACTGCCACTGTAAGTATTAATATTTTTTTCTTTTTTTTTTATCTTATTGTTAAGCTTGTCAATTAACACACAAAATTAGGCATTTTTGTGCTAAGAATATATGTATTTCCTTCTATTTCGGTTTCTACATTTAATCGTATTTTTGGTCTAGAATAGTTAAAAGGCCTAAGTTTTAAATTATTAAATATATTTTATGAAAAAATTATTATTCTTATTGATGATAATAGTTTCTTTTTCTAATTCTTACGCGCAAGAGACTAGTAAGAAAAAATTAGTGTATATCCCTAAGAATCCTACCTATTTGGTGGAAGCTACCTGTGGTAATTGTATGTACAAAATGAAAGGTGGCGGCTGCCATTTAGCCATTAAATTAAAAGGCAAGAACTACTTTGTAGACGGAACTGGAATTGATGACCATGGCGATGCACATGACACCGAGGGATTTTGCAATGCCATTAAAAAAGCAAAAGTGCAAGGAACTGTTGTGAATGACAGGTTCGTGGCCACTTATTTCGAGTTAATTAAAAAGTAAAAGAAGAAGAAAAATATTTAAGCAATTGAACTAATATGATCTACCAGTTTAGCTGCTAGGTTAGCAGTAATATTATCTTGATCTAGTGTTGGATTCAACTCTGCAAGATCGCAGGATATTACTTTTTTGCTGGCAAATATAAAACTCAAAATTTTATAAACAAAATGAGGGGCAAAGCCTAGCGGGCTTGGTGCACTCACGCCAGGCGCATAGGCCGATGAAAATCCATCTAAATCTATGCTCACATATATATAATCGTTTTGCTGAATAAAAGCAGCTAATTTTTCTTGGACATGTTTAAATGCTGCATCAGTAGGTTCGCATTCGAAACTAGTTACATATTGAACATTCTCTTTGTTAGCGATATCAAATAATTCTTTCGTATTAGATTGTTGTTGGATGCCAAGGACAAAATAATCAACCATTTCATTTTTTTGTTTCATCGCTGCAATGATTTGATTGAATGGTGTGCCAGAATTAGTAGCATCCACAGTAGGTCTTAAATCAAAATGGGCATCAAAATTAATAATGCCTATTTTATGATTGGGTTTATTTATTAATGCCTCGTAAACCCCCATAAAATGCCCGTAAGCAATATCATGTCCACCACCAATGCCAATAGGAAAGATGTTTCGGGTGATTAATTGTTCAATTATTTTTGAAAAAGCCAATTGACAGGATTCCATATCCTCCTTTACACATTTTACTAGTCCAAAATCGACTAGCTTTTTTGCAGCTAGATGCAATGGTAGTTTGGCTAATTTTTCTTTAAGCATCAATGGCCCCTTAGCTGCACCTACTCGCCCAAAATTTCTTCGAACCCCTTCGTCACAACTGTAGCCAACTATTCCAATGGTGGTTTGTTCCTGTTTATTCGATGCATTGATGTCTCCTAATTCAATAGCTTGATGCCAATACTGATGACCTAGACTAGAAGGAGATTGCCTTCCCGTCCAATCTGCTTTTTGGCCCGGTTCATAAATTACATTCAAACCTTTGAGGATACTATTTTCCATTGTACACAATTATTTAATTTCTACACCTTTCAAATACACTTTTTCAATGGCTGGATTGCCAAAAGAATAAGGAATGAAGGCATAGGAAGGAATATTTTTTGTCAAGATTAAATTGGCTTGTTTGCCTATGCTTATAGAACCCACTTCATTGGACAAACCCATTGCATATGCACCATTGATAGTAGCTGCATTGATGGCTTCTTCTGGGGTCATATTCATTTTGATACAAGCAGTGGCCACTACAAAATTCATATTGCCAGAGGGGGTAGAACCTGGATTGTAATCTGTAGCCAAGGCCAAGGGTAATCCTGCATCTATCATTGTACGCGCAGGGGTATAAGGAATACTTAAAAAATAGGAACAACTAGGTAAGGCAACGGGCATGGTTGGAGTACCCTTTAAAACTTCGATATCCTCGGGCCTCATTACTTCTAAATGATCTACCGATAAGGCATTGTACTTCACGCCCACTTGCACCCCTCCTATTGCTGTAAACTGATTGACATGTATTTTTGGAACTAGTCCATATTTTTTTCCTGCTGCTAAAATTAATTCGGTATCCTCCACCGTAAAATAACCGGTCTCACAAAATATATCAATAAAGGAAGCTAATTTTTCTGCAGCAATTTTTGGAAGCAATTCATCAATAAGCATTTGCAAATACCCGTCCTTATTGCCTTTGAAGGCAGCTGGTATTGCATGGGCCCCCAAAAAAGTGGCTTTTATTTCAATAGGATAATTGGCTTTTAATTTTTGTATGACGCGCAACATTTTTAATTCACCCTCTATTGTTAAGCCATAGCCCGATTTAATTTCAACGGCGCCAGTGCCCAACCCAATTATTTCTTCTAAACGAATTTTACTTTGCAAATAAATTTCTTCTTCCGAAGTTTCATTCAATTGTTTAGCCGAATTTAAGATGCCTCCACCTTTGTTGGCTATTGCTTCATAACTAAGTCCATTAATTCTATCTACAAATTCTGCTTCTCTATTTCCTGCATAGACAATATGGGTATGTGCATCACACCAGGAAGGCAGTATCATTTTTCCTGTAGCATCAATCACTTCATCTGCGGCTATAGTAGGACATGCCTCCATCGATCCAAAATCTGCAATCTTACCGTCTTCAATTAATAAATAGGCATTTTTGAGAGTAGGTAGTTCCTTCATCTGTTGACCAGCCACAAATACAACTGCTTCTTTTCTTACCTGAACCAATTCCTTTATATGCTTAAATAAAATACGCATTAAAATAAATTTTTTAAAATGTTATCATCTACCAAATTAGGAAGGGTCACTTTTAAACTTGGGGTACGTTCCATTTCTCTTTTAATGGCAAACAAGGCTTCCTCGTTGCGTGCCCAACTGCGTCGTGCAATGCCATTATTTACATCATAGAATATCATGCTTTTTAATCTTTCTGCTGCGGCTTCTGTTCCATCCAATAACATGCCAAAGCCTCCATTGATTACTTCGCCCCAGCCAACGCCGCCCCCATTATGGATAGATACCCAAGTGGCCCCTCTAAAACTATCGCCAATAACATTGTGTATGGCCATATCTGCAGTGAATTTACTTCCATCATAAATATTGGAAGTTTCTCTATAAGGCGAATCAGTTCCACTTACATCATGATGGTCTCTGCCAATAACAATAGCGCCAATTTCACCTGCTGCCACTGCTTTATTAAAGGCATCTGCAATTTTAAAACGTCCTTCGGCATCTGCATATAAGATACGCGCCTGTGAACCCACCACTAATTTATTTTTCTTCGCATCTTTAATCCAAATAATATTGTCTTGCATTTGCAATTGAATTTCTTTGGGAGATTGCGCTGCCATTTTTTCTAAAACATCCATAGCAATTTGATCTGTCTTGTCTAAGTCGGCTGGATTACCCGAAGTACATACCCATCTAAATGGACCAAAGCCATAATCAAAACACATAGGGCCTAAAATGTCTTGTACATAAGAGGCATATTTAAAATCAATTTTATTCTCGGCCATGATATCTGCCCCTGCGCGTGATGCTTCTAATAAAAATGCATTGCCATAGTCAAAGAAATAAGTTCCTTTTGAATTATGTTTATTAATAGCAGCGGCATGTCTGCGTAAAGAGGCTTGTACTTTTTCTTTAAACGCTTCTGGGTCTTCACTGATTAATCGATTACTCTCCTCATAGGAAACACCTACAGGATAATAACCCCCTGTCCATGGAATATGCAAAGAGGTTTGATCCGAACCCAGATGAATAAAAATATCTTCCACATCAAATCGCTCCCAAACATCTACTATGTTTCCAATAAATGCGATAGACACTACTTCGTTTTTTTCTTTGGCCTCTTTTACTTTAAGCACCAAGCTGTCCATATTATCTATTAACACATCCACCCAACCTTGATCATATCTTTTGGTGGCAGCTTTAGGATTCACTTCGGCGCAGATAGTTATACAGCCTGCAATATTTCCAGCCTTGGGTTGTGCCCCACTCATACCACCTAAGCCTGCGGTTAAAAATATTTTTCCTGCAGGGCTTTCTCCTTCTGGTAATATCTTTCTAAACGCATTCATGACAGTGATGGTGGTGCCATGCACAATGCCCTGTGGCCCTATATACATAAAGGAACCTGCTGTCATTTGCCCATACTGTGTTACGCCCATAGCATTATATTTTTCCCAATCATTCGGTGTAGAATAATTAGGTATCATCATGCCATTGGTCACCACCACTCTTGGTGCATTTTTTGACGAAGGAAATAAACCCATTGGATGACCAGAATACATATGCAAGGTTTGCTCATCGGTCATCATGGACAAATACTGCATGGTCAATAAATATTGCGCCCAGTTTTGAAACACCGCTCCATTGCCTCCATAAGTAATTAATTCTTCGGGGTGTTGTGCCACTGCATTGTCCAAATTATTATTGATCATCAACATGATTGCAGCCGCTTGCTTGCATTTTGCCGGATACTCATCAATAGGCCTGGCATAAATTTTATATGCAGGTTTAAATCTATGCATGTATATTCTTCCATAAGTTTTTAATTCTTGCGCAAATTCTTTTGCTAATTCTTCATGCCATTGTTTTGGAAAATATCTAAGCGCATTACGAATGGCCAATTTTTTTTCTTCTATGGATAAAATATCTTTTCGCTTAGGTGCTCTATTGGCCTCTGTGGGATAAGGCTTTAATGCTGGCAGCTCAGTTGGAATTCCTTTTTGTATTTGTTCTTTAAAATCCATGTAGGTACTCTATTTAACAATGATGGTTTGATTGGAAACCATAGCAATAATAGCATTAATATCGTCCTTCAAAAGACGGTCTTCTTCCAATTTAGCTACTTTGGCTCTGATTATTTTGATATTTTTTTCGATGAGGATAGAAAAAGTATTAGGTCGTCTAAACTCCATAGCTTGTGCCGCATACATTAATTCGATGGCCAATATTTTTTCAAGATTGCCAAGTATCTGATTGAATTTTCTTCCCGATATACTGCCCATGGAAACATGGTCTTCCTGACCTAATGAAGTAGGGATGCTATCTGCAGAAGGTGGAAAACACAATGATTTATTTTCACTAACCAGCGCTGCGGTTGTGTATTGAGGAATCATAAAACCAGAATTTAATCCACCGGCTGATGTCAATAATCTGGGCAACCCAAATTTTCCTTCGATCAATAAATAGGATCTTCTGTCTGATATATTACCTAACTCCGAAGCCGCGATTGAAGTATAATCCAAGGCCATGGCCAAGGGTTGACCATGAAAATTACCTCCAGAAATAGCTTCGGTATCACTTAGTATGATTGGATTATCGGTAACCGAATTCATTTCTATTTCTGCCAATTCATTTAAATGATCATAGGCATTTCTTGAAGCGCCATGTACTTGAGGAATGCAACGCATGGAATAAGGATCTTGCACGCGTGCGCAATCTTCATGAGCAGCTAAATTTTGCGAGTTCTCGAATAACATCCTCATGCGTGCTGCCACTTCCATACTTCCTTTGAATGGACGAATTTTATGCAAGGCTTCTTTAAAAGGGGAAGCGCTTCCTTGATAACCTTCAATACTCATGGCACCTGCAACGTCTGCTAAATCTAACAAGTACTCCATTTTTTTTAAGCCTGAAATGGTATGTGCTAAAATAAATTGGGTGCCATTGATTAATGCCAAACCTTCTTTTGCGGCTAATTGTATTGGAGCCAAACCATGTTTTGATAAAACTTGTTTCGCGGAAACAATTTCACCACCCGCCCAAAATTCTCCTTCTCCAATCAAGGGTAAAAATAAATGGGACAGAGGAGCAAGATCACCAGAAGCACCTACCGATCCTTGTTCTGGTACCACAGGTAATAAATCATTGTTGATAAAAAATAATATTCTTTCTATTACTTCTAGTCTTATTCCTGAAAAACCTTGACAAAGTGCATGTACTTTACAAATCATCATGATTTTAGATAAGTTAGGGCTAATCGGATTGCCCACCCCTACTGCATGGGTAATTAATAAGTTTTCCTGAAGCTTGCTTGTTTCGGCGGGTGTAATTTGCACATCGCATAAGGGGCCAAATCCAGTATTGATTCCATATACTGCTTTGTTTGAACCAGCCATTTTTTCGACCATTTTACGACAGGCATTTACCTTATCAATGGCTTGTTTATTCATAACGCCTTTTAATGTGCCATTGGCTAGCCCAATTACTTTATCCACTGTCAAATGCCCAATACCGTAGTCAAATGTCATTGCAAACAATTTTGTTATAATGTAATAAAGTTATTAATAATTTTAATGCCTATTTTGAATATTTTCTAGAGGATTAATGTGGCTCAAAGGTAGAATACTCGTTAGTTTTAAACCATTTTTCTTGTTTTGAGCAAAAAATAATGAGCTGGTGCTCTTAAGTTAAAAAGACCTAATAGCACGTATAAAGCGAGTTGTAAGTATTTTTGAATCAGCTTGCTGTGTTCCAGCAACAAAATCAAAAGACCATGCAGTTTTATCATCGGCCTCCGTTGAACTCCAAAATATCCAACCACTATTGAAACCTCCTACAGTATTTCTTTGTTGATAAAGAATACTTAATTCATATTTTGAGGGTAAGTACCAATCGCCATAACCACCCCATCCATTTCCATTAAATTGATAATGAGCTGCAACCATTGCTGCATAAGTTCCATTACCCGCGCCTTGTTGCATTATAATTCTCTCTGTATTATAAATACCTGCGTTTATTCCATCTCTTAAAGCCATTACATAGTTTGCTGTAGGGCCCCATTTGAATGTATAAGATTTGTTATAAGAAAGATTAGATGTAGCAGCTATTAAACCATGCCTGCCATTATCCCAAACATAAAATACGATACCCCCTCCAAAGGATTCGCCAATAGAATGTGTAGCAGTTTGTGTTGTCAAGCTAGTCCAAGTAAGTGTTCCATCTGAAGCTGTAGCTAATACCTGACCAGTTCTACCTGCAGTAGTGATGCCTGTACCACCATGTGCAATGTCAATAGTGGTGGCGCTCCAAACACCTGTTTTAATTGCACCCACTGTATTTAAATTAGTTAAACTAGTTAAGGTTGTATTACTACTAGCTGTAATATTACCTGCTGTAGTTGCTGTTAAAGCATTTCCTGTTAAAGAAAGTTTAGTCAACAAGGCAGAATCTGAATAGGCTTTTTTAGTGTAGTTGATTGTATCAGCACTATTCAACTTAGTGGTTAATGCAGCGTCAATAACTATTTTTTTAGCATACACGCTTGTATCATAAAGATTTAGTTTTGTTAATAATGCTGAATCTGAATAGGCTTTTTTAGCGTATTTGATTGTATCGGCACTATTGAACTTAGTGGTTAAAGCTGCATCCACATATAATTGTTTAGTGTATTTAATAGTATCTACACTATTCAACTTAGTCGCTAAAGAAAACTCCATATATTTTTGTTGACTGTAAATTCCTGCATCTACAAATTTTTGTTTTGCATAGTTAATGGTATCAACCAAATTAAATTTTGTCAATAAAGCAGAATCAGTATAAGCTTGTTTGGTGTATTTAATGGTATCCACTAAATCAAACTTAGTAGCCGTTTTAGCATAGGGAGCCAACATAGCAATGGTATCTTTTGAAGTTAATTTTGTGTCTACAGTAGATGACAAAATTTGAACTGTGTTTGTCTTTGCATAAACACTTAGCATTTTTGTGGTATCGGAGGTATTTAACTTTTGGTCTATTTTGGCCCCTGTAAATCGTCAGCATAAAGTGGACAAAATATAGTCTAAATTAGTAGAGTGTTTCCATCATTAACAATTAAACCAAAAATGACATGGAACAGAAGCCAAAACAATCTACAGAGAACTTCATTAAAGAGATCCGTCGTAA
>JAPLEP010000018.1:0-105093 GCA_026391155.1 Bacteroidota bacterium
CGATAAAGCATTCGATGGTCGTGGCAACTATACTTTAGGTGTTACTGAGCAAATCATTTTCCCTGAAATTGATATCGATAAAGTAAATAAGATCACTGGTTTGGATATCACTTTTGTGACTACAGCAGGATCTAATGAAGAAGCCTACGAATTATTAAAAGAATTAGGTATGCCCTTCAAGAATAGTAAAAAAGACAATAACTAAAATAACAAGTTAAAAAAGAATTATGGCAAAAGAATCCATCAAGGCCAGACAAAAGAAGCGTGAGAAAACGGTTAAGAAATTTGCTGAAAAGCGCGCTGCTTTAAAAGCTGCTGGTGATTACGCAGGTTTAGATAAACTACCTAAAAATGCATCACCTGTTCGTCTAAAAAATCGTTGTCAATTAACGGGTCGTCATAAAGGGTATATCCGTTACTTCGGCGTATCAAGGATTGTATTCCGCGATATGGCTTTGAATGGTTTAATTCCAGGTGTTAAAAAAGCAAGCTGGTAGTACTTTAAAAAGTAAGATTGATTTAAGTTCATTCATTTGAATACTGAAACAAAACAAAATTTAGAACTGATTTAAAAAATTAATATGGTAACAGATCCAATAGCAGACTACTTAACAAGAATACGTAACGCTCAAATGGCGCAACACCGTATCGTTGAAATTCCTGCTTCCAACTTAAAAAAGCGTATCACTGAAATATTGTATGATCAAGGATATATCTTGAAATACAAGTTTGAAGATGACACTAAACAAGGGTTAATCAAAATAGCCTTGAAATACGATCCATCTACCAAACAACCTGCGATTCGTTCTTTAGATCGTATCAGTCGTCCAGGTTTGCGTCAATATGCGAAGCCGGCTGAAATTAAAAGAGTAAGCAATGGTTTAGGTATTGCCATCTTAAGTACTTCAAAAGGAGTATTGACAGACAAGCAAGCGAAAGCAAACAATGTAGGTGGTGAGGTATTGTGTGCTATCTCTTAAGAAAATAAATTCATTGCTTGAAATGCATTTAAGCCTTTAGTCGGGGCTGAAAACAATCAAGCATCAAAACAAAATAAAAAATCGACTATGTCTAGAATAGGAAAAAAACCAGTGAGTATCCCGAAAGGAGTAACCGTTTCAGTAAGCAACTATGTGGTTACTGTGAAAGGACCTAAAGGAACATTGACTCAAGATATTGATCGTGATATCGAAATCGAAATCACTGCAGAAGAAGTACTCGTTAAGCGTCCAACAGAGCAAATTCGTCACAGAGCCATGCATGGTTTGTATCGTTCTTTGATTAGCAACTTGGTGAAAGGCGTTACTGATGGATACAAAAAAGATTTAGAATTAGTAGGGGTAGGTTTCAAAGCCACCAATGCTGGTAATATATTAGACCTTGCTTTAGGTTATTCTCACAACATCATTTTTGAGGTACCTAAAGAATTAAAAGTAACTACCACTACAGAGAAAGGACAAAATCCTAAAATCTTTTTAGAAGGTAGCGACAAACAATTGATTGGACAAGTAGCTGCTAAGATTCGCGGTTTACGTAAACCAGAACCATACAAAGGAAAAGGGGTACGTTATTCTGATGAGGTGGTAAGAAGAAAAGCAGGTAAAGCAGCAGGTAAATAAACATTAAAAAATCACGACGAGCGGCAGCATCGCTCGACTAAAAAATAAATAACATGAGTAAATTAACTCAAAGACAAAAAATCAGATACAGAATTCGCAAAAAAGTACAAGGTACTGCAGCGAAACCTCGTTTGTCTGTATTTAGAAGCAACGCTGACATTTATTGTCAATTGATCGATGATGTAACGGGTGTAACCCTTGCAGCCTCTTCTTCTAGAGAAGCTGATATTGCTGCTCAAAAAGTAGCAAAAATTGACAAAGCTAAATTGGCTGGTCAATCAGTGGCTAAAAAAGCCGCAGCGCTTTCAATCACAACATGTGTATTCGACAGAGGTGGTAATTTATACCACGGAAGAATTAAGGCAGTTGCGGAAGGTGCAAGAGAGGGAGGACTTCAATTTTAATTTGATAAAAATACTAATAGAAAAACATGTCTAAATTAAATGTAAATAAAGTTAAAGCAGCAGGTGATGTAGAACTAAAAGAAAAAGTAGTTTCTATCAACCGTGTAGTTAAAACAACAAAGGGTGGACGTACTTTTAGCTTTTCAGCTTTAGTAGTAGTAGGAAACGAAAATGGCGTGGTTGGTCAAGGTTTAGGAAAAGCCAAAGAAGTTCAAGAAGCTATTACAAAAGGGATTGAAGATGCCAAAAAGAACTTAGTAAAAGTGCCTGTAATGCACGGAACTATTCCACATGAGCAATTAGCTAAAGAAGGTGCTGCAAAAGTTTTGATTAAGCCAGCTGCACATGGAGCGGGTGTAATTGCGGGTGGTAGCATGCGTGCTGTATTAGAGAGCGCAGGTATCACCGACGTTTTGGCTAAAAGTTTAGGTTCTGCGAATCCACACAACGTGGTAAAAGCAACCATCAAAGCTTTAGGTTTATTACGTGAACCCATTCAATTTGCAAAAACAAGAAATATCAAATTATCAAAAGTATTCAACGGATAAGCTTAACAATAGCAAATTCTAAATACGATTATAAATAATTCAATGATGAAAAAAATAAAAATTACTCAAGTAAAAAGTGGCATTGACAGATCAGAGCGTCAAAAGCAAACTTTAATTGCATTGGGTTTAAGAAAGTTAAACGCCACCAAAGAAGTTGAGGCTACGCCACAAATCTTGGGTATGGTGAACAAAGTTTTACACTTAGTAAAAGTGGAAGAAATAGCTTAGGCTGTTTCTTTTTTATTAAATAATAAGCGAGGGGAGATACCCCGAAAGTAAAAATCAAAAAAATGAAATTACACAATTTAAAACCTGCAGAAGGTTCGGTTCACAAAGCAATTAGAATTGGTAGAGGAGAAGCATCTGGTAAAGGTGGTACTTCTACAAAAGGTAACAAAGGTGGTCAAAGCCGTGCAGGTTACAAGAGCAAAATGGCACACGAAGGTGGTCAAATGCCTATCCAACGTAGAGTTCCAAAACGTGGATTTAAGAACATCAATCGCATCGAATACGTTGTATTCAACCTAGGTCAATTAGACCAATTGATTGAGAAGTATGGTTTCAAAGAAATTACTCCAGAAAATTTATACATGAATAGTTTGATCGCCCGCACCGACTTAGTAAAATTGTTGGCGAACGGAGAGTTGAAAACTAAGATCAATTTCAGAGTAAATGCTGCAAGCAAGAAGGCACAAGAAGCCATTGTTGCTGCTGGTGGTACGATTGAAATTATCTAACAATTTTTATGTATATTCGAAAAGCAATTAAATTGTTTTCGATATTAAAAAGTGCTTTTGGGCAATAATTAACTACCGATGAAAAAATTATTAGATACTTTAAAAAATATTTGGGCAATAGGGGACTTGAAAAGTAAAATTTTAGTCACTCTTGGCTTGGTATTAACTTACCGTATAGGTGCTCAAATAACCTTACCTGGTATCAATCCATTGGCTATCGAAGCTGCTCAAAAAGCAGGCAAGAGCAATGGTTTATTAGGTATTTTTGACATGTTTGCAGGTGGTGCATTTTCGCAAGCATCTGTTTTAGCATTAGGTATTATGCCTTATATTTCTGCTTCTATCTTTATGCAATTGATGACCATCTTGGTTCCTCAATTACAAAAAGTACAAAAGGAAGGAGAAAGCGGAAGAAATAAAATTAATCAATGGACTAGATATTTAACTGTTATTGTAACTGTTTTCCAAGCAGGTGCCTACGTAGCCTATTTAAATAGTCCGGGTTATGCTGATGCACTAATTCCATCTTTCAAAGCTTATTTCTGGTTGTCTACGGTGATCACTTTAACTGCAGGTACTTTATTTGTAATGTGGTTGGGTGAAAAAATTCAAGACAAAGGATTAGGCAATGGTACTTCTATCATCATCATGGTAGGTATCTTAGGACGTTTGCCACAATCTATTTTATTAGAATTTGGTTCTAAAAGCCAAAGAGGTGGTGGAGGTTTATTGATCTTTTTAATTGAGATTGCTATTTTAGTGACTGTCATCATGGGTTTAATTGTACTTGTACAAGGGGTTCGTAAGATACCTGTTACTTATGCCAAACAAATCATTGGTGGTTCTCAAGTGGGTGGTGCACGTCAATTTTTACCTGTTAAAGTAAACAGTGCGGGTGTAATGCCTATCATATTTGCGCAAGCGATTATGTTCTTACCAACTTTAGTTTCTTTCACCAATATCGATTCGGCACAGGGTATCGTTAGAATTTTTAACGACCATAGCAATGTATGGTACATGCTTATTTATTCTATCATGGTGATAGGATTTACTTTCTTATACACTGCATTAATTTTTAATCCTAAGCAAATCTCTGAAGATTTAAAACGTAACAATGGTTTTGTGCCAGGTGTTAAACCAGGACAACCCACTACGGATTATATTGGTTCGGTGATGGATAAGATTACTTTGCCAGGTGCTATTTTATTGGCCTTAGTAGGTATCTTGCCAGGTTTCGCTCAAAAATTAGGCGTAACACAAGGCTTTAGTTCTTTCTTCGGAGGAACCTCATTATTGATTATGGTAGGAGTTATCTTAGATACATTACAACAAATTGAAACACATTTATTAATGCGTCAATACGATGGATTAATGAATACTGGACGTATTCAAGGAAGAACGCCTATTACTAATTCGACTTTATAGTTTAAAAGGTACTAGTTAAAATATTTATATTACGAACCTGTCTTTTAAACGACAGGTTTGTTTTTTTATAAGATAAATGGCATTATGGTTTATACAAAAACAGAGGAACAAGTTAAGTTGATGCAAGAAGCTGCTTTATTGGTGAGCAAAACCTTAACGCAGGTAGCTACGCAATTAAAGCCTGGTATGACTACTTTGGATATAGATCAATTTTGTATGCAATTTGTAAAGGACCACAACGCAACACTTTCTTTTTACAATTATCATGGCTATCCGCATAATATTTGTGCTTCTGTCAACGATGTGGTCGTGCATGGCTTTCCCAATAAAACATTTTTAAAAGAAGGAGACATTGTATCCATTGATTTAGGCGTAGTATTGAATGGTTGGCATGGAGACCATGCCTATACTTTTATACTAGGTGAAGTAGCCCCTGAATTACTACAGTTGGTTAAAGTAACTAAAGAGTCCTTGTACAAAGGCATTGAAAAAGCTATTGTCAATAATAGAGTAGGAGATATTGGTTATGCCATTCAAGAACATACTGAAAAGTTACATGGCTATGGTGTGGTGAGAGAACTTGTGGGACATGGATTAGGCAAGAGTTTACACGAAGACCCGCAAGTGCCTAATTATGGGAAAAGAGGAACAGGTTTAAAAATGAAAGAGAATTTAGTATTAGCTATCGAGCCGATGATTAATTTAGGCACGCATAAAGTATTTACAGAAGAAGATGGTTGGACCGTAAAAACACAGGATGGAAAAGCGTCGGTTCATTTTGAACACGATGTATGTGTGAAAAATAAAGAAGCCTTGATCTTATCTGATTTCGCCATGATAGAAGCCGCAGAAAAGTTGAATCCTAATTTGAATACTTCTTATTATTAATTTAGGTCATGGAAACAAAAAAAATGGTTGTAGTCGGAGGTGGTGCTGCAGGTTTTTTCTGTGCCATTCAAATTGCTCAGCAGCATCCTGATTGGGATATTTCCATTCTAGAAAAGTCCAATAAATTATTGTCCAAAGTAAAAGTGAGTGGGGGTGGCCGATGCAATGTAACCCATGCCTGCCCCGATGTGGAACTGCTGTTAAAAAAATATCCCCGCGGTGCCCGTTTTTTAAAAAAAGCTTTTTATCAATTTGCGACCAAAAATACCATACAATGGTTTGCCGACAACGGGGTACAGTTGCATACTGAAAAAGATGGCAGAATGTTTCCCACGACCAACAATTCAGAAACCATCATCGATTGTTTTTTACAAAAAGTACATCAGTACAAAATAAAAATTTTAACGGAGCACGAAGTAATTAATGTTGAAAAATCAACAAAGGAAAATAAAAATAGTTTTTTAATTACGCTGTCAAACAAAAAAACAATGCAGGCTGATGCCATTTGCTTGGCTACAGGGGGTATGTTAAAATCAGATAAGTTGCCTTGGTTAATCAGCTTGGGGCATAGCATTGTAGCACCTGTTCCTTCTTTATTTACTTTTAATGTAGTAGAAAAAAATATTACCACACTCATGGGTGTGGCGGTGGACAATGCCATCATTCAATGGAGAGGAAATAAAATTTCAGAAAAAGGACCGCTATTAATTACGCATTGGGGTATCAGTGGACCTGCGGCCATCAAATTATCAGCATGGTGTGCGCGTGAATTAGCCAATGACAATTATGAAGGCGCCATTGTCATCAATTGGACACCCGAGTACAATGAAGCTACTTTAAAAATGGAGTGGATTAATTTAAGAATGGATTTTGGCAAACGAGAGATGGGTTCAAAAAATCCTTTTAATTTACCACAAAGGTTATGGCAATTTTTATTAGTAGAAGCAGGCATTCTGCTTAACACAAAATGGGCCGATCTAAAAAGTCCACAACAACAATTGCTTATACAATCACTCACCAGAACTACCTTGACTATCAAAGGCAAAACTACTTTTAAAGAAGAGTTTGTGACCTGTGGTGGAGTAGACTTATCAGAAATAGAGGCAAGTACCATGGAAAGCAAGTTGGTTCCAGGCCTTCATTTTGCAGGCGAGATGATGGATGTGGATGGTATTACTGGGGGTTTTAACTTTCAACATGCCTGGACTTCGGGTTGGCTGGCTGCCCAGCATATGGGGCAAATGGACTAAGTTTTTCTTGCTATTTTAACCCTTACAGTAGTTTTTTACCCGATCCAGAGTAATTACATTGATTATCAGCAAGTTACTACTCGTTTTTTGTATATTTTTTTGCCCTTTTTAGCCCAATTTTATGGCTTTTTCCCTACCTTTGCCGTCCGGTTCAAAAACACCGGATTTTATATGAAACTATTTTCAAAAAACCTAAACGCAGACGCACAGGAATTCGATGGCGCTACAGCTGTTGAAGCAACTGCGACACCAAAAGCACCTGAACAAATTATTACAGCGCATGACGATTTTGATTGGAGCGTTGACAAACGTAACGTTAGTCATTATGCAGAAGCTGAAAGAGTAAAGTATGATAAAGTGTATGATGGCACTTTCGTACAAATTTCTGATGGAGAAATCATGAATGGATTAGTAGTTGCTTTAACTAAAACAGATGTTGTAGTAAACATTGGTTTTAAAAGTGATGGCCTAGTTTCATTAAATGAATTCCGTGACACCAATGGTGTGAAGACAGGTGATACAGTTGAAGTAATGGTAGTAGAAAAAGAAGACCGTGATGGAAATCTTCACTTAAGCCGTAAGTCTGCTCGTATTTACCGTGCTTGGGAAAGAATTATGGAAGTACATAAAACTGGTGAAGTCGTTACCGGTTTAGTAACAAGCAAAACAAAAGGTGGTTTGATCGTTGATGTATTTGGTATGGAAACATTCTTACCAGGTTCTCAAATTGATGTGAAACCAGTAACAGATTATGATCAATTCGTAGGAAAGACAATGGAATTTAAAGTTGTTAAGATTAATGAAACAATTAAGAATGCCGTTGTATCACATAAAGCATTAATTGAAAGCGATATCGAAGCACAACGTACCGAAATCATGAGTAAATTAGAGAAAGGCCAAGTATTAGAAGGTGTCGTTAAAAACATCACTGACTTTGGTGCGTTCATGGACTTAGGTGGATTAGATGGTTTATTATATATCACTGATATTTCTTGGGGTAGAATCTCTCACCCAAGTGAGGTGGTTAAATTAGATCAAAAAATTCAAGTGGTGGTATTAGACTTTGATGATGACAAAAAACGTATCAGCTTAGGTTTAAAACAATTGACTCCACATCCTTGGGATGTATTGCCAGAAGTACTTTTGGAAGGTAGCGTGATCAAAGGTAAAGTAGTGAATATCGAAGACTACGGTGCTTTCTTAGAAATTCAACCAGGTGTTGAAGGTTTGGTACACGTATCTGAAATTACTTGGGCGAACACACCTATCAATGCAAAAGAATTCTTCAAATTAGGAGATGAGCATGAAGCGAAAGTGGTTACCTTGGATAAAGATGCACGTAAGATGAGCTTGAGTATTAAACAAATGTCTCAAGATCCTTGGAGTTCTATCGATAACAAATTCCCAGAAAATAGCAAACACAAAGGGCTTGTAAAAAATATCACTCCTTACGGTGTGTTTATTGAATTAGAATCAGGCATTGGTGGAATGATTCACATCAGCGATTTAAGTTGGTTGAAGCGTTTCAATCACCCTTCTGAGTATGTTAAAGTGGGTGAATCTATCGATATCAAAATTTTGAACATCGATAAAGAAAATAGAAAATTACAATTAGGCCATAAGCAATTAGAAGAAGACCCTTGGAATGCTTTAGAGCAAACTTTTGCCATCGGATCTATTCATGATGGTACCATTGTTCGTAAAGACGACAAAGGAGCTATTGTACAATTGCCACATGGCTTAGAAGGATTTGCACCTAATCGTCATTTAGCGAAAGAAGACGGTAAGCAAGTTCAAGCAGAAGAAACAGCGAAGTTTATGGTGATCGAATTTGATCGCAATGAAAAGCGTATTGTAGTAAGCCATGCTAGAATTTGGGAGCAAGCCATCACAGAAGAAAAAGAAGTAGCGAAGAAAGAAGCTAAAGTCGAAACAGAAAAGACTAAAAAAGCAGTAAAAACCATTCAAGCTAAAGTAGAGAAATCTACCTTGGGTGATTTAGGTGCTTTAGCTGAAATCAAAGCTAAAATGGACGAGAATAACGCTGGTTAATCCTAGGGTTAACTTCGTTCTAATACATTTAAGTTGGTCTCTTTACGCAAGTAAAGAGACCAATTTTATAACTAGGGCTTTCCAATTTTAAAAGGGGGAAGTTCAAAAACGGTCAAGAAAAGGAAATTTTTTGCTATTTCTTAACGAAGGGGGTTTCATTGGGAACCTTTTTAGTTCTAAATTGCTGAATATTAGTTAATTTTGCCTCCCTGTATGAATAGAATATTAGTTGCTTTTTGTCTTATTTTGACCTTTGGATCCTGTACTTCAAAATTTCAACAAATTTTAAAGAATAAGGATACGGACTTTAAGGTAAAGATGGCCGAAAAGTATTATCAAGAAAAAAAATACAGTAACGCACAACAGCTCTTTGAATCGGTCATGCCATTTGTTAAAGGAACTCCTAGATACGAAGAGTTGTATTTACAATTTGCGAATTCTTATTATTATGATAAGGATTATCAAAACGCAGAAAATTTATTTAAAACCTTCGTTGAGTATTTTCCTAATAGTCCTAAAACGGAAGACGTTGAATACATGCGTGCTTATACGTATTACAAACGTTCTCCTAAAGCAGAATTAGATCAAACCACCACCAATAGAACCATTCAATTGATGCAAGCATTCATTGATGGACATCCTACCAGTACCAAAGTAAAAGAGGCTACGGAGGTGATTGAGGCTTGTCACGCTAAATTAGAGATGAAGGACTTTAATACGGCTTCCTTGTATTATAATCTTGCTTTGTACCGCGCCTCAGCCATTTCATATGGTTTGTTGTCCGATGGTTATCCTGATTCAAAAAAATCAGATCAATATAAATTATTGACCTTGAAAGCGTATTATATGTTTGCAGAAAATAGTTTTGTAGACAAACAAAAGGAACGATTCGCAAAAGTGATTTTGGAGTATAATGATTTTGTAGATAGATACAGCGAAAGCCCCTTATTGGCAGAAGCTAAAAAAATAAAGACACAAACTGATAATTATTTAAATAAATTAAAATGAGTAAACTAAGAAGAAACATGGGCGCCAACACCCCTTCTGTTGTTGAAACAAAGAATTTGAAATCTTTGAAAGATAAAACTGGAAATTTGTACGAATCAATTTCTATTATTTCTAAAAGAGCCAATCAAATCAATATATCTGTAAGAGAGGAATTGCATTCTAAATTAGAAGAATTTGCAAGCCATACAGATAGCTTAGAGGAAATTCATGAGAACAAAGAGCAAATTGAAATCTCTAAAGCTTATGAGCGTATGCCTAATCCAGCTATTTTGGCCACGGCTGAATTTATTGACGACAAGATTTATTATCGTAAAAATGAGGAAACAGATTTATTCCGTTAATTTTTAAAAAACGAAGTATAAAAACGTCCCGAAATGAATTTTCCATCGGGACGTTTTGTATTTTAGTGCATTAATAGTAAAGAAGATGTTGAAAAAATTCGTTTATATATTTTTTATAGGCTTATTCATTGATACTTCTTTGCCTGCGCAAGAATTAGCTGCTACTATTACCATCCAATCCAATAAGGTAGACAATCAAGTAGATGCCAAATTGTTTCCTGAATTGCAAACGCAACTCAAAGATTTTATCAATCAAAGAAAGTGGTCTTCAGATATTTTTGCTGCAGAAGAAAAAATAGACTGTAATTTTTTTATTACTATTGAATCCGTTGTATCACCTGGTGTTTTTGATGCCAAACTGAGTGTGGTATCTAATAGGCCTGTATACAATGCCGCGTATTCTTCTACTTTATTGAATATGCAAGATGCTAATTTTACATTTAAGTATCAATTGGCTCAGCCTATTGAATTCAATGAAAACAGGGTACAAGGGTCGAATCCATTAGAAGCCAATTTAACTGCAACCCTGGCTTATTATATTTATGTGATCTTAGGACTTGACTACGATTCTTTTGCTTTAAAAGCAGGGGTGCCTTATTTTGAAAAGGCGCTTAACATCGTAAACAATGCACCCGAAGGCTCGGGCATTGTTGGTTGGAAATCATACGATGGACGAAGAAACAGGTATATATTTCTAGATAATTTTACTAAAGCAGGGTACGATAAAATACATGGGGTTATTTACAATTATTATCGTGATGGTTTGGATGCGATGTCTGAGAAGCCCGAAATTGCCAGAACTGCTTTGTTGAATGCTTTAATGAGCTTTCAAGAAATACATGAGGCTAGCGCTACTTCTATGGCAGTGCCTATTTTAATGCAAGCAAAATATACCGAAATTGTCGGCCTATTTGCCCCAGCTGACAAGGCCATGAAAAAACAATTGTTGACTACGATGGCTGCCATTGATATTGCCAATTTGAATAAATATAAAGAAAAGTTAGAATGAGAAATGCCCTACTTATATTTTTACTGGCCCTCTTAAGTTGTAAGCCTACAAAAACTAAAGAAAACTTAGTAGACATCAATAAAA
The DNA here is from genome assembly GCA_026391155.1 of Bacteroidota bacterium. Taxonomy (GTDB): domain Bacteria; phylum Bacteroidota; class Bacteroidia; order Chitinophagales; family Chitinophagaceae; genus Sediminibacterium. Next base: position 11,366 of record JAPLEP010000018.1, read on the forward strand.
TGAAACTGGTAGTTTGGCAATTGATGCAAGCCGATGAGTATTTTACAAGGGTTTCTTTATTGGATAGCACTTGGAAATTGAACAAAAAAAATGTTCAAATGTATCAACAGATTTTTGATTTAAACAAAGTAGATAGGGTAGCCTTTTACAATACTATCAGTTATTTAGAGCGCCATCCTATTGAATTTAAAGAATTGATGGATTCTGCAAATGAGGTTTCGAAAAGAGAAAAACTTCAGCAAAATAAACACTAAATAAACGCTTTAGTCGGGAAACATTTTTAATTTTGACCTACTAAATTTTAAAATAAATAATATAAAACAAATAAAATGAGCAATTTAACAGGCCACCCAGCCCCAGCTTTCACGCTTTTTGATACAGATAAAAAAGCAACTAATTTGGCAGATTTCAAAGGTCAAAATGTAGTGGTTTTATTTTTCCCTTTGGCATTTACAGGTGTATGTACAGCCGAACTATGTAGCATTAGAGACAATATTGCGACTTACAATGCAGCCAATGCGCAAGTCTTAGGTATTTCTGTAGACTCTTTATTTACTTTAGGTAAATTCAAAGAGGAGCAAAAATTAAACTTCCCTTTATTGAGCGATTTTAATAAAACTGCCATTGCAGCTTATGGTGTTAAATACGATGTTTTCCCTGCTTTTGAAATGCAAGGTGTGAGCAAGCGTGCGGCCTTTGTAATTGACAAAGAAGGTGTGGTGCAATACGAAGAAATTTGTGCCACCCCAGGTGACTTACCAAATTTTGAAGCCATTCAAACTACTTTGAATAAATTGAACTGAAGCGTCGCTAGTTGTTAGGGCTTTATAAAATATAAGCCCAAACAACTATGACCTCTAATGATTTTTAAAAGGGTCCCGATTTATCGGGACCCTTTTTTGTTAATTTTTATAGAATATTTCTATCGATCGCAAACTTCTACAATCAAAAACTTTAAGTAGTGGGTATTTTCCATCCCCCAAATAATAGGGTGGTCACTAGATTGTGTTTGATAAGTCACTTGACGAATTCTTTTCTTAGCATCCCATGCAGCCATTTGAATGGTCTCTAAAAATAATTCAGGACTCACTAAGTTGGTGCAACTTGATGTGACCAAAAAGCCACCATTACGAAGCATCTGCATGCCCCTTAAATTAATTTCTTTGTAACCAGTGACTGCCTTGTCTATATTGTTTCTACTTTTGGTAAATGCAGGTGGATCCAACATCACTACATCATATTTTCTGCCTTCCTTGCCCCATTTTTTCAATACATCAAATGCATTCATGGCTTCGAACTTCACGATATGTTCTAATTTATTCAATGCTGCATTTTTATTCGCTTGTGCTACCGCTCCTTCTGAAATATCTATGCCCAATACTGATTTTGCGCCATAATGCGCCGCATGAATTTCAAAAGTACCAGTGTAAGTAAACGCACCTAATACGTCGGCCCCTTGTACAATATTTTTAATGGCTTTGCGATTGTCTTGTTGATCCAAAAAATAACCAGTCTTTTGCCCATTTTCAATATCTACATAAAATTGTAAATCATTTTCTTGAATAATAATTTCTGTTGCAAAAGGGTCAGACAAAAATCCTTTCTGCTGCACCATGCCTTCTAATTCTCTTACAGGTACATCGTTTCTTTCATAAATGCCCTTGGGTTTAAATATTTCATTAATGGCAGCAACTATCGACTCTTTCCATTTTTCAATACCAAGGGATAAGGTTTGTAGCACAAAATAATCGTTGAACTTATCAATGATTAAAGCAGGAATACCATCGGCTTCTCCAAACACTAAACGGCAATTTTCAACATAGCCTAATTTTTGACGATAGGCCCAAGCTTCTTTAATTTTTTTATGAAAAAAAGCTGGGTCAATTTCTTCTCTTTTACGCGTAAGTAAACGAATGATGATTTGAGAGTTAGGATTGATGTAACCGCGACCTGCCAATTGGCCATCAAAAAAGTACACTTCCACGATATCCCCCGGTTCAATAGGTCCGGCAATACGGTCTACTTCGTTGTTGTAAATCCAGGGGTGGCCTAGGGCAATTCTGGGGTTGATCTTTTTATTTAAATACACCTTTGTCATGGCACAAATATAGCCCCCAAATTAGTGACAACTTGTGCCAATTTTGAGGCCATTTCTGTCAATTTTGCTCTAATTATTGCTTTGGCAATATTTTTGGGAGATATTTGTAACAATATGAAAACTATGGAAGAAAAAGACATCAATTTGACAGATCAGGACCTACCAGCTCAAAATGAGGGGGAAAACAGCACCGAAACCGCCCCAGCCGAAGAAGCAGCACCCTTGAGCGAGCTAGATCAATTGAAGGCAGATTTGACCGATCAAAAGGACAAATACCTTCGTCTCATGGCCGAATTCGAAAACTTCAGAAGAAGGACTGCTAAGGAAAGATTGGACTTAATACAAACCGCAGGAAAAGAGGTGATTGTTTCCATGTTAGAAGTAATGGACGATTGTGATAGAGCAGAAAAGCAATTGAATAGTACAGACGATATTTCCCTCCAAAAAGAAGGAATTCAATTAGTGTTTAATAAAGTGAGATCTACTTTACAATCTAAAGGAGTTACTCCAATGGAAAGTTTGCATAAAGATTTTAATGTTGAATTACATGAAGCCATCACTGAAATACCTGTTACTGATAACAAACAAAAAGGTAAAGTAGTGGATGAGATTACAAAAGGCTATTTATTAAATGATAAAATTATCCGCTTTGCAAAAGTGGTAGTTGGTAAATAAATTAACACTATGTCAAAGAGAGATTATTACGAAGTACTAGGCGTTACAAAATCTGCTTCTACTGAGGAAATAAAAAAGGCCTATCGAAAAGTGGCCATGCAGTTTCATCCGGATAGAAATCCGGGAGATAAGGCTGCGGAAGAAAAATTTAAAGAAGCAGCATCGGCCTATGAAGTATTAAGTGACGCGGATAAAAAAGCCAAGTATGATCGCTTTGGACATGCTGCATTTAGTCCAGGTGCGGGCGGTGGCGGAGGATTCAGCGGTGGTGGCATGGACATGAACGATATTTTTAGTCAGTTCGGAGATGTATTTGGAGAAGATGTATTTGGAAGTTTTTTTGGCGGTGGAGGCGGCAGCCGTTCTCGTGCTTCAAGATCAAGAGGTCAAAGAGGAAGCAATTTAAGGATTAAACTTAAAATGAATTTTGAGGAAATTGCCAATGGGGCCAACAAGCAAGTGAAAGTAAAGAAGCATGTTATTTGTACTACCTGTGGAGGCAATGGAGCCAAAGATAAAAACAGTGTGCAAACCTGTGGTACTTGTAATGGGTCTGGTCAAGTAAAAAGAGTCACCAATACTTTTTTAGGTCAAATGCAAACGGTGAATACCTGTCCTACTTGTAATGGAGAAGGTAATACTGTCACTGCTAAATGTGCTCCTTGTAAAGGAGAAGGCCGTGTCTATGGTGAAGAAACTATTTCCATTGATATTCCTGGTGGTGTGCAAGATGGTATGCAATTGAGTATGTCTGGCAAAGGCAATGCAGGGGAAAGGGGTGGTAGCGCTGGCGATTTAATTATTATGATTGAAGAAGAAGCACATGAGAGTTTACATAGAGATGGTTTAAATGTTTCATTTGATTTATATATTACGATACCTGATGCAGTGTTTGGAACTAGTATAGAAGTGCCCACCATTGATGGGCGCGCTAAAATAAAAATTCCGCCAGGCACACAAAGTGGGAAAATATTTAGATTAAAAGGTAAAGGTTTCCCAGAAGTACAAGGTTACGCAAAAGGTGATCAATTAATTAATGTGAATGTTTGGACACCTCAGCAAGTAAGTGCAGAGGAAAAGGCTATTTTAGAAAAGATGCAACAAAGTCCAAATTTTCAGCCCAAGCCAAGTAAGTAATTTTATTTTAATTGGTAGATGTCTTTTGAATTTCTACCTAGTCCATCATAGTCAAGGCCATAGCCTACTACAAATTTATTGGGGATATCGAAGCAGGAATAGTCCACTTGCACAGGGAATTGCAAGGCTTCTTTTTTATTCAATAATACAGCAATCTTAACGGAAGCGGGGCCGCTGGAGGCCAATTGAGGTAAATAGTGGTGCAATGTCTTACCAGTATCAATTATATCTTCTAGAATAACAATGTGTCTGTCGCTAACATTGGCTTCTAAGCCAATAGCAGTGATCACATTGCCTGAGGAAGTCATGCCTTTATAAGAAGCTAGTTTGATAAAACAGACTTCTGCTTCAATAGTAATTTGTTTAAATAAATCGGCAGTAAATAAAAATGAGCCATTCAAAATAGATAGGAAGATAGGCTTCTTACCAGTATAGTCTTTATTTATCTGATGCGCAAGCTCGGTAATTTTTTCTTGAATTTCTTTTTCATTCAAATAGGGTACAAATTCTTTATCAAGTATTTTTATGGTCGTCATAGTATTGTTTTAAGTAAAGAGAGACTAGTTTTTCTTATTAATTAAAGATTTTATTTTCTTAATTATATCAATTTTATCTTTTGCAGCTGGTTTGGTTTTAAGCTCAGGATTGCATTTGGATGCACTATTGGAGACAGGTTGAAGTGCTTCAAGTAATGCATTGTTAGTTTTAGGGGCATCAAAGGGTCTGAATAAAAATAAGAAATCTCCTTCTTTTAAATTATCGTCGGTAGCTTTTGGATTGTACTGTTTTAAATAATTCAACTGAATGCCCTCTGATTGGCTGATGCCATATAAAGTTTCATTGGCTTTTAAAGTATGTATTTTTTTAGGTGTTTCTTTTTTCTTAGAGGCTAAAAATACCAATTGGTCATTTTCTATTAAATCTGCTGCAGGTATTTCATTGTATTCAAACAATCTATATAAAGGAACATGTTGACTGTTGGCAATGGCCAAGTAAGCGCTACCTGCTTTTGCCCATACCACCGGAACCTCATTGATTCTAAATCTAAGCTCCGGATACTTAGGGCTTAAAACAGGGATGGCTTTTTTTATCGTATCTACTTGGCGAACACTGTCTATTTCTATGGCAGGCTTCACTTGCGTAATACCTTGGATGGCATTGGGTGTACTAGTGATCGGAGAGGAAACAACTTCTATTCCTTTGACAGTAGAAAGTTGAACAGTATCGGTCCATTGGATAAGGGTATCTTTTTTTATAATTATACTGGAATCTTTTATAGCAATGATTGGAGTGGGTGGAATGATTTCCATTGAACTGGTGTCTTTTATTAATGGGACAATAGTATCTATATTTTTTTCAACCACAGGAGTTTTTATTGCCTCCATTGAATCTTCTGCGGCCAATTCAGGAAAATTGAATTGGGATAGTTCAAAGTCGGTGATGACTTTCATTAATTTTCTTGCATAATCAGGTGCTGTGGCATAGCCCGCTTTTTTTAATCCATAAGCCCAGGCAGAATCATCCACAGGATCTAATTCAAAAAGAGGGGCGTAATTGGGCCTAGATTTTAAAAAATCAGAATGATCAATAAAGGAACGTGCTGCTGTTGGGTATACTCTAAAACATTCTTGTTTTGTATCGTCGTCTTGATAAGTAGTTTCGCCTTGCCAATCAGATTTGCATTTGATGCCAAAATGATTTTTGAAATTTAAAGACAGGGTGCTTTGGCCACTATTAGATTCTATGATTCCTTGAGCTAAAGTAATGGAGGCCGGAATACCCGTGCGTTTCATTTCTTTAATAGCAATATTTTTGTATTCGTCAATATATATTAAAGTAGCTGTTTTTTGAGCGATTAAGCATTGGGGGATTAAAAAGACAAGCATTAAGGCAATGAAGCTTTTTTTCATTTTATTGTTTTTTTTCTAATCAAAGTTAAGCCATCTCTCATCGTTAATAACACTTGCTCCGTTTTTTCATCGGCATGGACATACTCATTGAATGCTTGAATGGCTTTGGCGCTTTTGCCTTGTATATTGGCTTCCAGCACTTCTCCATGAAAAAGTACATTGTCTACCATCATCATGCCATTTTCATTCAATAAGGGAAGTACTAAATTATAGTAGTCGATATAACTGGTTTTATCTGCGTCTATAAAAACCAAGTCCCATTTTTTATCAAGGCTGGGTATGATTTCTTTGGCATCTCCCACATGCATTTTGATTTGATGGCTTTTAGGACTAGTTGAAAAAGCAGCCATCGCTTTTTTGGCATCATCTTCTCTTAACTCAATGGTATGCAATTCGCCATTGGCTTTTAGGCCCTCGGCCAAACACAGGGCACTAAATCCAGTAAAACTTCCTATTTCTAAGATAGTGGCAGGTTGAATTAATTGGCTGATAAAACTTAAAAAACCACCTTGGGTCCAACTGCTTTGCAAATGGGCATGGGCATGGGTAGCCAAGGTATCCTCAAACAATTGCTTTAAATAATTGGGGGTACTACTGCTGAATTTTTGCGCATAGTCATTGGCCAAAGGGTGAATAAATTCCATAAAACAAATGTCTATCTTTTTTCTCTATTTGAGGATGAAATCAACCAAAGACCCAGAAAAGTAAGGAGTCCATTAATGATTAAGAGTTCCTGTCCAATTCTAAAATTACCGAAAAGAAAGGGTTGAAGGTAATCTAGTAGTAAACACATTAGGGGTGCTAAAAAGCAAGGAAGAAAGGCCCATTGATCTTTAAGGGTTCTTTTGGTTAAGATGCCAAAGGCAAATAAGCCCAATAGTGGCCCATAAGTATAAGAGGCAATCTTTAATAGTAAATCGATGATGCTTTTATTGTCAATCCATTTAAAAACGAGTACCATGATAAAAAACAAAAAAGCAAAACATAAATGTACCCTTTGCCTAATTTTTTTCTTTTTGGCTTCTTCCCATTGTGTATTTCTTTGCATGCCTAATAAATCAATACAAAAACTTGAAGTGAGTGCAGTAATGGCCCCATCAGCGCTTGGGAATAAGGCAGAGATCAAGGCAAGAATAAAAATGATAGAGATATAAGGAGGCATATGGAATAAAGCAAGGGTAGGGAATAAATCATCACCCGCTGCTTGAATATTGTTTTGGGCTGCATATAAATGAATCAATCCTCCAAGGTATAAAAATAAACTAATCACTAACAACATGGTAAATCCAATGGTGACCATATTTTTCTGTGCATCTTTTAAAGTTTTTACAGAAATATTTTTTTGCATCATTTCTTGATCTAAGCCTGTCATGGTTAAAGTTACAAAAGCGCCACCCACAATTTGTTTAAGAAAAAAAGTTTTACTATTCACCTCTGTATTAAAAACAGTAGATAAGCCTTTGACCTGCATCGCATCTAATCCTTCAGAAAAAGAAAAATGCAGGTGCTTTAAAATATAAATGCTGCATATAATTAAACCCAATAACATGCCCGAAGTCTGAAGGGTATCTGTATAGACAATAGTTTTAACGCCGCCTTCATAAGTATACAATAGAATCATTATAAGTATGACCAAGGTAGTGCCCCAAAAGGGGATGCCCATATTGTCTAAAATAAAAATTTGTAAAATTTTCACCACCAAGTACAGCCGAGCAGTGGCACCAAGCGTTCTGGAAAGTACAAAAAAGGAAGCGCCTGTTTTATAGGCATTGTAGCCCAATCTTTGTTCTAAGTAATGATAAATAGAAGTCAAATTAAGTTTGTAATAAATAGGCAGTAGCACATAGGCAATGGCTAAGTAGCCGATCAAATAGCCAATTGTGATTTGCAAATAATGAAAGGAATCCCTGCCCACCGCACCAGGGACACTCACAAAAGTTACCCCACTTAAGGAAGTGCCAATCATACCAAAGGCCACGAGCATCCAATGGCTGTTTTTATTGCCAATAAAAAAGGACATATTGTTGCTATTCTTCCCTGTGATTTTAGCCACTCCTAGTAGGATGAGGAAATAAATAAGCACAAATAAAAACAATAATGGTGCGCTCATATTTTTTAATTAATGCATGGGCAAAGTAGTAAGAATCTTTGAAATAATTGGCTAATTTGCAGCTATATTCAAGTTATAAAACCTTTTTCATGAAAATTAAGTCCCTAACTGTTTTCTGTGGTTCCAAATCGGGTAAAAATCCTGCTTTTGAACAAATGGCCATGGCTTTAGGTACTTGGTTGGCTGATGAGCAAATTACACTTGTTTATGGAGGTGGAAATAAAGGATTGATGGGTGCAACAGCCAATGCCTGTTTAGCAAAGGAAGGAAAAGTAATTGGCATTATGCCCAAATTATTATTAGAATGGGAGGCGCAACACAAAGGCTTGACAACATTGATTGTGACGGAAACGATGCATGAGCGAAAATTGCTTTTATACGAAAAAGGAGATGCAGCGCTAGTGTTGCCTGGTGGCTTGGGTACATTTGACGAGTTATTCGAAATGCTTGTTTGGAATAATTTAAGTATCCACGAAAAGAAAATAGTGCTATTTAATTATGAGGGGTTTTATGATCCTTTGGTAGCAATGATTAATAAAATGGAGGAAGAAGATTTTTTATATGAACGCAGTAGGTATCGTTTGCAAATTTGCTCAACACTAGCAGAACTTAAGGCTATTTTTTCTTACCCCTAAAAACTGGAAACCCAACCCCTGCTCTTATAATGGGCTGTGCGGTCAAATGACCCATTCGATAGGGTGATTGCAAAGAATTGACTAAGTCAAACATAACAGAAAAATAAGAAAACCCATTTTCGCTTCTTTTGCCATAGCCAATCCCAGCGAGCACACTTGGGGCACTTACATTGGAGCTGCCGGAATTTCCATTTACATAACTTTTGGCATTACTGAAAGTCCAATTATATTCTGGTTGTACTTGAATAAAAAATTGATCAATAGGCCATACTCTTAAAAAACCACCTAAGCCAAATTGTGTATTGTTGGATCTGGCATTGATGTTGCCAGTAAGGTCCATGGATTTGTAGGAAGCAAAATACAAATTCATAGCGGCGCCTAAGTCGACATATTGATTCACGCTTTTAACCAATTCGGGGTTCAATCCAAATTGAAAAGAACCAGATCCTCCTCCTAATACAATACCTCCGCCAAAAAATAGGGGACTTGGATTCTCGATTTTATTGGTCTGTATGGTGTTTTGCGCATTTGCTGAATAACTAAGTAAGGAAAAAAGTAGAAAAGTAAAATAGTGGAGACGCATATATTAATTTTTTTGGGAGCTTATTTTGAATCAAATATTTTTCCTGGATTTAAAATATTATTGGGGTCGAAAGTTTTCTTAATGCCACGCATAATATTTATAGTCACTTCGTCAAATAAAACAGACATATAAGGCTTTTGAATCAGTCCAATACCATGTTCGCCACTAATGGTGCCCCCCAATGATTTTACCAATGCAAATATTTCAATGAGTATTTTTTGAATTTCGATATGCTCATGGCTTTTTTTATAAATAGGGTGGTTGATTCTAATATGTAAATTGCCATCTCCTGCATGACCATAAGAAACAACTTTAAACCCATGCTCAACGGCTAATGCTTTCACCCCTTTTATTAAAAGTGGTAGCTCAGCCCTAGGCACCACGGTATCTTCTTCAATGGTATAACCTGCGGCCACCGCAGCTTCATTGGCTTTTCTACGAATCTTCCAAAGTTCATTTTTTTGCTGGGCATCATCGGCAAAATATAATTCACCTACTTCAAAGTTCCCTAATACTTCTGCTATGGCTTCCATATCCTTCATTAATACATCCAAATCATTGCCATCCACTTCAATAATTAAATGCGCTGCTAAGTCTTCGGTAATGGGAATGGCCGTGCTCTCGCAGATTTTACTTGCTAATTGAATAGATTCAATTTCCATTAGCTCCATGGCACTTGGTGTAATGCCTGCCCTAAAAATGGCACTAACTGCCTCACTTGCTTTTTCTAGACTATTAAAAGGAGCCAGCATTAATAAATCAAATTTTGGATGCGGAATTAATCTTAAAACAATTTTGGTAACAATGCCTAAAGTGCCCTCGCTACCTACTATTAACTGCGTTAAATTATAACCTGTTGCATTTTTTAAAACATTAGAACCTGTCCAAATGATTTCACCAGTAGGAAGTACTACTTCCAAGTTTAAAACATAATCTTTGACCACTCCATATTTTACTGCCTTGGGCCCGCCAGAATTTTCAGCAATATTGCCTCCAATAAAACAACTGCCCTTGCTTGCTGGGTCGGGAGGATAGAACAAGCCTTTTTCTTTGACTGTATTTTGTAAAACTTCGGTGATGACGCCAGGTTCGGTGGTGACTTGTAAATTTCGTTCATCAATTGCTAAAATGGAATTAAAACGCTCCATCGAAATCACCAAGCCGCCTAAATGAGGCAAGGCACCACCTGTGAGTCCAGTGCCAGCTCCTCTTGGGGTCACAGGTATTAAATATTGATTGCAAATTTTTAAAAGCTTTGAGATCTCTTCGGCATTTCTTGGCTTCACTACTACCTCTGGGGCATAATGCAATTTTTCTGTTTCGTCACTGCCGTATTTGTTTACACTTTCCTGGTCGGTAAAAAAATAAGCAGCTCCTACAACAGATTTAATTTCCTCCAATAGGGATGGTGTAAGCTTGCTCATTCCAGAAAATAATTAAAAACTAGTATTTAAAAAAGGCCATACAGCATGCCATCTACTTTGCTGATAATTTCGCCTAAATCTTCTTCAGTTTCTCCGAATTTGTTTTTATCGCAATCGATAATCAACAAGGGGCCTTCTTTGTAGCCTTCAATCCATTTATTGTAGTATTCGTTTAATTTTTTTAAATAATCTAAACGAATGTTTTCTTCATATTCTCTTCCTCTTTTTTGTATTTGAGAAACTAAGGTAGGGACAGAAGCTTTTAAATAAATCAATAAATCTGGAGGTTGTATCATGGTTTTAATGGTACTAAAGAAACCATAATAATTATCAAAATCTCTTTTGCTCATCAGCCCCATTTCATGCAAGTTGGGCGCAAAAATATTGGCATCCTCGTAAATAGTTCTATCCTGAATGATGGTTTCGGTCCCTCTTTGAATTTCTAAAATTTGGTTCAAACGGCCATGTAAAAAATAAACTTGCAAATTAAAACTCCAACGCGTCATGTCGTCATAGAAATCCATCAAATAAGGATTATGATCTACATCTTCAAACTGTGGAATCCAACGATAGTGCTTGCTTAACATCTCTGTTAAAGTAGTTTTGCCCGCTCCAATGTTTCCTGCAATTGCAACGTGTTTGGGTTTTTTAGCTTTTGCCATGGTCGTGAAAATACAAAATAGTTTAGTACTATTTATGTTTGTTAATAATTAATTAGTCCTGTTTAATAATCCATCCCAACAGCCTTTCTTACAATGGACAAGGTTTGTGAAGCGCTTGCTCTGGCTTTGTCTGCGCCTTGTCTAATGATTTTATTAAGTAAGTCTTTGTTGTTTTGTAAATCAAGCGCCTGATTACGAATAGGTTGAATAAATTGAACCATATCTTCCGCCAATTGCTTTTTCATATCTCCGTATCTAATAATGCAATTTCCATCACTGCTATTGTTGAAATCTTCTTCGAATTTTTTTAAGGTATCGGCAGTACTCACCAACTTCATTAAAGTAAATAAGTTTTCAATATAATCGGGCTTCGCTGAATTAGGTGCTAGTGGTCCTTGATCAGTTTTGGCTTTTTTTATTTTATTGCGAATGGCCTCATCTTCATCTGCTAAAAACAAAGTAGTATTTTGATTTTCGCTCTTACTCATTTTGCCATTGCCATCTAAGCCCAATATTTTTACCAATTCACTATTGTAATTGAAAGCATAAGGTAAAGGGAAAGTTTCGCCATATCTAAAATTAAAGCGCTCCGCAAAATTGCGGGCCATTTCTAAATTTTGTTCCTGGTCTTTACCTACAGGCACTTTGACTGCGCGGTGTATTAATATATCCGCTGCTTGTAAAACAGGGTAGGTGAGTAAACCCGCATTTACATTTTCAGGTTGTAGGCGCACTTTATCTTTAAAAGAAGTGGTTTTTTCTAATTCACCTTTGTACGCCAACATATTTAAATACAAATACAATTCTGCAATTTCGGGTACATCGCTTTGTACATATAAGGACACTTTCTCGGGGTCTAATCCACAAGCAATATTTTCAGCCACCACTCTTAGTACACTTTCTTTTAAAGTTTTAGTATCTGGATGCGTAGTTAAGCTATGCCAGTTGGCCACGAAAAAATAACAATTGTAATCGTCTTGCATACGCACATAATTGCGCATGGCACCAAAATAATTGCCTAGGTGCAAGAAGCCAGTTGGCCTAATTCCGCTTAATACAATTTCCTTTTCCATAGAACTGCGAAGATAATGAATCAGGAACCCATTTTTTGCCATCTTTTTGGGATATTTGTACATAATTTAAAAAAAATAGATTGAGCACCGCATCTTTATTATCTAGCCCGATTGAATACCTGAAAGGAGTGGGTCCTTTGCGGGCGGATATGCTTAAAAAAGAGCTGAGTTTATTCAGTTTTAACGACCTATTGCATCATTTCCCGTTTAGGCATATCGATAAAACCAAGGTGAATACCATTGCTTCCATCACTCCGGATATGGATTTTGTCCAGCTAAAAGGGGTCTTACAAGGCATTGACATCATTGGAGTAAAACGGGCCAAACGTATGGTGACCCAATTAAAAGATGAAACAGGCACCATTGAATTGGCTTGGTTTCAAGGCATCACATGGGTGCAAAAAAATATTCTGGAGGGCCAGGCTTATTTAGTTTTTGGCAGGGTGAGTTTTTTTAATGGAAAGGCCCAAATGGTGCATCCAGAAATTGAACCCTATGTGGCTCAAGCCATGGCACAAAAATCTTTATTAGAGCCGGTTTATTCTAGCACGGAGAAATTAAAGGCTCGTGGCCTCAATGCCAAACAAATTGGAAAATTAACCCAAACCTTATTTCAACAAATTAGCCAAAAAGATTTACCAGAAAATTTACCAGCACATTTGTTGGAAAACAGAATGGGCAGATGGGAGGCTTATAGACAAATTCACTTTCCAAGCTCGCAGGCCAATTATAAAAAAGCGGTAGACCGATTAATTTTTGAAGAATTGTTTGTGGCACAAGTAAGATTGAACTTAATAAAAATTGATCGACATAAAAATAGTAAGGGCCATTTATTTGAAAAAGTAGGTAACTATTTTAATACTTTTTATAGTAAGCATTTGCCTTTTGAATTAACGGGTGCGCAAAAAAGAGTGATTAAAGAAATTAGACTAGATGTAGGCAAGGGTTATCAAATGAACAGACTCTTGCAAGGCGATGTGGGTAGTGGTAAAACCATGATTGCGCTATTGGCCATGCTGATTGCTGCTGACAATGGCTATCAAAGTTGTTTGATGGCACCTACCGAAATTTTAGCAGGCCAGCATTATGAAAGTTTAACAGCCTTGTTAAAAGAAATGCCTATTGAAATTGCTTTGTTAACGGGTAGTACTAAAATTGGAGAGCGAAGAAGAATTTTAAAAGGATTGTTAGAAGATGATATCCATTTTGTAGTGGGTACCCATGCTATTATCGAAGATATTGTACAATTTAAAAATTTAGGTTTGGCGGTGATTGATGAACAGCACCGATTTGGCGTAGCCCAACGCGCTAGGCTTTGGAAAAAATCGACTATTCCTCCGCATGTATTAGTCATGACAGCAACACCTATTCCAAGAACTTTAGCTATGACGGCTTTTGGTGATTTAGATTATAGTGTGATGGATGAGTTGCCTCCGGGCAGGCAACCCATAAAAACAGTGCACCGCTATGAAACTTCCAGAGCCAGTGTGATGGATTTTGTGAAAACAGAAATTGTAAAAGGAAGGCAGGCTTATTATGTGTATCCTTTAATTGAAGAAAGTGAAAAATTAAGCTATGAAGATTTGATGCAAGGCTATGAGCAAGTAAAAAGTTTTTTCCCAGAGCCTACTTACAAAATTAGCATGGTGCATGGCAGACAAAATAGCAAGGAGAAAGAAACCAATATGCACCGTTTTAAAACAGGTGATACACAAATATTAGTGGGTACCACTGTGATTGAAGTAGGGGTGAATGTGCCCAATGCATCGGTAATGGTGATAGAGAGTGCAGAGAAATTTGGTTTGTCTCAGTTGCATCAATTAAGAGGAAGGGTAGGTAGAGGCAGTGAACAGAGTTATTGTATTTTATTAAGTAGTGTTAAAACCGGAAAAGAAGCCAAGGAAAGATTAAAAATAATGTGCAGCACCAATGATGGTTTTGTGATTGCAGAAAAAGATTTGGAATTGAGAGGTCCAGGTGATATTGATGGCACAAGACAAAGTGGAGCACTGAATTTTAAATTGGCCAATATCATCAATGATAAAGCGACATTAGAAATAGCTAAAGAAGCGGCCTTTTTACTATGCGAAAAGGACCCAACGATAAGTGCTCCTGAAAATGCCGCCCTGAGGGCTTATTTAATCGCCCAAAAAGCAAAAATTGGTTGGGGCAAGATCGCTTAAAGCAGGCCTTTTTTAATTAACTTGCCCTTAGTTAACTATAAAGAATTATTCTATGAAATACAAAGCACTCGATCCGCAAATTTTTATACAAAACAGAAAGTGTTTTGTGGCTAAAATGCAAAAAAATAGCATTGCCATTATTGTGAGCAATGATGAGTTCCCTTCCAATGGAGATGCTTTGCAAAGTTTCAAACAAAACACTGAATTATTTTGGTTGACTGGAATTGAGCAAGAAGGGTCGATGGTCATTTTGTATCCAGATAATCCCGATCCAAAATACAGAGAAGTATTGGTCTTGGTTAGGCCACAAGAATTAAAAGAAATTTGGGATGGCAAAAGATTAAGAGCCAATGAGGCCAATGCAATTTCTGGAATGAAAACTATTGTATGGTCTGATGTGATCGATGCCCCATTGCAACAGTGGGTGCATTTAGCCGACTCCATTTATTTAGATTCCAACGAGAACGATCGAAAAAATACTTTATTAAGAACCCATGAATATCGTTTCATTGATGAAATGAAAGCGCGCTATCCACTGCATAATTATTTACGTGCGGCAAAGTTGATGAAAGAGTTGCGTGCCATTAAAACCAAGGAAGAAGTGGCCGTGATTCAAAAAGCCATTGACATTACAGAAGTAGCTTTCAGAAGATTGTTGCAATTTATCAAACCAGGTGTTCATGAATATGAAATTGAAGCAGAAATTCATCATTCTTTTTTATCCCAACGCGCCACAGGGGCAGCTTATCATAGCATCATCGCCAGTGGGGACAATGCAAGAACCTTACATTATGTCAACAACAATAATGTATGTAAGGATGGGGAATTAATTTTGATGGATTTTGGTGCGGAGTATGGGGGTTATTGCGCCGATTTAACCAGAACCGTACCTGTGAATGGTAAGTTTACCAAAAGACAAAAAGAAGTATACAATGCTTGCTTACATTTGCATGATTATGCAAAATCTATTTTAAAGCCAGGCATTAGTATTGCTAATTATACAGATAAGGTGGGGGAGGAGGCGACTAAACAGTTTTTGAAAATTGGTTTACTAGGTAAATCAGATGTGAAAAATGAAGATGCAGAAAACAGAGCCTACAGAAAATATTTATACCATGGCATCTCACATCATTTAGGATTGGACGTGCATGATTTAGGTACAAGGACTGCGCCTATTACAGCAGGCATGGTCTTTACCATCGAGCCTGGCATTTATATCAAGGAAGAAAAAATGGGCGTACGTATCGAAAATAATTATTGGATTACTAGAACAGGCAATCAGGATTTAATGAAAACCATGCCCATCAAAGCAGACGAGATAGAAGCATTAATGCGTAAAAGTAAAAAGTAGTCAAGCATAAAATCAAGTATGAAAAAACACATTCCTAATTTGTTTACTTTAATGAACCTGTTTTTTGGTTGTTGCGCCATTGTCGCAACTTTTCAATCAGGTACAATGGCCAGTATGGATGAATCGGGTGCAATGCTGATTGAAATTCCTGAACCTATTTTTTATGCAAGTTTATTTATTGCATTAGCCGGGCTTATGGATTTTTTTGATGGCTTTGTTGCAAGATCGTTAAAAGTAGATGGGGAATTAGGCAAACAATTGGACTCCTTGTCCGATGTGGTCAGTTTTGGCGTGGCGCCTTCCTTTATTGTTTTTCAGTTTTTAAGATTGTCCTTGGCTTCAGATGCCAATGCCTTAAATCATAGTTCTTTATTAATGGCACCTGCATTTATTATTGCCATGGCAGGGGCTTATCGATTGGCAAAGTTTAATATTGATACAGAACAAGCTACTTATTTTAAAGGAGTACCTATTCCAATGGTAGGCATTTTAACTGCGGCCTTCCCGCTTATTTATTGGCAGTCGCCTATCGCCTTTGTTTCTAAATTAATGTTAAGTCCCATTTTCTGGTATCTATACATTATCGTTGTGGCCTATTTAATGGTCATGCATCGTCCTATGTTGGCCCTGAAAAACTTGGGAAAAAATAAAAAATTAATGACCCCTTTATTGATTTTAGTAGCAGACATCGTGCTTTCTGCAGTATTTTTTAAATGGTTGGCTATTCCATTTGGCTTTATTGGCTATTGCTTAGTATCTTTGTTTTATAAAAATACCATCACACAATTAAAATAGTATGACATTTCAAGTACAAATTAAGGTAATGCCCTTAAACGATTTATTAGATCCTCAAGGAAAAGCAGTTTTAGGCGGTTTACACAATTTAGGTTTAACCGGTATTCAAGATGTTCGCGTAGGAAAGCATATTACTTTAAAAATAGAAGCAGCCAACGAAGCCGCAGCCAAAGAAATGGCAGAAACGGCAGCAAAAAAATTATTAGCCAATGCGGTGATGGAATTTTTTGAGATTGAATTTGTGCAATAGCCATTTATATTTTTAAGTTACAATTATTTCCATGCTTTATATAGTACCCACTCCCATTGGAAATTTAAAAGATTTTACTTTCAGGTCTATTGAAGTATTGCAATCGGTGGATTTTATTTTATGTGAGGATACACGTACCTCCTCCAAGCTGCTTCAGCATTACCATATCCATAAACCATTAACGCCTTATCATCAACACAATGAGCATAAGGTGGTGGATCATTTAGTACAACAATTGCAAGCAGGTAAAAACATTGCATTGATCACAGATGCTGGAACGCCAGGTATTTCTGATCCAGCTTTTTTATTGGTGCGTGCATGTAAAGCAGCCGGGGTAGCCGTAAGTAGTTTGCCAGGCGCCACCGCCTTTGTCCCTGCATTAGTGAATAGTGGCCTGCCTGCTACCCGTTTTATATTTGAAGGTTTTATTCCCTTAAAAAAAGGCAGAAAAACTTTAATGGAATCCTTGGCCAACGAAGAGCGTACCATGATTTTTTATGAAAGTCCCATGCGCTTGGTCAAAACCTTAGAATTATTTGCCACTCATTTTGGTGCTGACAGACAAGCTTCTGTAAGTAGGGAATTAACCAAAATTTACGAAGAAAACATTACCGATACTTTAGCCAATTTAATTACTTATTTTTCCTCGAAGCAAGTAAAAGGAGAGATTGTGATTGTAGTCGACGGGAAACCATAGCTAGGCCAGCCTTATTTTAATTGTTCATTTTGCCCTTAATGAATTAAATTAGCTTCTTAATTCAGTCCTATGAAAAAGAAGTCAATTCTATGTATTCTTGCATTAATCATTTTTGTAAATTTCTCCAATGCCCAAGCCGATCGTTGGCAACAACATATCGACTATAAAATTAATGCTGCTTTAGATGTTACCACTAATTTGGTCAAAGGAACTGAAGAATTAATTTATACCAACAATTCACCCGATACTTTACGCAAGGTTTATTTTCATATGTATTGGAATGCATTTGCGCCTAATTCTGCCATGGACATTCGAAGTAGAGAGCTAGGAAAAAATTACTTGAGTGTAAGAAGGGGAGCGCCAATTAGTTCAGCCTCCACTTTATTGGGGGTAGACAATGTGCAAGATTGGGATAGTAGGGTAAAAGACCGCATTTCAAATTTAACAACTAAAGATATTGGCTACCAAAAAATTAGTCAATTAATCATCAATGGTAAGGTGCAAAAACTAATTGAGCATGAAACAATTTTAGAAGTACAATTAACACAGTCCATTGCGCCAAAAGCTACGGTAAAAATGAGTTTGCAATTTGAAGCGCAAGTGCCTATTCAAATTAGACGCTCAGGTAGAGACAATGCAGAAGGCCTACGTTATTCGATGAGTCAGTGGTATCCTAAATTAGTTGAATACGATGAGCAGGGATGGAATACCAATCCTTATATTGCACGTGAATTTTATGGGGTATGGGGCAATTTTGATGTCACCATTCAGTTGGATAAAAATTACATGGTCGCCGCCACTGGCGTCTTGCAAAATCCAAAGGCAATAGCTAATGCAGCAGGTTTAAAGGCTTGGAATTTCAAGGGCAACAATATTCACGATTTTGTTTGGGCGGCAGATGATCATTTTAAGCATTTGTCTAAAGAAGTGCGCAAGGGTTTAACCTTACATGTGTATTATAAAGAAAAAACTATAGCTGAAGATAGTGCCTGGGCCAATGTATTGTGGGCCGCAGAAAAGGCCTTGCCTTATATGGAGAAAAAATATGGGGCTTATCCATATCCACAATATTCTTTTATACAAGGAGGTGACGGGGGAATGGAATATGCCATGGCTACTTTAATCAAAGGACCAGGTTTGGGTACTGTGTTTCACGAGTGGATGCACAATTGGTACCAACATGTTTTAGGAAACAACGAAAGTTTATATCCATGGTTGGACGAAGGCTTTGCCAGCTTTGCAGAAGACGACATTAGTTTTTGGTATGCTCAAAATGTAGCGATTGCTTCTCCTTTTATTAGTGAAGCAGCAAAAAAACAATTGTTAGTGAATAATGAAAAATCAAAAATCATTATGCCTTATATTCAATATGGAAATTACGGGAGCTATTTGGCCTTGGCTAAAAGTAATTTAGAAGAACCTATGTCAACGCATTCAGATCATTACAATACCAACTATGCCTACAGCAGTGCTGCCTATAGTAAAGGCGCTACTTTATTGGGTTATCTTGGTTATATTATAGGGGATTCATTGCGTGATGCCACTTTATTAAATTATTACAATGTTTGGAAATTCAAACATCCCAATTCGAATGATTTTTTCCGTAGCGCAGAAAAAACAAGTGGTATTCAATTACAGTGGTTAAAAGAATATTGGGTGAACTCTACTAAAACCATTGATTACGGTTTGAATGACATTCAAGCCGAAAACAATACAGCTATTATTAGCATACAACGTTATGGGAAAATGCCTGCACCTATTGAAGTCTTGATCACTTATAAAGATGGCAGTACCGAATTGCATTATATTCCATTGGATTTGATGTTGTCAAACAAAGTCCCAGAAACCACACAAAATAGAATTGTGCATCCAGAATGGAAATGGGTACAACCCACTTATACTTTTGAAACCACTAAGCCCATTAATGCTTTAAAAACGATTGAAATCGATCCAAGCCAGCGTATGCCCGATATCAATAGAAGCAATAATAAATTAGAGATACCGAATTAATATAAACAGATTATTAAGGCTTCTTTACTTGAATGATAAACTTCTCTTCAAAGTAAGTTTCTGGAAAGATGTCATGAATGGACATCATTTTAGGGCGCACCCCACTTTCAAATATTTCTTGGTGTAAGTCGCCTCCTTTTAGGCAGATTAAAGAATTGGTTTGGTTGGGTTTTTTATTTAGGATCGGCCCTGCCCATTTCCATAAATCTCTTAAAGGAGCAACTGCACGACTGATGGCGTAATCAAATTTTTTATTTTTAATTTCTTCAACGCGGGTATGCTGCGTTTTAATATTTTTAATCCCCACCATTTCGCAAACCGCGTCTACTACTTTTAATTTTTTAGCAATACTGTCTACCGCTAAAAACTGAACTTCTGGGAAAAAAATAGCCAAGGGCACGCAGGGGAAACCACCTCCGCAGCCAATATCAATAATTTGATTACCCTTTTCCCATTCCACAATGGCCGCAATGCTTAAGGAATGAAGAATATGATGCAGGTAAATATGATCGATGTCTTTTCTAGAGATGACATTGATTTGGCTGTTCCACTCTTTGTAAGCGGGTTCAAGTCCAGCAAACTGTTCTAATTGCTTGGGGCTGAATTCGGCAAAGTACTTGGTAATTAATTCCAATTTTTCTGTGGGGCTTTCCATACGCTAGGCAAGGTAAATAAATAATAGAAGATGGACCACATATCAAATAAAATAAACCAAGGCCAAAGGTCCAATTCATTTAATTTCTTCATCGTACTTCTTAATATACTGCCCTGAATCAGCATACGAGCAGCCCAAAGGCTTCCAAGTAACGTATACTCATGTGTTACCATTAAAGCTGCAATCAACACCGGGTAGATTAAAAACTGGCTAATGGCATAAGTGCCCAATAAACCTGCGTGTAAGGTTTTGTAATATTTGCTGGTGGTGTAATGACGGTATTTCTGATTCATCCAATCGTGCAAACTATTTTTAGGCTCGCTAATGGTATGGGCCTCATGATCAATCACGATGGCTGTATTTTTTTTGTTGGCTACTTGATTAATAAATAAATCATCATCTCCGCTTGGCATTTGATTGATAGAAGAGAAGCCTTTGTTGCGCATAAATACTTCTTTCTTATAAGATAAATTTCTGCCCACGCCCATATAAGGTAAGCCTGCCAAGGCGTAGGAGAAATATTGTAAGGCGGTTTGAAAAGTTTCAAAACGAATCAATTTATTCAAAATGCCTGGCTTTTTTCGGTAAGCGCCATAGCCTAATACAATTTCAATGCCCTCGTCATAACCATCTTGCATTAAGCGCATCCAATGTTCACTTGCAGGCACACAGTCGGCATCGGTTAATAGTAAGGTTTCATTTTTTGCCGATTTAATACCAATAGATAAAGGAAACTTTTTTCCATTAATCATTTTAGCTTCTTGTGAAAGTAAAACCGGATTTAAATTCTTAAACGATTTTTTAAATTCTTCTAATAAATATTTTGTTTCATCTTCTGAATTATCATTCACTAAAACTACTTCGTGTGTAGTGTTATATTCTTGTACTAAAACACCCGGTAAATTATTGGCTAAATTAGCGGCTTCATCTCTTGCACAAATCACCACCGAAATGGGATGTTCTACATGCACAGCCTTTGTAGGCTTTTTATAAATGGCCAGTCTTAAGAAAAAATAGAGGTAATAAAACAGCTGAGTAATTATAATGCCAATAAATAGGCCTATTAAAATAGTAGACGGCGTTAGGTTAGTTAACATCTTACAAAAGTAAAGCATGCTGCATCAGCTATTTCAAGCCTAGATTGAATGTGGAAAAATAGGCCATTTGACCTTACCTTTGTGCCATGGCGGCATTAGCATTTAACTTGGAATATGAAAGTAAAGAGGGGGCCTCTAGAGCAGGTACCATTACCACCGATCATGGGGTAATTCAAACTCCTATATTTATGCCTGTGGGCACTATTGGTTCTGTGAAAGCAGTGACCCAACAACAACTTAAAAATGATATTCACGCTCAAATAATTTTAGGCAATACTTATCATCTTTATTTAAGGCCGGGTACTGAAGTAATGGAGGCTGCTGGTGGTTTACACCGTTTTATGGGTTGGGATCGACCCATCTTAACCGATAGCGGTGGCTACCAAGTATTCTCCTTGGCTTCCAATCGAAAAATTAAACCAGAGGGGGTATTGTTTCAATCGCATATAGATGGCAGCAAGCATTTGTTTAGCCCTGAAAAAGTAATGGATATACAAAGAAGTATTGGGGCAGATATCATCATGGCATTTGACGAATGCCCTCCTTATCCAAGCGAATATGAATATGTGCAAAAGAGCATGAATTTGACCCATTTATGGTTAGACAAGTGTTTTAATAGATTGGCAGAGACCCCAGATTTATATGGCCATACCCAAAACTTATTCCCCATTGTACAAGGAGGTACTTATGCCGATTTAAGAAAAGCATCTTGTGCATACATTAGTTCAAAAAATGCAGTGGGTAATGCTATTGGTGGCTTAAGCGTGGGTGAATCGGAACAAGAATTGTACGATTTCACACAATTATGTTGTGAAAACTTACCCAAACAAAAGCCGCGTTATTTAATGGGGGTAGGTACGCCTTGGAATATTTTAGAAGCCATAGACTTAGGCGTGGACATGTTTGATTGTGTGATGCCTACACGCAATGGCCGCAATGGAATGATCTTTACTTCTCAAGGGGTGATTAATATAAAGAATAAGCAATGGGCAAATGATTTTTCTCCATTGGATCCAGGCATTCCCAATGAAATGAGCCAGTATTATACGAAGGCTTATTTGCGTCATTTGTTTGTAGCCGATGAAATATTAGGCTTGCAATTGGCCAGCATTCAGAATCTATCTTTTTATCTTTGGTTGGTCGGCCAAGCAAGGGAGCACATTATTGCTGGGGACTACAAGGCTTGGAAAAAAACAATGGTAGAACAAATAAGTAAGCGATTATAAAAGAAATTTACTGCATTGAAAAAATTAGATTGGTACATATTAAAAAAGTTTTTGACTGTATTTTTTTTCTCCATCTTTTTATTTGCTGTGATTGCAGTAGTAATAGATGTAAGTGAAAAAACAGATGACTTTGTAAAGTCTGGCTTTTCTGTAGGTGAAATATTCACACATTATTATATTGGTTATATCCCACACATCATCGCACTACTTTTTCCTTTATTTGTTTTTATTGCGGTGATTTTTTTTACTTCAAAGATGGCAGGACAAACAGAAATCATTGCCATGTTGGCTAGCGGCATTACTTATGACAGATGGTTGAGGCCTTATTGGATAGGAGGTGCTTTATTGGGTGTATTGTTATGGGCATCCAACTTTTGGTTTATTCCTAAAGCCAATACGATTAGAGGAAGTTTTGAAGCAGCTTATGTAGATACCCATTCTAGTTACAATGCTTTGGTAAGAGGTTCGAGTGATATTTATTTTAGAATTGATTCCTTTACTTATGCAGGTATCTATTCCTACGATACTTCTTTTAAAAGAGGGAATAGCTTTTTTGCTTATCAAATGGACAAAGACAAAATAATTTACAATATCAGGTCTAACGAAATTATTTGGGACACTGCTTCTAAAAGCTGGTCTTTGTCTGATGTAATAGAAAGAAGAGTTTTGGATGACAAAGAGTTGATTACCTATGTTCCCATGATGCACAAAATATTTGCATTTAAGCCCATTGATTTGGAGAAAGACAAATATACCAAGGATAAACTCACCACTCCAGAACTAATCAAGAAAATCAATTTGGAAGCTTTAAGAGGCGCTGAGGGCTTGAATGAATTAAAGATTGAACGTTACCGTAGGGATGCCACTCCTTTAACAGTGCTCTTGCTAACCTTAATTGGAGGCATTATTGCAGGCCGAAAAGTAAGAGGGGGTAGTGGCTCGCATTTGGCCATGGGCTTCATGATAGCAGCACTTTTCATCATCACGGATAGGTTCTCCACCATTTTTTCCACTAAGGGAAATTTACCCCCATTGATTGCTGCTTGGATCCCCAATTTAATTTTTATATGGGTGGTCTATTATTTGTACAAAAAAGCAGCTAAGTAAACCTTTTTTTGAGTTAACTTTGTGCCGAAATTTAAACGGTTTTCAATCACAATATTTTGGCTATGGAAGAAATTAAAGACAGGTTTACCGCTAAAGCAATTGCAGCTAGTTTGGAGATTAAAGAAATCATCAAAGAACATGGCGATAAAAAAATTGGTGAAGTAACCTTAGCGCAAGCTTATCAGGGCATGCGTGGTATTACAGGACTAGTTACAGAAACAAGTTTATTGGATGCGCAAGAAGGAATTCGTTTTAGAGGATTTACCATCCCAGAACTACAAGCAAAATTACCAAAAGCACCTAAGGGTGATGAACCATTACCAGAAGGATTGTTTTATTTAATGATGATTGGGGAGATACCTAATGAGGAAGATGTACATGCTATCACTAATAATTGGCAAAGAAGAAGCCATGTGCCTTCTCATGTATTTGATGTGATTGATGCCTTTCCATTGAATGCACATCCGATGACGATGTATGTTGCTGCGGTGATGGCTTTGCAAACAGAATCTAAATTTGCACAGGAGTATGCCAAGGGCATGAACAAAAAAGATTACTGGCAATATACTTATGATGACTCTATGGATTTAATTGCGCGCTTACCAAGAATCGCAGCATATATCTACAGAAGAAAATATAAAAATAGCGAACACATTCACCCGAACGGTTTATTAGACTGGGCAGGTAATTTGGCCTATATGATGGGCTTTGAGGATGAGAGTACTAAAGAATTGATGCGCTTATATATGACAATCCATGCTGACCATGAAGGAGGTAATGTATCTGCACATACCACCCACTTAGTAGGTTCTGCCTTAAGCGATCCTTATTTAAGTTATGCGGCAGGGATGAACGGATTAGCAGGTCCTTTGCATGGATTAGCCAATCAAGAAGTGATCAAATGGATTTTTGAAATGCAAGAAGCCATTGGCACCGACGAACCCTCTGCAGCTCAAATTGCAGACTATGTTCAAAAAACTTTAGCCTCTGGAAAAGTAGTACCAGGTTATGGTCACGCGGTATTAAGAAAAACTGATCCTCGTTTCACTGCACAAATGGCCTTTGGAAAAAAACATTTAGCCGATGATAAATTAGTGAACACCGTTTGGAAAATTTATGAAACCGTGCCACCAATTTTAGAATCTTTAGGAAAAGTAAAAAATCCTTGGCCCAATGTAGATGCACATAGTGGTGCTTTATTGGTGCATTATGGTATTGTTGAATACGAATTTTACACGGTCTTATTTGCAGTAAGTAGAGCCTTAGGGGTTTTGGCTAGTTTAACTTGGGATAGAGCCTTAGGCTTCCCATTAGAAAGACCAAAATCTGTAACCACCGAAGCAGTTAAACTTTGGTTGGATGGCAAAGGAGAGATTTAATTTTTACTTACTTTCCTATTGAATTTTAACTAATTGAGCTTAGTTTTGCACCCTTCAGGGGAATTAGCTCAGTTGGTAGAGCGCTTGCATGGCATGCAAGAGGTCAGCGGTTCGAACCCGCTATTCTCCACATATTATATTATTTAATGCCTTCAATTTTCAGGCTTTCGCTTATTTTACTGTTTTCAAGTTTCACCCTCCTTTCATTCGCGCAACAAATTTCCATTTTAATTAAAATAGTGGATGCGAAAAACAATCCGGTAGGTTTTGCAAATATTATAGTTGTCAATAAATCTGACACGACTAAAAGAATCAATTCTATTACAGATAGTATTGGGCTTGCGAAAGTCAATCTTGCTGCGAACAATACCTATCAAATAAAAGTATCTGCCATTGGGTATAAGAAGTTTGTCAAAGAATATTCATTGAATGAACAAAAGTCCATTGCCATTAAACTCACCGAAGATCCTACTCAATTAAAGGAAGTGGTCGTCAAATCTTCCAAGCCATTAATTCGTCAAGAGGAGGATAAGTCGGTGGTAGATCCAGAACCTTTGGCAGCAAGTTCTACCAATGCCTATGAAACCGTAGAAAAAGTGCCAGGTATTTTTATAGACCAAGATGGGAATATTTATTTAAATGGTTTGTCTCCAGCCGGCGTGCAAATCAATGGCCGAGATTTAAAAATGAGTACTGCAGATGTAGCTATTTTATTAAAAAGTTTACCGCCCAATGCCATTCAGAAAATTGAATTAATTAGAACACCTTCTGCAAAATACGATGCTTCAGGTGGGGGAGGATTAGTGAATATTGTTTTAATGAAAGGCGTAAAATTGGGTATGAATGGTTCATTTAATAGTGGGTTTGCTCAAGGTAAATATGGTAACCAATTCATTGGATTTAATTTGAACAATAACAATGATAAATTAAGTTCTTATATTAATGCACAATATGGCAACAATAATGGCTATACCATTACCAGCACAGATAGAACCATCAGCCCTGATTCGGTTTTAAGACAGTTGGCCAATGCCGTATCGCCCAATAATTATATCAATATGGGATATGGTTTTGGCAAAACCCTCAAAGAAAAATGGGACCTTAATTATGATGGAAGAATTAGTCAGAATAAATTTGACAATACCACCCATAGTGAATCTTTCTTACATCAAATTTCTAATAATCAAAATACAGGAAATTTACAATCTTATGTAAACAATAAGGGCACGAATAATTTTATCAATCAATCTTTTAGAGCTAAATTAAAATTAGACACCATTGGCGGAGAATGGGTGAATGATGTATCCTTTAATTTTTCAAATAGCAGTACCGATCAAAACTATAACAATGTATTAGTAAATAACAATACCAATACGGGCGGCAATGGCAACTATGGTAATGATCGAAATTATTTTACTTACCAATCTGATTTTAAGAAAAAGGCTTTAGGTTTAGTGTTAGAATCAGGAATTAAAAGCTCGATTTTAAATTTTAACAATCATTCCGATTATACTAAAACAATTTTAGGGCAAACTATAGCAGATCCTTTTCGTACCAGTAGTTTTAAATACACCGAGCAGATCAATGCGGGTTATCTGCAAGCTTCTAAAACCTGGGGTCCAGTGATTTTAAAAGTTGGCTCGAGATTGGAACAAACCATCATGCAGGGACATCAACTTATTCCAAAGGATACTACATTTTCTTTGAATAGGGTGGACGCATTTCCTTATGTGTATTTGAGTAGGAAGATCATCATGATTATGAATTATGAACTGCGTGGGTTTTTAGTGTACAGAAAATCTATCAGCAGGCCCTCTTACGATTATTTAAATCCTTTTGCAAAGTACGTAGATCCATTTTTATACGAAGTGGGAAACCCTAGACTTAAACCACAATTCACGACCAATTACGAAGCCAATATAAGTGTGGATGACAAGCCCTTGTTTGCTTATGGGGTCAATGAAACCACAGACATCTTTACTAGTGTGGTGTATCAATCGCCCACCAATAAGCAAGTGAGTTACCGTACATATGATAATTTGGGAAAAAGTAGAGAAACTTATTTTAGAGTAATTGGTGTGATACCGCCAGGCAAGAAATATTTTGCTGTAGTAGGTACTCAGTACAATCGAAATGAATATACCGGCTTTTACGAAGGCAAACCTATTGTTTTTAACAGAGGTACCTGGTCCATCTTTTCTTTTCAATCCTATAAAATTGATGGATTTTCTACACTTACATTCAATGGATTTTGGAGAATCAAAGGCCAACAACAATTTTATGAATTGTCTGATTTTGGCTCGCTCAATACTTCTATCAATAGACAATTTTTAAACAAAAAATTAGTCATCACCGCTAGCTACAATGATTTTTTATTTACCAACAACAATCATTTTGAGTTACATCAAGGCACGCAAAATGCAATAGGGTATAGAGAGACTGATTCGAGAAGATGGGGTATTTCCTTGCGTTATAATTTTGGTTTTAAACCCAAAGAAAATAAATTGGAAATGCTAGAGCAGGGTGTTCAAGATAAAAATTAATTAGAATTGTTGGGTCAAGGCCAACACACTCATCGTGCCCATCATCACTACGACCATCCAACCCATGGCTTCTATCCAAATAGGATATTTGTATTGTTTTAAGATGGGTAATTTTCTGCCAGCAATGAGCATAATGGAAAGCGCAAAAGGTAAAATAAATCCATTCACCAGTCCTGCCATCAACAACAATTCTTTAGGCTTGCCTAAAAAAACAAAAATACTAGTGGATATAACAATAAAGGCGGTGATGCATTTACGTTCGTTTTGTAAAATTTTTATTTTCAAATTTTTAATAAAACTATAAGAGGTATAAGAGGCGCCAATCACCGATGAAATGGCGGCGCTCCAAAGTACAATACCAAAAATAAACAAACCCCATCTTCCCCCTGCCGATTCAAATACAGTGGCTGCTGGATTATTTTTATCTAAGTGAATGCCCTTACTTACCACACCCACCGCTGCAAGAAATAAAATAAATCGCATTAAGGAAGAAATTAAAATACCTGTGGTAGCACTTTTAGTCACAAACTTGATGTGCTCGGTGCCTGAAATACCTGCATCTATCAATCGGTGTGCACCGGAGAAAGTTATGTAACCACCCACGGTTCCGCCTACAATGGTCACAATGGCCAACAATGAAATTTTTTCCGGAATAAAGGTATGATGCACTGCTGCTAAAATAGGGGGGTGCGCTGCGTATACAATAAGCAAGGTCAATCCAATTTTTAAAATGCCTAATATTTTAGTGAGTTGATCCAATACTTTGCCAATTTCATCTACCCAAAAAATAACAATGGCCACGATGCCACTTAACATTGCACCTTTGGCAAAAGAAATGCCTGTTAAAATATTTAAGGCCAATCCGCAGCCTGCAATATTGCCAATATTAAAAGCAAAGCCACCTAGTACCACCAATAAAGAAAGTAAATGTCCTAAACCTGGGAACAATTCATTCGCAATTTCTTGCGCTCGCATGCCACTCAATGTAATGGCGCGCCAAATATTAATTTGTGCACCAAAATCTAAAATGATAGAAAGTAAAATAACAAAACCAAAACTGGTAATGAGTTGTTCGGTATAAAAAGAAGTCTGTGTTAAAAATCCGGGGCCAATAGATGAATTGGCCATTAAAAATGCAGCGCCTAAACTCAGGCCAGTCATGGATTTTAAAGGGCTGCTATTTTTAGACATGTTGAATGGCGATATCATTATTTTTCAAACTTTGATGCAAGGCAGTGGCAATGTCAAATGCATGAGGGCCATCTCCATGCACACATACGGTATTCGCTTCAATATCGATAGGGCTGCCATGTGCGGTTTCTACTTTTTGATCAAAAATTATTTTAAGTACTTGCGCGCAAGCTTCCTCAGCATCATCAATCATGGCATGATCTAAATACCTTGGGGTTAAGGAACCATCTTGTTGATAGGTTCTATCCGCAAAAACTTCATTCGCAAAAGGTTGTCCCAATATTTTTGCTTGGTTGATGGTATGACTTCCGCTTAATCCATAAATAATTAAATCTGGATCGATGGCTTGAATGGTTTGAATAAATATTTTACTCAGTGCTGCATCTTTTGCACAATCATTGTACAAAGCACCATGTAATTTTACATGATGCAAACGAGCGCCCAAGGGTAAGGCAATTCTTTCAAACACATACATTTGCTCTGCAATGAGTTCGGCCATTTCTAATAAAGAAACCATTTGTGAAACCCTGCCAAAATTAATTTTATCGTCATAGCCAGGATGGGCACCAATGGCTACATTGTATTTTAAAGCAAGCTCAATTGTTTTTTTGATGGAATCGGTATTGCCTGCATGGTAACCACAGGAAATATTGGCACTACTAACCAAAGGCATCAGCTCGGCTTCATTGCCCATGCCTTCGCCCATATCACAATTCAGGTCTATGGATAAACCCTTGTTGAATTTCTTGGTATAGTTGATGTGCGGTGTTGACATTGGTTAAACTAAAATGAAAGGCTGTATCATTTTTTAATTGAGCAAACCTTGGTAAATCTACCAAAATAATTTGACCCAAATTCGCATAACCACCAATGGTTTGGTGATCGGCCATTAAAACCATGAGGGAGCCGTTGGGAAGTAATTGTAAAGTACCCCTGGTCACCGCAGAAGATAAATATTGATTGGGTTTGGTTAATTCAAGCAATGGGCCCTTCAATAAATAACCCATTCGATTGGTTTGCAAAGTGGTATGAAAAACTTGTGACAATATTTTATGAATGGCATCGGCAGTTAAATCATTCCAAGCAGGTCCTGGAATAAATCTAATTGGGCTGGAGGAAAAAACATGTGCGGGGATGGCATATAATTTATCCGCATAGAGGGAATGATTGTATAAATTATTTTGATCATTGGGGCGTAGATCAAATTCGAAATCTTTTTGAAGGGTAGTGGAGAAATAACTTTGACTCTCTAACCACTTAGGGGTATTAATTTTTCCTTGGATGGCTAAGTAGGCAACACTTCCTTCGATGGGTTTTAAAAATTTTAGAACATCGTTTTCAGCTACTTGAATGGCTTTATTGAGTTCAATACTTTTGTCATTGAGAAGGGGGACAAAATTAGCACCAGTAATACAAATGGTATAACTACTAGTAAAACAAAAACTGCTTGCTGGGAAATACAATTCAATTACTGGATGATCCAATGGGTTCTGCACAATGGCATTGCCTAATTGCGCGGATAAATAATCCATGCATCCATTGGCTTGTATGCCTAAATGCTGAAAACCATACCTGCCTTGATCTTGAATGGTGTCGGCTATTCCTCTTTTAATTATTTTTATGGACATGTGGATGAAAACGAACTTGTTTTAATTTTAAACAGTTTTGTAAAATTTAAACTAATTTTAAGCGATGGAATAAAGCCGTTTAACTTTGAATGAAGTTAACTAGATAGACGAAGAAAAATCAAACAAATAATTATTTTTCAAAACGCCTAGGGCACCTCTAGCAGTAGACAAAGAGCTAAAAGAAAACATGGCTACTTATTTAAACAAAAATCCAAAGGCATTGAATAAAATGCATTATGATGTAGATTCAGTTGTTTATTTTCAAGAAACTGGTTTTTATATCTGTGAATTTTATGTGCACATGAAAAGCGATACGGCCAACAAAACCCTACCCAAAGCTATTGATACAGTGGGTGTAATGAAAGTAAAAATGAATAAAGATTTTAAAGTACTGAGCCGCTATTATTAATCGTAACTAATTCAAAAACTAACAAAAAATACCAAATTCTTTAGAAAATGCGGATTGCTTATTTATTGAATTGTTAAAGCATTTTATTTTAAACGGTAAAACCTACTATACAAAAAGCCTCTTTTTAACCAAAAAGGGGCTTTTTTTTCTTAAACCAAATAGTTGATAATCAACTAATTAACATATTATTTATATTTTTTTTAACTTTTTTTTGGTTCGTAAGTTAATTCTGTATTAAATTTAGAAAACTTTTCTATAACGATTGCATAAAAAACTAAAAATGCTTATGATGAACAAACTAACTTCAAAGAAATTTGCGTTATCCTTTATCTTGTTCTTGCTTACAGCAACGGTTTTTGGACAAAAGAGTGTTACTGGTAAAGTAACAGACTCAGACAAAAAACCTCTTGTTGGAGCATCTATCTTGATTAAAGGTACAAATGTCGCAACATCTACTTCTTCTAATGGAGACTTTACAATAGTCGTTCCAGCAGGAAGAAAAACCTTGATTGTTTCTAACGTTGGCTATGAAGACCAACAGGTTGAAATTGGAAACGCAAGTTCAGTGAATGTTTCTTTAAAAGAAACAACTTCAAGCCTTAACGAGGTGGTGATCACCGGTTATACCGCTCAGAAGAAAAAGGACATCGCTGGTTCTGTGTCTGTTATTAATGTAAAAGACATGAAACAACAACCAGTAGGTACTGGTGAAGAAGCTTTACAAGGTCGTGCCTCTGGTTTGACTGTAATTTCTTCTGGTCAACCAGGTGCTGCTAGTGATATCCGTATTCGTGGTATTTCTGGTTTTGGTAACAACTCACCATTGATCATCATTGATGGAGTGAGAGGTAGCCTTACAGATATCAACATGAACGATATCGAGTCTATCCAAGTATTAAAAGATGCATCTGCCGCTATTTATGGTGTGGCTGGTTCTAACGGTGCTATCATTGTTACTACTAAAAGAGGTAAAGTTGGTAAAGCAAAAGTTACCTATGATACTTATTATGGTATGACTTCTGCTGGTACTGGTTTTGATATGGCAAGCACTGCTGAAGCAGCTGCTGCTATTTGGCAACAACAAAAGAATTCTGGTATCGCTAACCCAAGTAGTAAACAATTTGGAAGTGGTGCAACTCCTGTAATTCCTGATTTCATTACTCCTTATGGTGTAACTGGAACCGTTGACTTAACTAAATATGACAAAAACTCTAACCAGATTACTAGAGCCAATAAAATTGGAACTAACTGGTACAAGGAAATTACTCGTGATGCAGCTGTAAAAAGCCACAATATTTCTGTAAGTTCTGCTTCAGATAAAAACTCATATTATTTCTCTTTGGGTTATTTGAACCAAGAAGGTATCGCTCAGTTCCAATACTTAGAGCGTTATAACTTAAGAGCAAATACACAATTCACTATTAAGGATCGTATCCGTGTAGGTGAAAACTTATCTTTTGTATACAAAAAGAACCCTAAGTTTTCAAACCAATCTGAGGGTAGTCCATTTACAACGGCTTACCGTGAAGATGTGATGATTCCAGTGCGCGATATAGCAGGTAATTTTGCAGGAACTAAATCTCAAGATTTAGGTAATGCTAGAAACCCATATGCTGATATCTATCGTACAAAAGACAACGTAGGAAACGATTGGTCTTTGACTGGTAATATTTATGCTGAAGCTGATTTGGCAAAAAATTTAACCATTCGTACCAATTTTGGGGGTAGCATGAACAATAATTACTACTACTATTTTAACTATGTAGGTTATGAGAACGCAGAAGGTAATACTGGTAACAACTCATTCAACGAGGGTGCTGGTTTTAATACTGCTTGGACTTATACCAATACCTTAAACTACTCTAATGTTTGGGGCAAACACAGTTTAACTGTTTTAGCTGGTAAGGAAGATGTGTACTATTCTGGTAGATCTTTATCTGGCGGTAGAAGTAACTACTTCTCTGAGAACCCTGATTTCTGGACCTTGAACTCAGGTTCACCAACCGGACAATCTAACTCAGGCGGTGCTTATAAAAATGCCTTAAGTTCTTTGATTTCTAAAGTAGAATATTCTTATGATGGAAAATATATCTTAAACGGTAGTGTTAGACAAGATGCTTCATCTTTGTTTGATGCAAGCCAAAGAACAGGTGTATTCCCAGGGGTTTCTGCTGCATGGAGAATTTCTCAAGAGAAATTCATGCAAAGATTCTCTTTTATCAACGATTTGAAAATTCGTGCGAGTTATGCGAAGATGGGTTCTACTTCTAACGTAGATCCTACCAACCCATACAATTTGTATGCATCACGTGCGGGTAGATCTTTCTACGCCATTGATGGTAGTAGTACAGTGCCAACTTCTGGTTTCTTCAGAAGTAATATTGGTAACACTGCTACAACTTGGGAAGGTGATATCATTTCTAACGTAGGATTTGATGCGTCTTTACTAAACAATACTTTAGAAATTAGTGCTGATTACTATCAAAAGAAAGTAAGTGGATTGTTGTTCCCTCAGTCTGGTGTTGCTGCTGACGTTATTTTCACAGGTGACGCAAGTTTACCTAAAGTAAATATCGGTGACATGCAAAATACTGGTATTGATTTGAACTTAACTTACCATTACAAAATTAATAAAGACATGAAATTGGATGTAACTGGTATGATTACCTCTTACAACAATAACATTGCAGCTTTAACTCCAGGTTTAGATTTCTTCAATGGTCCTCAATTAAGAAATATCGTTCCAACTCGTAACGCAGTTGGTCATCCAGTGGGTGCATTCTTTGGCTATCAAGTGTTACGCTTGTTCCAAACTGATGCAGCTGCAACCGCATGGAATCAACCAGGTGCTACCGCTGGTACTTTCCAATATGCAGATATCAATGGAGATAAGAAAATTGATGACAAAGACAGAACTTATATAGGAAATCCAAATCCAGACTTTACTTATGGGTTTAATTTGGCATTTACTTATAAGCAATTTGATGTATCAGCCTTCATATTTGGTTCTCAAGGAAATGACATCTTCGACTATACCAAAATCTTCACAGATTTCCCTGACTTCTTTAAAGGGGGTATTAGAAGAGAAGTGGCTGTAAATTCTTGGACACCTTCTAGAACAAATACAACTATTCCTAAGTTGATGACTACAGGATCATTCTCTACTGACTTAGTATCTAATAGTTACTTTATCAGCGATGGTTCTTATTTACGTCTTAAACAATTTCAAGTTGGTTACACAATGGACCCAGCTATGTTGAATAAGTACGGAGTAGATCGTATGAGAGTTTATTTACAAGCTGCAAATTTATTGACACTTACTAAGTACAAAGGATTAGATCCTGAATTACAAAGTAGTGATATTGGAAACACAGTGGGTTTTGGAATCGACCAAGGAAACTATCCACATACTCCAGCATTCATCTTAGGTGTTAATATTAACTTTTAAATAAAAAATTAAATGGTGTATATGAAAAAAATAAATAATCAAATTAAACTTATAGCTGGCATATTTCTAATGATATGTGTCGCAGCTTGTAGTAAAAGCTTCTTAGACAAGCCACCAATTGGTACTTTAGCGACCAATGTTGTTGCCAGTGAAGCTGGTGTACAAGGCTTATTAATAGGTGCCTACTCTTTAGTGGACGGTGAAGGTGCATCTGGAGACGGTTTCGCCTCTGGTGCTTCTAACTGGATCTTTGGAGGAGTTACTGGTGATGATGCTTACAAAGGATCTGATCCAACAGACGTAGCAGATGCTGCTCCAATGGAAACATGGGGAGACAACTTATTGCCTACGAATGGTGCCATTCCTCAAAAATGGAAATTAAACTATGCGGGTATTCAACGTTGTAATGACGTGATCAATACTTTAAAAGCAACCACTACTATTAGTGCGGATAAAGCAACAAAAATTACTGCGCAAGCACGTTTTTTAAGAGCTTATTTCCACATGGACTTGAAAAAAATCTTCGGTAACATTGTTTATGCCGATGAGAAAGTAGGTCCAACTAACTTAGAGGTTACTAATACAGTAGATGCATGGCCTGGTATTATGGCTGATTTAGATGCTGCTGTAGCTGGTTTACCAGATACATGGTCTGAAATAGGTCGTGCTAACGTTTGGGCTGCTAAAGCCATGAAAGCAAAAGCTTTAATGTTCCAAAATAAATTAGCAGACGCTTATCCAATTTTGAAAGACGTAATTGCCAATGGTAAAACTGCAGGCGGAGCAAAATATGCTTTGAATGTAAACTACTTCTCTAACTTCAACCCTGCTCAAAAGAACAGTGCTGAATCTGTATTTGCTGCGCAAACTTCAGTTCAAGACGGTTCTTCAGTAGATTGGGGTGGAGATCCAAATGGTAACTATGGTGATATCTTGAACTTCCCTTATACAGGTGGTCCAGGTGCTTGTTGCGGATTTTACAATCCTTCTCAAGACTTAGCCAATGCATTCAAAACAGATGCTGCTGGTTTGCCATTACTTAATTCTTACTACTTAGGAGACAATGTTAGTGCTCAAAAAGGTACTAAATACACTGGTAACTTAGATCCAAGAATTGACTGGACCATGGGTAGACCAGGTATCCCTTATTTAGATTGGGGTTTACATCCAGGTGGAGATTGGATCAGAAATCCGGACAATGATGGTTTATTTAGCCCACTTAAGAATGTATATGCTGAATCTCAAAAAGGGGCATTTACAGATCAAGGAAGTTCTTATTGGGCGCCATCTGAATTGGTTGCGAACAACGTAAACATCATTCGTTTTGCTGATGTGATCTTATGGGCTGCTGAGTGTGCTGCTGATGCAGGTGACTTAGCTGCTGCCACTACTTATGTAAACCAAATTCGTACAAGAGCTAAGAACTCAGCATATGTTCAAAAAGATGCTGCTGGAAAATCTGCTGCCTACAATGCTGCAACTGCTTCTTTTGCTGCAGGTGTAAATGCAGATTCTTATAAAATTGGCACTTATGCTACCTTCGCCGACAAAACAACTGCAGTAGCAGCTGTACGTATGGAAAGAAGATTAGAATTAGCCATGGAAGGACATCGTTTCTTCGATCTAGTTAGATATGGTATTGCTGCTTCAACCATCAATACTTATATAGCTAGAGAAGTATTAAGACCTTTGAAAAAAGGTGCTATCTTCAAAGCCGGTAAACATGAGATTATGCCAATTCCACAAGGTGAAATGGACAACTTAAACACTGGTGGAAAAATTAGATTAAAACAAAATCCTGGGTATTAATAATTAATATTTAATATTTAATTTTGAAAGAGATAAGGGAAACCTTATCTCTTTTTTTTTAGTATATTTAAGCTTATTGAAAACCTGATTTATGATCAAAATACCTGCTAGTATTACTTATTTGATGGCGGCGGCCTTTGTTCTATTTTGTATGAATGCTTGTAAAAACAAAGCCGTTTTATTTGAAAGTATTGACCCCAGTGTTTCTGGCATACAATTTTCCAATCGTATCATCGAAAATGATTCCATTAACCCTATTGACATGACCAATATTTACAATGGTGGTGGTATTGGGGTAGGTGATTTCAATAACGACGGTTTGATGGATTTGTATTTTACCGGCAATCAAGTGGCCAATCAATTGTACATCAATAAAGGAAATTTCAAATTTGAAAATATCACTCAAAAAGCTGGTGTGACTGGCGAAGGTAAATGGAGCAGAGGGGTAAGTATTATTGATATCAACAATGATGGACTAGATGATATTTATGTGAGTTGTACGGTGAGTAGTAGCCCTGCAATTAGAGAAAATTTATTGTACATCAATCAGGGGCCAGACAAAGAAGGTGCGCCTCGTTTTAAGGAAATGGCCACTGCCTATGGATTAAACGACAGTACCTATACCACCATGGCTGCATTTTTTGATTATGACAATGATGGTGATTTAGATGTGTATTTAACGGTGAATCAAATTATCAAAGGAGATAATCCGGCCATTTATCGTAAAAAGAATTTGGATGGTTCTTATCCATCTACAGGAAGATTATTAAGAAATGATTTTGAGGCAAAATTGAATCATCCAGTTTTTAATGATGTGACCAAGCAAGCAGGAGTCACCATTGAAGGCTATGGACATGGGGTAAATATTGCCGATGTCAATAAAGATGGATGGAAAGATATTTTTGTGACCAACGATTTTAATTCCAACGACTTACTTTACATCAATAACCATAACGGCACTTTTACGGATAAAGCAGCCACTTATTTTAAACATACTTCGGCCAATGGGATGGGGCAAGATATCATCGATATCAACAATGATGGATTGGTGGATGTAGTAGAATTAGACATGAATCCAGAGGACAATTACCGCAAAAAAATGATGCTCAATGCCATCAGCTATCAGAACTATCAGAACAGTGATTATTTTGGCTATCAATACCAATATATACGCAATAGTATCCAATTGAATCAGGGAACAAGTATGAAACAAAATGATACCATTGGGGATCCTATCTTTAGTGATGTTGGTTTTTTTGCAGGCATTGCAGAGACTGATTGGAGTTGGTGCCCCTTGGTCGCCGATTTTGACAATGATGGCCACCGTGATTTTTTTGTAACCAATGGTTTTCCTAAAGACATTACCGACCATGATTTTATAACTTTCCGCAGACAGGCCAGTATGATAGCCCCTAAAGAATTTACATTATCTCAAATACCACAGGTTAAAATTCATAACTATGCCTTTAAAAACAATGGCAATGTAACATTTGCCAATGCCACTTCTGATTGGGGTTTGGCCATTCCATCCTTTTCCAATGGGGCAGTGTATGCAGATTTAGACAACGATGGAGATATGGATTTGGTGGTGAATAATATCAATGACTCGGCCTTTTTGTACAGGAACAATTTAATGGAACAAAAAAATAACAAGCAGCATTATTTAAAATTAAAATTAAAAGGAGACAGTCAAAATATAAATGGGCTTGGCGCTTGGATTGAACTACATTATGGCAATAAGCAACAAGTGTATGAGCAAACGCCCTATCGTGGTTATTTATCTACCATTGACATTCGTCCTAACTTTGGTCTAGATAGTATTGCACGCATCGATTCATTGGTCGTTATCTGGCCCAACCATAAAAAGCAAGTGATTAAAAATGTGGCAGCGAATCAAATGCTTACTGTTGACATTAAGCATGCCAGTGAAACTTACGACTGGACTAAACCAAAATTAGCTACAGGTACTTTATTTACAGAAGTCACCAAACAATTAAACATCAACTATGTCAATAAGGCAAGGGACAATATTGATTTTAATGTACAAAAATTATTGCCCCATAAGTTTACTGAGTATGGCCCTGCACTAGCCGTGGGTGATTTAAATGGGGATGGATTGGATGACATGATCGCCGCAGGTTCTTTGGCCAATTCTGCTTGTATTTTAATGCAAGAAAAAAACGGCAAGTTTACACAGAAAGATTTAATCAAAGAGGCCACAAGGGCCAATAAAAATTGGCAGGATGAAGGTATTGTGCTTTTTGACATGGATGGGGATGGAGACTTAGACATTTATATTGCCAGTGGTGGTTATGAAAGCACCGCCAATACTGCAGCTTATCAGGATAAAATTTACCTCAACGATGGTAAGGGCAATTTCAAAATGCAAGAACAAGGCATGCCTATGAATACCACTAGTAAGTCTTGTGTGCGCGCCATCGATTATGATCATGATGGTGACTTAGATTTATTTATTGCAGGCAGGGTACTTCCTTCTAATTATCCTCAACCTGTGTCTAGTTTTATTTACAGAAATGACACCAAGGATGGGGTAGTAAAATTCACTGATGTAACTGCTTCTGTGGCGCCTAGCTTAAATAAATTTGGCATGGTTTGCGATGCCCTTTGGACCGATTTTGACAATGATGGCTGGTCTGATTTAATCTTAGCGGGAGAATGGATGCCGCTTAGTTTTTTAAAGAACAACCATGGTCATTTTGAAGACATCACAAAGATTACTGGGGTAGCCAATCAATCGGGTTGGTGGTCAAGTATTGTGGCAGGAGATTTTGACAATGATGGCGATATGGATTATGTGGTAGGAAATTTGGGTTTGAATTCTTATTACAAAGGCAACGATCAATTTCCTGCACAGCTCTATGCCAAAGATTTTGACAATAATGGAAGTATGGATGCTGTTCCAAGTTTATATCTTCCTACTTCTCAGTTGGATACCACGCGCAGAGAATTTCCGGTACACAATAGAGACGATATGGTCAAACAAATGATTGGCTTTAGGTCTAAGTTTCAAAACTATAAATCTTATGCAGAAGCGACCATTGATAAAATGTTTACCGAAAAGGAAATGCAAGGGGCACTAAAATTAAAAGCCAATTATTTTCAAAATAGTTATTTAAGAAATGACGGACAAGGTAAATTTTCCTTAGTGGCCTTGCCCTTGAATATGCAATATGCCAATATGAATGGCATGTTGGCGGAAGATTTTGATCAGGATGGTAATTTAGATGTGCTATTGGTAGGAAATGATTATGGCACAGATGTTTCCATTGGTAGGTACGATGCCAGTAATGGTTTATTGCTGAAAGGTAATGGGAATGGGTCTTTCGAGGCACAATCAATAGCTGCTTCTGGTTGGTTTGTACCTGGGGATGCCAAGGCCTTGGTTAAATTAAGAAGTGTCGATGGAAAATGTTTATTGGCGGCTAGTCAAAACAAAGACCAACTAAAAGTATTTGCTTTAAAAAATAAAGTGCAGTTGATTGCCTTGCAGCCAATGGATATTGCAGCAACTATTGTCTATAAAAATGGCAAGAAACAAAAAAGAGAACTTAGTTATGGGGCTTCTTTCTTGTCTCAATCTGGTCGATTTATCAATGCAGACGCAAATATGAGTTCTATCAGCATTAAGGACAGCAAGGGAGCGGAACGCATCATTAAATTTTAAGGTCTATGAAGGGCAAACTATTCTTTGGGATAACAATAATGGCCTTTAGCTGCTTATTTATATCAGCATGCCAAAATCCTAGCAATAGAAAAAGTATCAAAGACCCTGCTGTACTGGAGGGCCAGGCATTGGCTGCAAAGTATTGCCAATCCTGCCATGAATTACCCGATCCCAATTGGGTGGATGCTGCTACCTGGGAAAAGGGTATTCTGCCCATGATGGGGCCAAGATTGGGTATTTTCTTGCATCAAGGCAAGCGCTATAAAGTAAATAAATACGAGGTTTCCATTACGGGCGATTTTTACCCAACTCAACCTTTACTTACCGAATTAGAATGGCAAAAAATAATTGATTATTATGTGAGTCTGGCCCCCGAAAAACCGTTACCGCAAAACAGGAATGTACCCATCGGAAATAACTTAAATCAGTTTGAAGTTGTAGCTACAAATTTTAAAAACAAAGTGCCTGCCACTTCTTATGTTAAAATAGACAGCCTCAATAAAGCTATTCCTTTTGTAATTAGTGATGCGCTCAACCATTTAATCTATCGTTTTGATGCCCAATTAAATTTGGTGGATAGTTTTATAACCAAGGGCCCTATTGTCAATAGGCTAGCCTCAAAAAATAATTGGCTACTCTGCGATATTGGTATTTTAAATCCAGACAACGGAGTCAATGGCAGCATTAAAAGTTTATCGCTTGACAAAGAGAACCGTTTTGCACAAGAAGGGGAAAAAACCATATTAGATCGTTTGCAAAGACCGGTACAATTTGAATCCGTGGATTTAAATGAAGATGGAAGACAAGATTTACTCGTCTGCGAATTTGGCTATTTAACGGGTGCCTTGAATTGGTATGAAAACAAAAAGGAGGGGGGGTACGAAAAGCATAGCTTAAGAACCAAGCCAGGCGCCATCAAAGCGGTGATTCAAGATTACAACCATGATGGGCTTCCGGATATTTGGGTCTTATTTGCGCAAGGGGAGGAAGGCCTTTTTTTATACACCAATTTAGGAAAGGGCAAATTTAAAGAGGAGCTAATTTTAAGGTTCCCACCCATCAATGGATCTTCCTATTTTGAATTGGCCGATTTTAATAAAGATGGGTTTGACGACATCGTTTATACTTGTGGAGATAATGCCGATTATTCTTTGGTTTTAAAAGCATTTCATGGGGTCTATGTCTATTTAAATGATGGCAATAATAATTTTACACAAAAATATTTTTATCCATTGAATGGATGTTACAAAGCCATTGCTCGGGATTTTGACAAGGATGGTGACTTAGACTTAGCCACTATTTCCTATTTTGCAGATTTTGAAAATCAGCCCGAAGAGGGTTTTGTATATTTAGAGAATAAAGGCAATTATAACTTTACACCAACTAGTTCTAGCCTTATGCAAAAAGGTAGGTGGTTGACCATGGATGCCGGTGATTACAATCAAGATGGGTACTTAGATTTAATCTTGGGTAATTTTTCGGTAGCACCAAGCTTTATACCATCAAAGGTAGATTGGAAGAAAGGCCCTCCATTTATGGTGTTGAAGAATAGGGGCGCATCAAAGTAAAATCCTTATTTAGTTTACTTCAAAGCTCATTTCTTTGTAACCTGCTTTTCCCAAAGGGCTGATGCCTTGCAATACAATCACATATTTTCCTGGAACATCAGAAGTATAGAAAGAAAGATCTTTGATTCCACCAGCATTGATATTGATACTTGGATCCCAATACAGTAAGTGTCTGAAATCAGGCAAATGACTATTGATTTGATCATTGGTCGCATAGACAGGAGCCAAAAATTCTCTTCTTGACTGAAGACCTTTGTAATCTAATACAATGGCTTTGGGATCTAATTCAAAGCCTTCTAAATTGCCTTTGTAGGTTGTAAAGTTCAAAATACCACTGTAGCCAGCACTACCTAGGAAATACATTCTATTCACTAGATCAATGCTCTTTATTTTTAAAGGATCGTATTCCATGAATTTATTAAAATCGGTAATGGCCAAGCCATCCAATAAAATCAATGGTGAATTGTTGAAAAATCTTTTGTTGACTTCATCGTATACTGCTATTTCAAAATCATTTTTGGTCTTAGACAATTTAACAGGACTTACATATTCTCTTAAAACCTCTTCGATGGTATTGAAACGAGCATAATCATCTAATTCATAATTAATATCTGCTTTATAATAAAAAGCACTAGAATCGATGGAAGGGGAAACAAAACGATTGTTTAAATTAAAATTGTAATTGTCTTGAACCGCAATATCTCTGTGGTACTGATTCAATTGATATTTACCTGTACGGCCAAATCCAAAACTTTTAGCAGGGTATTTGGTAGTTGATTTTACGAAAGGGTTATCAATGGATAATTTATAATCGTTGTTGTATTGCCTTTCAATTTGAGCAATGACTTGATCCTCGGTGTAAAAATTAGGGAATTGGAAAAGTAAATGCCCACTCGCATCGCTGAAGGCAGATCTAAATTGTGTTTTTAAACTAGGAATAGACAAATAAACACCTAAGTCTTTTAAGGGTGCATTGGGTAATTTAGGTAGAATCTTACCTGTAATAATCTTACCTGCCACTTCAGGAAAAAATTCAAAGGCCGGACTGTTGGCACTAAGCACATTCTCCCAATTGTATTTTCTCCAACCCTGTGTAAGCATTAAATTTTCCATGGCTACCCAACGGCCAGCATTGCTTTCGTCAAAATAAGTATTCGGTGCATCCACTTTACCAACTAGGTCAGATGAGAGCCATAAATAGTTGATGATATTGCTAGGGTCAATATTTTGAATAGAATCAATTTTATACACTGACATAGATAAGTCAGCAGCAGTGGTATTGCCGTCTTGTAATTTTGAAAGTAGTTTTACATTCATTTTTTTTCTGCCAGCAATTTCAGCCGCATCAATGCTTATGTCTAAGTCTAATTGGTCTTTAGGGTATTTGAAATACAATCTTTCGCTCACTGGCTTTTTGTTTTCGTCAAATAAGGTAAAAATATTAATTCCATTACCCAAACTGCTAGTAGCTATCTTAATTTCATTGACACCCTCGGTGATTGTAGGATGGATGATTTGATTCACCACGCCATGATTGTGTACGATTAGAAAAGCGGCACTCGCTTGCGTATTTTTATTACCTATTTTTATTTGAATAGAATCGGCGTCTACTGCCGTGTTGGTCAATTGTAGACTATAGCCTTGATTGTAAATGGCGGGTAATTTTGCTGTTGCAATTTGCTCATCATAGGAATCAGCAATTAAAGTATATTGATGATTAGCGGAAGGAGTGAAAATGATACTTCCAATACCGCTAGACAATGCCGTTGATTTTCCAATGGTGTCTTTTAGCTCGTTGACTAAGAATAACATAGCGCCCTTTCCCTTACCATAGGCATTGGTGTATTTAAATACCAACCTATTTTCAATACCATTCAATAAATTACCTCCTTCTGGAAAAATTTGTAATTGGTCAGCATCTTTAACTACATCAGATGCCACCACCACTTCTTGAATCTCTTGTGTATTGATTAAATTGATCTTTTTTTCAAAGAAATAAGCGGCGCCAAAATTTTTCATCCAATTGGTATAAGCTCGAATGCTGTATTCTCCAGATTTAACCCTAGCAGGAATCTTGATAGAGCCGTGTCCAATTCCGTTTTCAATACTGGCCATCTCTTGTACTACAGGTACTGCATTGTTGTCTAAGATTTCAACATAAGCAATCTTACTTAAATCAAGTGGGGTATGAAATACGCCATCTACATTGTAAATTTTAAACCAGCACAATTCATTGGATAA
Organism: Bacteroidota bacterium; assembly: GCA_026391155.1. Taxonomy (GTDB): domain Bacteria; phylum Bacteroidota; class Bacteroidia; order Chitinophagales; family Chitinophagaceae; genus Sediminibacterium. Next base: position 54,945 of record JAPLEP010000018.1, read on the forward strand.
ATAACTAGACTTATCTGTATGTAAAAAAATCTTTTCTGGTAAATGATTGGAAGTGTATTTTTCAAGCTGCTGAGCAATTTCTGTTGCATTGCTGGCTTGTGCATTTGCCTGTTGGGTCATAGCTACTAGTGCCAGTAAGCCAGTCAAAGTAATAATTATCTTAAAATTCTTTTTCATATTTATTTCTTATTTAGGCCAATAGGAAGGTTTGACATTGGTGCCATGAAGTATTCTGCAGTCAACACATTCTGGTGAAGCAAAGTAGTAGGACAATATACCACCAAAGGGACTAAATTTTGCGACAGTGCCAGGCAATAGCGAGTTGTGCACTTTAGTGATAGAATCTTCATTGTTCTTGATTTCTGCAAGCACACAGGGAGAAGCGTAATTCCAATCTTTAAGTTCTGTATTTTTTATAAATGATCTTTTGGATTGAACCATACTTGCATCCACAAACCCAATCACAATTTCACTTGGATTGCTAATAGAATGAACATTACCCACCAATTCAGAAGGCTGCGCATCAAATATAGAACCCGTAGATTCTGTATTTTTCTTCATTTTTTCTAGGTACCTGTATTTGTTTTCGCTAATGCCATATTGTCGTGTAAGTACACTGTATACTTCCGCAATTTTAATCGATCCTACTGGAATATAATTTAAAGGATGATTGATCTTATTTTGAGTCAAATTAGATGTGGAAGATAAAATGATGGTAGAGGATTCTTGTGTAGTGAAGCATTTGTATAATGCCGCATTAAAAGTAAGAAAAACTGGATCAATGTATTTTAATTGATAATAAGGAATATTTGGATACCTAGTACCAGATTGATAATATTGAAAATATTGCAATAAAGGAGAACGATATTCCCATGTTTCCGTAAAGTCCCACTCATAATATTGGGTAGCGTTGGCTAAATCATGCGTGTTTACATAAAATTGAACGCCATTGTTTTCTCTTTGCCAGTATACGCTATCAATGGTAGGTGTAGCCTGAACTGTAGAAAAATCAGACTGGTAAGTTTTTCCGTCGGCGGTTTGAATGGCAATTTTGTATTTTGCTTTATTGTTTAAAATAACAGTAGGTGCGGACAGGTATTTGCCAGGGCTGGCTTCTGTTAGTGCAACGGTGGAATTGTCATCGCCTAAGACTGAAATCTTAGCCCCTTTTTCATAAATGACTGCAGGGTTGTCTAAGGTAGAAGTTCTAGTAAGAATAATTTGAGTTTGACCACCCCCTGCATTGATCATGCCCTCCACGACTAAATAGCCAGTAGTGGGTGATACCACAGGAGAAACATACTTTTCTTTACAGCCAAAAGCAGTCAACAAAATGGTTAAATAGATAAATAGTTTTTTCATATTTTATTTGAACCTGATGTTTAAGTTAATGTAAGGGATGGCATTTCCAAAAATGGATAATTTATACCCATTCACTGCTCCATTTTCTGAAACATAATAAATAGAGTATGGATTTTTTCTTCCAGTTAAATTGTATACACCAATAGACCAGGAGTTATGCAACAATTGTTTTACTTTATGATTGCCCTCAATATTCATAGAAAAATCTGTTCTAAAATAATCGGGAATGCGGTAAGCATTTCTACCTGCATATAAAGTTCTGAAAGAGCCGTCGTATTGATAAGTGCCAATAGGTAAGGTGATAGGCCTTCCTGTACTATAGTTGGAATTTATTGAAATACTAAAGCGATGACTAAACTTGTAATTGGCGATGATGGAGAAATCATTAGGCTTATCATAATTCGCAGGGTATTCAATGCCGCCATTGATTAACTCACCTGCTTTAGGGTCATTTTGTTGCAATAAAATTCTTGACCAAGTATAACTTATCCAACCATTCAATTTGCCTGATAATTTTTTCAATAAGAATTCTGCACCATAGGCCTTTCCCTTAGTGCCAATCACATCTGTTTCAATATGCGGGTTCATGACTAAAATAGCACCACTCTTATAATCTAAATAGTTTTCGATGGTTTTATAGTACACTTCCATGGAAGCTTCGATGGTATTGGACCTAAGGTTTTTGTATAAGCCTAAGGAAACCTGGTTGCCTAATTGAGGTTTGATATTTGGGTCACTTAATTTCCAAATATCGGTAGGGGCCATGGCCGTGGTATTGGACAAAGAATGGATGTATTGTCTTTGTGAATTGAAACCCCCTTTCAAGGACATGGTTTCATCAATTACATATCTAAATCCTAAGCGGAATTCTGGACCACCATAGCTTTTGGAAACCTGACCACTGGTATAATTGGTGGCATTAAGGATATTTTCAACAATGCGTGGTGCACCCACTGCATAATTATTAAAGCTATTTGGCCCCATGGCATTAAACATTGAAGCTCTGATACCTGCATCAATTTTTAACTTACTAGTGACCGTATAATGATCACTAAAATACAAAGCACCTTCTAAACCTTGTTCTTGTTGTAAATGATTTTTTGCGATGATGGACTGAGGTCCTGCAGGATCATAATCGCCTGGATGCAATAAATAATTGATGGCATTGACCCCAAAATCAAAACTGTGTTTATTGTTGTAGAAATAATTAAAATGCGCTTTGAAATAAGTTTGTTGGATATCGAATCCAAGTTTGTAGGCATTCAAAGGCAATTTTTGACTATTGATCTCGTAGTTGTATTGGTCTACACCTGTGGTAAATACACTGTTTAGTTTGGAAGTGAATATATGCTTCCATTTGACAGAAAGATTTTTATTGCCATAACTGTAAGAAGTATCACTGTTTAATTTGAATTGATCCTTACTTACATAAGCAGTAAAATAAATTGTATTATTTTTATTAAGTTCGTGGGTGGTGATTAAGTTTAAATCATAAAAATCAGCACCACTATTTTTGTATTCATCGGGCAATTGTTTAAATAGCCAATTAGAATAAGTGGTTCTGCCTCCTAGGATGAAAGAAGATTTATCTTTTACAATAGGACCTTCTATATTTAAACGACTGGTCAATAAGCCCAAACCTGCCGATCCAGTGAATTCTTTTTTATTCCCTTCTCTACTATTGATATCTAATACAGAAGACAATCTTCCACCATAACTGGCAGGGATACTGCTTTTATATAATTCTACATTACTCACCAATTCTGGGTTGAAAGCAGAGAACATCCCAAAGAAATGAGAAGGGTTATAAATGGTTGCGTCGTTGAATAAAATTAAATTTTGATCAGAAGATCCACCTCTTACATTTAATCCAGTACTTGCTTCACCCACGGTTTTGACACCAGGCAGGGTGGTCACTACTCTTAAGATATCTGGCTCTCCGAATATGGCAGGTACTTGTTTGATGGTTTTGATGTCTAATCTTTGCACGCCCATTTGTGTTCCTCTCACGTTGTTTATCTTTTGAGAAGAAATGACCACTTTTTTCAAAGACATAATACTTTGTGTCATGTCTACATTCATTTTACCATCATTGTATAAAACTACTTGGCGCTTGATGTCGCGCATACCAATACTTTGAATGTTTAAAATGTGTTTTCCTCTTGGCAGGGATAGGGTAAATCCACCATACTGATCGGTGTTCGCTCCAATTCTTGGATTATCTATATTCACAGAAGCGCCAGCAATAGGCTCTCCAGTTTTAGCATCTTTCACAAAGCCTCCTAGGACGATTGTTTTTTTATTTCCTCCCGTATTTTTATCACCAATTTCATAAATCGTTTTATCAAGCAAGGCTTCTTTAATGGAATTGGATTCGTCCTCATCGGCCAAAGCGTCGTTGCTGTTTTGGTTCACTTTAATGCCAGAAAAATAACGCTCAGTTAGTTGAACATTTAATTGTTTTCCTTTAGTAAGAAACACATTGGCTTGATTGTCCAAACTATAAAAAATGGCCTGTTGTCCAAAGAGTTTAGCAAAAACAGTGGTCAATTTCTCATTGTTAAAATTGGGACTAAACTGTTCTTTAGCGAATAAGATGGGGTTGTAGTAGAAGTGTAATTTTGTTTGGGCTTCTAATTGATTGGTCAATTCACTGATGGAAATTTTATTGCCAGTTAAATTGATTCGTTGGGCACTGTCTAATTGGCTATAACCCTTATGAATAAAGGCCATGGCAGTAAGGATAAATATAACTTTTAAATATTTTTGCACATCAATTATTTAAAAGGTTATAGTAATTGACCACTTTTATAAGCATAGCTTCTTTGTCTTTATTGTAGTTTAAACGCTCGGAATTAATATATTTTCTAAGCTCCTGACTTTTGTTGTTGAGTATTTTGATGATTGCTTTCTTCCAATCAATGAGGTATAAATTTTGATTTTCTTTTACATAATAGTCTGTGGTCACATCTATTTGATAAAAGATTTCAGTACCTATGATACGGTCCCTAACTTTTTTAATTTCTTTTTTCAATAAACTAACGGGCCCTTCGGCCAAAGCTTGGTAATAACCAGAGGCATATAAATTAGTGACATTGCTATCTACCCAGATATTGATAAACTTATCTGAACCAATGGTGAAAGATTGTAACTTTTCTTTGATCAATTGTATTTGATGGGTGCTATCACTTAGCAAAACAACGTCGGCAACTTCATCGTACATTAACTGCACATGGTTGTAATGCATGTTTTCGTAATCAATAGAACCTTCTTTAAATGCAGCTATTGCATAGTAGGGATTCTTTTCAATGACTGCAGGCTTGTAACTAGGTGCTTGACTGCCATTAAATTTGCCTGCCTGACTGCCAATACCCATTTCGTAAAACTTGAACGCACTGGCCTTGCCATTTTTTAAGATCAGGCTGTCTTTTGCCGACAAGGAGGAAATGGAAGATTGTCTAGTGGTTTGTGCTTTTATACTTATAGAATGGAGGGCAAATAAGCAAAAAAAGAATATAATTCGACGATTCATGGATGGCATTTTGTTCAGCAAGGTTAAAAGTGAACACTCAATATAGTCAATTTTGAGATTGAAAAAATGCCTTATAATTAACATTTTATAAACGGCAAATACATGCAAGCGCTGTTTAAGTTTTCAAGGGTATTTATACACCTTTTTTCAACTTTTAGCTCCTTTTCCCCAATAATTAGGGCTGATTAATCTCATTATATACCTTTTGTTTTTTTTCAATATTTCAGATACCTTCAATCGTTCATTTTAAAGCAAAAAATGGCGATTTTTAACGATTAAATTATTCATTCAATGAGTACAAAAAAGTGGCAATTAATTGGGCAAGCATTTCTATTGGGACTATTATTACAGTCCTGTACGGCTAAAAAAACAGCAGAACTAGACCCAGTAAAAATGTTGATTGAGAATGAGGATCAATTAACCCAGGTAATCATTTATGATGTATTTACGCCTCCGGTGGCCAGTAGAATTTATGTCTATTCTTCTATTGCTTCTTATGAAGCCATTCGCTTTTCAAAGCCTGGATCAGTTTCCATCGCAGAAAGTTTAAATGGATTTGGAAAAATGCCTGAGCCTGATAAAAATAAAAAGTACAATTTTAATTTAGCTGCTTCCAAAGCATTTTTTAAAGTGGCCAGAAATGTCAAAGTATTTTCAGTAGACTCTTTAAGCGCCTATGAAAATAAAGTGTATGCGGCGTACAAAGATTTATTGGATGAGGCTACTTATAAAGCATCTATTGAATTTGGAGATACGGTAGGCGCTGCAGTCATGGCAAGGGCTAAAAAAGATGGTTATTTTAAATCCAGAGGTAAGGCCAAATATTTAGGCAACAACGAACCAGGTAAATGGAGACCTACACCTCCAGATTATTTAGATGGGGTGGAATGGTGTTGGAATACAATGATGCCGATGGTATTAGATTCTGCTTCAGAATTCAAACCCAATCGTCCTCCAGTCTATGATACCAAACCAGGTTCTGTTTATTTTAAAATGATGAAGGAAGTTTATGACATCAATAAAAATTTAACAGAAGAGCAAAAATTAATTGCTAAGTATTGGGATGACAATCCATTTGTGTTGGAACACGATGGTCATTTGATGTATGGCAATAAGAAAATTACACCCGGTGGACACTGGATGGGTATTGCTGCACAAATTATTGAGCAATCTAAAGTAGATCCTGTGAAAGCAGCACAAACTTTTGCGTTAACTTCTATTGCTTTGTTTGATGGATTTATTTCTTGTTGGGACGAAAAATACAGAAGCAGTTATGTGCGACCTGTCACTGCCATCAATGAGCTCATGGACAAAGGTTGGGCACCCTTATTACAAACGCCTCCTTTTCCAGAATACACCAGCGGACATAGTACCATTACGGCTTCTGCTGCAACGGTATTGACTAAATTGTATGGAGACAATATTGCCTTTGAGGATTCAAGTGATTACCATTATATCGGATTGAAAAGAAAATTTAATTCCTTCAATCAAGCAGCTGCAGAATGCTCTATGAGTAGGGTATACGGCGGTATTCATTATATTATCAGTGTGAATACAGGCGCTGAGATGGGTAAGCAAGTGGGGGGCTTAGTCATCAAAAAATTAATCAAGGACTAAGCAATCAATTAAATTATTTCTTAAACAACATAAACACAGAACCAATTAAGGTTAAAACAATAATTAGTTTTCTATAATTTTTTTCTTGCACTTTGTCTACCAATTTTAAACCTACTATAAATCCAATGGCTAGGGTAGGTAATAATACACTGTCTATTTGAAGACTTTCTAAGCTTATGTTTTTCCAATAAAATACTTGGAAGGGCAATTTGAATAAGTTCATGAAAAGAAAAATCCATGCAGCAGTGCCTATAAAATCATTTTTCTCAAAACGCATAGCCAAGAAATACAAATTGGAAAAAGCGCCAGCCAAATTGCCAAGCATGGTGGTAATGCCAGCAGCTAAACCAGTGCTTGCAACAAACATTGGGTGGGTAGGTACTTTTTTTGATTTTCTAAACTCCATCCATAAAATAATAAGGATCGTAAATAAAATAATCACCGCCATTATTTTTCTGAACAAAGCTTCATTGATGTCTTTGCCGATAAAATTGCCAATGAGAATGCCTACAATCATCCATGGTACAATTTTCCAAAAATGATTCCATTTGGCATGACGATGGTAATAGCTCACGGCAGCAATATCCGATATGCACAATAAAGGAAGTACAATGCCTGTAGAAGCCTTACTTCCAAATACAAAGGCCATGAGGGTAACACTCAACATATCAATGCCTTTAAGGCCGGCCTTGGTGAGCCCTATGAAAAAAGAAGCGAGTAGCATAATGCCCCAGGTTTGTAAAGAATATTGTGAGAGTAGGCCCATGCTTTGTGTTTAATGATCAATGAAAATAAAGGATCCAATTGTTTTATTCAAATTATCTTTCTGTCTCCTTCATGTTGTCAAATGTTTTTCGATCAATAGAATAAAATTGAATACGATCTCCTGTTTGCAACAAGGCCAATTTACTGGGTTCAGAATCGAAAATTTTAATTGGGGTTCTGCCAATAATTTGCCAGCCGCCTGGGCTGTCCATTGGATATACACCCGTCTGCGGCCCAGCAATACCAACACTTCCAGCCAAAACCTTGGCCCGAGGGGCAGGATGCCTGGCCATTTGAATTTTTTCATGCACATTGCCCATGTAGGCAAAGCCTGGCATAAATCCTAAGCAATACACTGAATATATTTCGCTGCTATGAATTTGAATGATTTCTTCGATGGTGGTATTTTTTAAAGCAGCCATATGGGCTAAGTCAATACCAAAATCTAGCGCATAACAAACAGGCACTTGAATGATTTTGTTATTGTTTGTATTGTTTATAAGAGGCAAAGCCTCCAGTTGAGTCACTAATAATTTTTTAAAAACAAATAATGGTTCGTCGGTCTGATGCTGGAAATAGCTAGTTATATCAAAAACCACCGTAATAGTTTGGTAGGCTGGAATGATGTCCTTGATCCATGGATGCTTATTTTTTAATGTCTTGCAGGTCTCTGTAATTTGTCTAATATAGGCCATCGTTTCTTCGGAAACAGAGGAATGGATGGATACCAATAGCGCATGATCCCCCAAATAATTTATTTGCAAAGGTGGTGGTTTAAAACTAGAGGCTGAATGCATCCTAAAAGGTAATTATTATTGTGCGATTTAGCCAAAATAAGGTAAAAAAAAGTATATTTATTCAAATCAATTTTTATGAGAAAAAATTTACAAAAATTTATTGCTTTTAGTTGGATGTTTTGCACCCTGCAAGCATCTGCTCAAATATTTACCACTACGGCAAATGGGTTGGTAAAATTTAAAGAGCAAGCCTTAGTTGCTTCCTCAAGCCAACAGCAGCTTAAAGAAACGGCCAATACTATTACAGTCAATAGCAAAGTAAAATTTCAAACCATGGAAGGTTTTGGTTATGCTTTAACTGGTGGTTCTGCCCAATTAATTGACCAATTAGCGCCCGATAAACAAAAGGCCATCCTTAAAGAAATTTTTGGTAAAGGCCCCAATGATTTAGGCGTATCCTATATAAGAATTAGCATGGGCGCTTCTGATTTAGATGCCCATGTATTTAGTTACAATGATTTGCCCAAGGGCGCCACCGATTCGGCGCTCACTAATTTTTCATTGTCTGAGGATACCTTGCATTTAATTCCGATACTAAAAAAAGCATTGGCCATTCAACCTGGTTTGAAAATCATGGCTTCCCCTTGGAGTCCTCCAGTATGGATGAAGTCAAACAATGGCAGTATGGGTGGAAGCCTATTAAAAAAATACTATGCTTCCTATGCTCAGTATTTTGTGAAATACATCAAGGCTATGAAGGCGAAAGGAATTTCAATCAGTTCCATCACCATGCAAAACGAACCCGAGCATGGGGGCAATAATCCAAGTTTATTGATGAATTCAGAAGAACAAAAAGAATTTTTGAGAGACTACCTTGGGCCCATTTTTAAAAAAGAAAAAATAAAATCAGAAATCGTATTATTTGACCACAATGCTGATCATCCCAATTATCCTATCAACATTTTAGATGATGCTAAAGCAAAATCATATGCAGCAGCCACTGCCTTTCATTTGTACTTAGGTAAAGAAGATGCGCTATCTGAAGTGCATCAAAAACATCCCGATAAGAAAATATATTTTACCGAACAATGGACAGGCGCAAAGGGCAGCTTTGATGGAGATTTTATCTGGCATTTAGAACATATAGTGATTGGCACTATTCAAAATTGGAGCAGTCTAGTATTGGAATGGAATTTGGCTGCCAATGCTAAATTTGAACCGCATACACCCATGGGTTGCACAGAATGCAAGGGTGCTTTCACCATTCAGGATCAAGCCATCAATAGAAATGTGAGTTATTATATTATAGGGCAAATTTCAAAATACATCCAACCAGGCGCTATAAGAATACAGAGCAGTGTCAACAACGAATCCATTAAAACAGTGGCCTTTGCATTACCCAATGGGAAAAAGGGCTTATTGGTTTTAAATACCTCAGTAGAAAAGGAAATAAATTTAAAAGAAGGGTTGCATCAATACCATTTTACGATGCCTGCTCAATCAGCCTCAACCATTATTTGGTAATCAATATTATGAATTATATAAAATTAGATCGTATGAAAAAGGGATTATTATTTGCGGCGACCATTTTAGCCACTTCATTATCATTTGCACAAAAAAGCAAAGAACTTACCATGCATACTTTTGTAAATAAGTTACTAGCAAAAATGACCTTGGAAGAAAAATTAGGGCAATTAAACTTGCCAGCTTCAAGTGATTTTGTAACGGGCGCAGTGAGTAGTTCTGACATTGCACAAAAAGTAAAAGACGGCAAAGTGGGTGGAGTTTTTAATATTAGATCGGTGACTAAAATAAAAGAGTTGCAAGAGTTTGCAGTTAAAAATACAAGATTGCATATTCCTTTATTGTTTGGCATGGATGTGATTCATGGATACAAAACAATTTTTCCTATCCCAATAGGTATGTCGGCTACTTGGGACATGCCTTTAATTGAACGTTCTGCGCGCATTGCAGCTAGCGAAGCCAGTGCAGATGGTATTATGTGGACCTTCTCACCTATGGTAGATTTAACGCGTGATCCTCGTTGGGGTAGAACTTCAGAAGGCAATGGAGAAGATGCATTTTTGAGTTCGGCCATTGCAAAAGCCATGGTGCATGGTTATCAAGGAGATGATTTATCATTGAATAATACGATTATGTCTTGCGTGAAACATTATGCTTTGTATGGTGCAGCAGAAGGTGGGCGAGATTATAACACAACAGATATGAGTCGCATCAGAATGTACAATGAATATTTTCCTCCTTATAAAGCTGCAGTTGATGCAGGGGTAAAAAGTGTCATGGTGTCTTTTAATGAAATTGATGGGATTCCTGCCTCAGGCAATAAATGGTTGGTAGATGAGGTATTGCGTAAACAATGGAAATTCAATGGAATGGTAGTTTCTGATTATACCGGCATTCCTGAAATGGTGAACCATGGCATTGGTGATTTTAAAACTGTGAATGAAAAAGCATTACTCGCTGGGGTGGATATGGATATGGTAGGGGAAGGTTTTTTAAATATGTTTAAACAATCATTGAAAGAAGGTAAAATTACCCAAGCGCAAATAGATAAAGCTTGTGAAAGAATTTTAATTTCTAAGTATGAATTGGGTTTATTTGATGACCCTTATAAATATTGTGATGAGAAAAGATCTGCTACTGAAGTGTTTACAGAAAAGAACAGAATGGATGCAAGAACCATTGCTGCACAAAGCTTTGTTTTGTTAAAGAATGATAAAAATATTTTACCTATAGCCAAAGGAAAAATAATTGCCTTGGTGGGTCCTTTGGCCAATGCCAAAGAAAACATGACGGGTACTTGGAGCGTGGGGGCTGATAATTCAAAATCCATCTCTTTATTGCAAGGATTGACTGAATTGGTGGGTACGAACGGAAAAGTAGCGTACGCAAAGGGTTCTAATTTAGAAGAAGATGATGAATTACAAAAGCGTGAAACCATGTTTGGAAAAGACATGGAAAGAGATGCGCGCACTGCCGATCAATTAATCCAAGAAGCTTTGACAGTTAGTGCCAATGCAGATGTAATTGTAGCGGCTTTAGGAGAAGGCGCGGAAAGCACTGGAGAAAGTGCTTCTCGTTCTAACTTAGATTTGCCTGCTACGCAACAAAAATTATTGAAAGCCTTATTAGCCACTGGTAAACCTGTGGTTCTAGTTTTATTCAATGGTCGACCCCTTACTTTAACTTGGGAAGATGCGAATGTGCCTTCTATTCTAGATGTATGGTTTGCTGGCTCTGAAGCGGGCTATGCCATTGCAGATGCTTTGTTGGGTAAAGTAAATCCATCTGGTAAATTAAGTATGAGCTTCCCACAAAATGTAGGTCAAATACCTTTATACTACAATCATAAAAACACTGGACGTCCATTAAGTAAATGGTTTTCTAAATTTCAATCCAATTATTTAGATGTAAGCAACGATCCTTTGTACCCCTTTGGTTATGGCTTAAGTTATTCAAAATTTGAATACAGCAATTTTGCAGTTTCGGACACGGTATTAAAAGGCAATAAGAAATTAATTGCCACCGTAGCGGTAAAAAACACGAGTACCACTCCAGGTAAAGAGGTAGTGCAAATGTACATTAGAGATGTGGTTGGCTCAGTGACTAGACCTGTGGAGGAATTGAAGGGTTTCCAAAAAATAGAATTAGCGGCCGGTGAAACAAAGAAAGTTAGCTTTGAAATAACACCAGAGCTGTTGAAATTTTACAATACCGATTTAAAATATGATTGGGAGCCAGGGGAGTTTCAAATCATGGTAGGGACTAATTCAAGAGATGTGCAAAAGCTAAAAGTAATTTGGACGAAATAGGAATTAATTTACCAACTTCCAAATAAATAAATATCATAGATATTTATTTGAAAATCATTAGAGGTATGGTTCTGGGTAAATTATATTAAAAATTAATTTACCAGGAACCATACAACCCGTCCTTTAATGCCTTTTGGTATTTCTTGTCGTTGAAGGAATATAAATAGGGGGCTTTGTGTGCGCCGCCTTTCCTGGTTTCGTTTAATTTATTTAATATACCAAAGCCCAGCATTTTTCTTTGAAAATTGCGACGGTCCAATGGTTTGTTTAAAATGGTCTCATACAATTTTTGCAATTCTGGCATGGTAAATTTCTTAGGCAATAAGTTTTTACCAATGGGAAGATAGGCCAATTGAGTTCTAAGGCTTTCAAGGGCTTTTTTAACGATACTATCGTGGTCATGGTCAAAACTAAGCTTACTCAAATGTTCAATGCCTATCCAAGAATTTAGGGAATTAAATGAATCGTTTTGAACAGTGAAATTGGTGTAATCAATCAATGCATAATAACCAGCAGATACAAATCTTTGAAGCAGCCAATGGTCCTTGGATAATTTAGTTCCATATTGTTCAAAAGTAGCTTTATGCGCCGAGGCTTCAATTCTATTGGGTTGGCCAAAAACATTAAATTGTTGTAAGAAAATATCTTTAAGGCCTGTTCTTTCCTTTAATACTCGATAGGCGGCAGCATCAATATCTTCGTTTTTAAGCACAAATCCACCAGGAACGGACCATTTATTGCTATCTGCAATATCCAATAAAAGAATTTTAAGGCTGTTTTCGTGGAAACCAAAAATCACACAATCCACGGAAATACCGGGTAAAAAAAGTTCATCCCCCTTAATAAGCAATTGCTTAAGACTGGCTGGGAGTGAGGGTGATTTTGACATGGCTTAAAGGTAAAAGATTTTTGAAATTTAGGCTAATTTAATTATATTGTGTCATTATAACGCATTGAAAAGGCCTTATCCTCCATTTAAATTATATAATAAAATGAATACTAGAAGAAAATTTTTACAGCAAGCTGCCACTTTAACAATGGGGGCTACTTTACTCAATAAGTCCAGTTGGGCCAATAGTTTTATGACCGATGCACCCTTGCCTGCACCAGGTATTCAATTGTTTACTTTATTTAATGATATGGATACGGATACCTTGGGCACGTTAAAAAAAGTAGCCGCTGCTGGTTATATAAATATTGAATCTGCTTTTAGTAAGCAACCAGGATTTTATGGTAAGCAACCCAAAGAATTTAGGACCTTATTGCAAGACTTGGGCATGCAGTGGCGTTCGCATCATGTAGCTGGGGCACCCTTAAAACTGCCACCAGGTTATAAATTACCCTTGGGTCCAGATGGTCAACCCATGAAATTTCCTCCAATGAAAAACTTGAGAGACAATAGTCAAGAAATGGTGGACTTGGTTGCGGAATCAGGTATTGAATATATAGTATGTGCGAATATTCCAATTGATACAGTAGATGAAATCAAAGAAGCTGCTGCTATTTTACAAAAAACAGGGGAGCAGGCAAAAAAAGCAGGATTGCAATTAGTTTACCACAACCATGCCTCCGAGTTTAATAAGGTAGGAGACCTAGTGTCCTATGATTACTTCTTAACACAACTTAGTGCCGATATTTTAAAAATGGAATTGGATTTGGGTTGGGTTTTTAGAGCTAAAAAAAATCCGGTAGCTATATTCAATCAAAATAAGGGTCGTTTTCCATTAATTCACGTGAAGGATATGGATGCAGCTGGAAACATTGTTCCTTTTGGAACGGGCAGCTTTGACTTTAAAGAAACCTTCCAACATATGGATGCAGCGGGATTGAAGTATTATTTCTTAGAACAAGATTTTCCTAAAAATCCATTGGAAGATATCAAGACTTCCATTCAAAATTTCGAAAAATTTAAAAAGACTTTATAGGTGATTAGTTAATTTATCTTCCCCCCTCTATAGTGGTTTATTAAGTGAGTTTGATAAAAAAAACCTCCTACGAGCAATCGAGGAGGTTTTTTATTTAAATGATTACTTAAATCTTATTTAATTACTTGTTCAGTAATCTTACCTGTAGTTTTATGTTTTAAGATTAATTTCTTAGTACCATAGTGAGTCATTTCTTCTTTAATTAAATAATGGTCTTGATCATATTCTACTAAATGACTTTCTTTAGTTAATCCTGTTTTTCCTCTCCAAATATCTAATTTAACGGGCTCCCATAATTTAGATTTAGCAGAACGGTAAGCAGCATCTAATACACAATTGACAATATAACCATCATAAAAAGTTTCTTTAGGGGCTTCGCCTTTTTCCATAGCGTTGAACATGTCCATGAACATATGGTTGTAACCTAATTCATTTAATTCATCACCTACTGGGAATAACCAACCGCTATTGCTTTCCGATTTTTCTGAAATATAATCTCCGCCTTTTCCTGTAGTGAACATTTCAAAACCTGTTCTTAAAAAACTATTAATCCAAATAGTACCTTCTGTTCCCATTACTTCATCACGTAAATCTAAACCCCCTCTAAATGTCCAGCTTACTTCAAACTGACCAATAGCGCCATTCTCATACTTCACTAGTCCAATAGCATGGTCTTCGGCATCAATAGGTTTTACTTGTGTATCTGCCCAACACATTACTTCAATGGGTTTAATATCTTTTCCAATATAAGATCTTGAAATTTCTACGCAATGGCAGCCTAAATCTAAAATACAACCACCACCTGCTTGTTCAATATCCCAGAACCAATCACTATGGGGGCCAGGGTGTGTTTCACGAGACTTCGCCCATAATATTCTTCCTACGGCACCTTCCTTCACGCTTTGATTTGCCTTGATAAATTTTGGTGTGTATACTAAGTCCTCTAAATAACCATTGAATATGCCTGCTTCCTCTACTGCTATCAACATTCTTTTTGCTTCTTCACCATTACGGCCTAATGGCTTGGTGGTCATCACTGCTTTTTTATGTTTACAACACAACATCACGGCAATTTCATGAATATTGTTGGGTAGGGCAATACATACCACATCCACATCGGGGTGGGAGATAGCTGCTTCCATATCGGTAGTCCAATGAGCACAACCATAATCTGCTGCAAATTTGGTGGCAGATTCTTCACGGCGGGCATAAATACTAACCACCTTGTCTTTACTTCTATAACCTTGGAGTGCATCGGCATAAAAACGTCCAATAAAACCTGCACCTAACATTGCAATTCGCATTTTGAATAAATTTTAGTTTTTTATAATTGTTTTTTTAAATAATATTAAGCAACAGCAGCTGTTTCTTTTTTCTCTTTAAAGAATAAAATAAAGGCAATTAGTACGGCACCTGCAATGGCAGCAGGGGTTAACCAAATAGAAGTCCAATTATGTGCCGCAGCGCCAGTAATGGCATTGGCAGGAATTTTATACTTGTCTACCACAAAACCACTGTACCAAGTACCAATAAACATACCTACACCATAAGTAGCAAAGGTGAATAAGCCTTGTGCGGCGTTCTTAATTTTTTCTCCTGCTTTTTTCTCTGTGTACATGTAACCCGTGACAAAGAAGAAATCATAACAAATACCATGTAAAATTATGCCTGCATAAAGCATCCAGCTGGTATTCATATTGCCATAAGCAAAAAATACATAGCGTAATAGCCAAGCACTAATACCAAGTATCAACATATTTTTAACGCCAATACGATTAAACATAAATGGAATCGCTAAAATAAATAAAGCTTCGGATACCTGACCTAAAGTCATTTTCCCTGCAGCATTGTCTAAACCAATTTCATTTAAAAAAGGATTGGCAAATCCATAATAAAAAGATAAAGGAATGCAAATGGCAATAGCAGAAATAAAGAAGATAAAAAAAGACCTTGTTTTAAATAAAACCAAGGCGTCCATACCTATAATTCCTGAAGCGGATACTTTTTCTGTTTTTGCTTTTGGTGGCGTATTGGGCATAGCGAAACTTAATAAACCCAGTATCAAAGAAACTACAGCGGCAACTTGAAAAGTACCAGCAGTTTTTTCAATACCTAATTTACTAATAATTAAACCAGCGGCAATCCAACCTAAAGTGCCAAAAACACGAATCCATGGGAATTGTTTGCCTGGATCGGTCATCTGCGCAAAAGCTACGCTATTGCTTAAGGCGATGGTAGGCATGTACATTAAAGAGTATACTAAAATCACCCAATAAAAACCTGTATTGGTTACTTGGGTAGCATACAACAAAAGGGCAGCACCCAGGATATGCAATACCCCCATAATTTTTTGAGCTGCAAAAAATCGGTCGGCAATCATCCCTACAAAAAATGGGCTAATAATGGTAGCAATAGCGCCAGCACTATAGGCAGCGCCCACATCCACGCCCGATGATTTTAATACTTCACCCATATAGGTACCCATGGTCACATACCAAGCGCCCCAAACATAATATTGTAAGAACATCATGGAGGAGAGCATTACACCAATCTTAGTCTTCATTGTTGAGTTGTTTTTTGCGAATTCAATATACTTAAAATAATGTAAAATGCCCCATTGAAGGGGCATAATATTGATGAATAAAATCTTGGACTTAGGCTTCTAAAGCCTGTAGTATATCGGCCACAATATCGTCTTTGTGTTCAAGGCCAACCGATATTCTTATTAAGCCATCGCTAATACTTACCGCAGCGCGTTCTGCTGGGGAAAGTTTTGCATGTGTAGTGCTAGCAGGGTGGGAAGCAATGCTTCTTGTGTCGCCTAAATTAGCAGTAAGCGATAACATTTTAATATTATTTAAAAATTGGCGGCCTGCTTCAATGCCACCTTTTATTTCAAAACAAACTATACCTCCGCCATTTTTCATTTGCTTTTTAGCAATGGCATAATGTGGGTGGGATTTTAAGAAAGGATATTTAACAAAATTAATTTTTGAATGTCCTTCTAATTTTTCAGCAACAAATAAGGCGTTGCTGCAATGTCTTTCCATGCGCACTTCCAAAGTTTCTAAACTTTTACTTAATACCCATGCATTGAAAGGAGATAAAGAAGGACCAGTAGCGCGACAGAATAAATACATTTCATGAATTAAGTCCTTGCGACCAACAATGGCACCACCTAAAACACGGCCCTGCCCATCTATCCATTTAGTGGCTGAATGAATAACAATGTCGGCACCTAAATCGATGGGGGTTTGACCAATGGGTGTTGCAAAACAATTATCTACATTTAAAATTACATTATGCTTTTTAGCAATGGCACTTACCATGGCAATATCAATCACTTCTAATCCAGGATTCGTAGGTGTTTCTAAATAAATCATTTTGGTTTGAGGCGTAATGGCTGCTTCCCATTGAGCAGCAGTGGCATTAGCACTTACATAACTAAAATCAATACCATATTTCGGTAAGTATTTAGAAACTACGGTATGCGTGCTTCCAAAAATGGAATCACAAGATAAAAGATGATCTCCTTTTTTTAATAAGGCCATAAAAGAGCCAAATACTGCACTCATTCCAGTAGCAGTAGCAAAGCCTGCTTCTGCATTTTCTAAAATACATAAACGGTCTACAAACTCTTGTACATTCGGATTAGAAAAACGACTATAAATATTCACATCCGTTTCGTCTGCAAAAGCAGCACGCATATCTTCTGCATTATCAAAACAAAAACTACTTGTAAGATATAAAGGACTCGCATGTTCCCCTTCAGCAGTTCTTAGAATCTGCTTTCTAATTAATTTTGATTGTGTATGCTTCATACAAATAGTTTAATGTACTAATTCTTTTTTCATTTATTTATCCTAGCTCCACTTCCCAGCTAATAACAGCACCTGCTGCTCTTAGGGTAGCTGCTACTGAACAATATTTATCTATGGACAAGGCGCAAGCTTTTTCTGCTTTCTCTTGGGTCATACTTCCTTTAAATTTGAATACCATATGCACAGTCGACCATAAGGCCGGTTCTTTTCCTGTTTCGCGTTCTCCATCAATGATCATTTCAAAAAATTCAATGGTTTCTTTTTGTTTGTTTAAAATCATTACAATATCTACACCACTGCAAGCGCCCAATGCACTTAATAAAGTTTGCATAGGTCTAAGGCCAGTGCCATGGCCTCCTTGCTCCACAGGGATGTCCATGCGCATGGTATTATTTGCCTCGTCCACCGCATTAAAAACAAAGCCATCATTCATTCTTGTCACCACCATCCTAGCCATAAAATAATAATTGTTAGTTAATTGAAATATAAATTCCAATGATTATGCAAATGTAATTCAAATAGATAGTTACTTTGCATTAGAATACGAAAAAAATGGAACCATTGGTTTATCAATATGATGCCCCTTTTACCTTAGAATGTGGGGTGCGCTTGCCTCAATTGAAAATCGCCTACCATACTTATGGGACTTATACCCCTGGTAAGAAAGTGGCTTGGGTATGTCATGCATTAACTGCCAATTCAGATGCTGCAGATTGGTGGAAAGGGCTAATTGGAGAAGCTTATTTAATTAACCCAAATGATTATTTTATTGTTTGTGCCAATATCATTGGTTCATGTTATGGATCTACGGGTCCATTGAGCACTGAAATTGTGGGCACTTCTATTGGATTTGAGCAATTTCCTACGGTCACTATTCGTGATATGGTGCAAGCACATATTTTATTGCGCAAGCATTTAGGCATCGATGTCATTGATTTATTATTGGGTGGAAGCATGGGTGGTTATCAAGCCTTGGAGTGGGCCATCTTTGAACCCAGCCTAATTAAAAAAATGTTTTTAATTGCTACCTCACCATCCGAAAGTGCATGGGGGGTTGCCGTTCATACCGCACAAAGATTGGCCATTGAAGCCGATTGTACTTGGAATGAACCAACACCGAATGCAGGGGCCAAGGGTTTGAAAGCGGCCCGTGCCATTGGCATGTTGACTTACCGTAATTATGGCATCTTTCAAGAAAAGCAAACCGATGAGGATCCTGAAAAAATTGACAATTTCAAAGCGTCTTCTTATATCAATTACCAAGGAGATAAATTAGTAAAAAGATTCAATGCCTATAGTTATTGGTTGCTGACTAAATCAATGGACAGTCATCACTTAGCAAGAAAAAGAGGCGGAGATTTAATAGCCACTTTGCAATCCATTCAAATTCCTACCTTTATTATTGGCGTGAACAGTGATATATTATGTCCTTTAGATGAGCAAAGATTCATGGAACAACATATGCCCCAAGCCACCTTGGTGGCCATTGATTCTGTGTACGGACATGACGGATTCATCATTGAATCGGTACAAATATCCGCTCATTTAAAAGCCTGGTTGGCCAAACAAGCTTAATTAGCTTTAATTTTACAAAAAAGAGAAACCTATGAAATTTTTAAGACAAATTGGGGAGTACTTATTTATTGTAAAACGCGATCCAAATCAAGAAAGATCAGGTATGATGAAGGCCATGCATGGAATGAATCGCATCTCTTTACTCGTTTTTTTGTTTGGATTAATCGTGATGATTTTTAGGTTCTTTATCCTACCTTATTTTAAGCATTAAATTATTTGTGCTGTATTGTTCTCAAAATAATATCAGCAGCTACTTCAGTTGCTTTTTCCCCTGTATACAATTTATTTTTTAGTACTTGGTAATCGGCCTGTATATTTTTCTGTGTCGTAGGATCTTCTAATAATTTTGTCAATTCAACTACTAAATTATCGGTAGTCAAATTTTCTTGAATCAATTCTTTCACCACTTCTTTATCCATAATTAAATTTACTAGGGCAATGAATTTAATTTTTACAAAGCGCTTTGCTAAGGCCAAAGTAATGGGGTTGCCTTTGTAACAAACCACTTCGGGCACGCCTAATAAAGCGGTTTCTAAAGTGGCCGTGCCACTGGTCACTAGGGCAGCCTGACTGTGTTGTAAAAGGGCATAAGTGCTAGCTTTGACCACATGCACATTGGGTTGATGTGGAATCAAAGAAGCAAACCAATCATCGTCTAATCCGGGGGCTTGTGCCACCACAAAATGATGGCCAGGAAAATGAATGGCCACAGACAACATGATGGGTAATTTTTTTTCAATCTCTTGTTTTCTGCTTCCGGGCAATAATGCAATGATGGCTGCGTCTTTCAATTGAGGCAGGGGATGTGCTAGATTTTCTTGGGTTGCAATTACTTCCATTAAAGGATGTCCAACATAATCTACTTCCCAATCCCATCTATCTTTAAAATATTTTTGTTCAAAAGGTAAAATGCATAATAACTTGTCAATGCTTGCACGCATGGCAGGCACTCTATTTTCTTTCCAGGCCCAAACCTGTGGGGCTATAAAATAAATCACTTTTAATTTTTCTTGCTTGGCCCATTTAGCAATGCGTAAATTAAAACCAGGATAATCAATGCAGATTAATACATCAGGGGCAAAAGCTTTAATATCTTTTTTACAAAAACGAATATTCTTAAGAATCGTAGGTAAATTAAAAAGCACTTCCACCAATCCCATAAAGGCTAAGTCTCTATAATGCTTTACTAAATGACCTCCTGCTGCTTGCATTAAATCGCCACCCCAACATTGGACCACGGCATGGTTATCCATTGTTTTGAGCGCTTTAATTAAATTGGCGCCATGTAAATCTCCGCTGGCTTCTCCAGCTATGATATAATATCTCATTTATAAAAACCATTTACACGCAATAGCGATGACTGCGTAAATACAGGTGGTAAAAAATACGCCCTTGGCTATTTTATCTTTTTGTTTTTGAAAGAAGATGGTCAGCACCACTCCGTTAATAAGCAGGGAGATGCTAATCATAGCAGATAAAATAGATTTTTGACGATTCAGTAAATCTAGAAATTCTTCTAATCCAAAAGCACTAAACTTCCACTGATAAAAAATAAGGAAGCCTAAAAATGGCATGGTCAAGCCCACTAATACACCAATGATATAATTGTCTTTTACCATTTCCATTTTTTAGAAAGCTTTTCTTTTATCACATGATTAGTAAGATCAAATTGCACAGGCACCACACTCACATAATTGTTTTTCAAAGCCCATACATCGGTGTCTTTTGATTTATCAAAATTCACAAACTCCCCAGTCAACCAATAGTATTTTTTTCCATGTGGGTCGGTTCGTTCTACAAACTTCTCATCATATTTGGCATAAGACTGTTTGCAAATTTTAATGCCTTTGATTAAATCGGTGGCCACTTTTGGAATATTGACATTCAAACAAAGATGTTTGTCTAAGTTTTTATCTGCCAATAATTTTTTTACAATAATTCTAGCATAATGTTGCGCTGCTGTAAAATCGGCCTCAATGCTTAGGTCCAATAAGCTAAATCCAATGCTTGGGATACTTTCAATTGAAGCTTCTAAGGCAGCCGACATGGTGCCTGAATAAATGACATTGATAGAATGATTGGCGCCATGATTGATCCCACTTAAACAAATAGAGGGTTTGCGGTGCAATACTTTATCCACGGCTAATTTTACACAATCCACAGGGGTGCCGCTACAAGTATAGGCTTCTACACCATCTACAATATGCGCTTTTTGTAATCTTAAATGTTGTCCTAGGGTGATGGCATGGCCCATACCACTTTGAGGTTTATCGGGTGCCACCACCACAACCTTACCTAGGTCTTTGACCGCTTCTACCAAGGCTTTAATACCAGGGGCACTAATACTGTCGTCATTGGTGATTAAAATAACTGGTTTTTCTTCTTTCATCTTTGCCATAATGCAAGTTACCAAGATAGGCCCGCGCAACAAAATAAAGAAAATGCTAAAAATATTTGGTAATACTAAAATATTTAGTATATTGCACTAAAATCATTAGTTATGTCATACGCAGGAAAAAATTTAAAGTACATCAGAAAGCAGCGCGAATGGACACAAGAAGAAATGGCCAATCAACTTCAAATCAAGCGCTCCTTGGTGGGGGCTTATGAAGAAGAAAGAGCCGAGCCTCGCTTGGAAGTAATGGAAACCATTTGTGCAAAATTCTCCATTAGTTTGGAAGAATTCTTATTCCAAGATTTGGCCTTATTAAGCGCCAATGGAGTGGATTCAAATGGTTCTAGCAATAGCTATATGGAGCGCCGCAGGGCCATGAAATCGGACAAGTCCATTTCATTAGCATCAATGGTCACTTTTGTACCAGTAAAGGCAGCAGCAGGTTATTTGGCTGGCTATGCCGATCCTGAGTTCCTAGACGAATTGAATACGTTCACTTTGCCTATGTTGGCTCCAGGCGACTACCGTGCTTTTGAAATTTTAGGGGACAGTATGTTGCCCACCCCAAGTGGAAGTGTGATTGTGGGAGAGAAGGTAGAAAGCTTTAAAGAGGTAAAAAACAGCAATACTTATATCGTTGTATCCAATGCTGATGGGGTGGTATACAAGCGTATTATTACCAATGACGATCGTTCAAAAGAAGGAAATGAGCATAAAGAGGGAAAGCTTACTTTATTGAGTGACAATCCTTTATATGAGCCATATCAAGTAAATGCAACCGATATTGTAGAGATATGGAAAGCGGTCTACATCATACATAAAGCAGGGGCGCAACCCATGTGGAATGTGGATCAATTGGCCGGCGTGGTGAACAATTTACAGGATCAAATTACTAGTTTGAAGAAAAAATTGAATTAGAATATATAAAATATTGTAAATCAATTAATTAAATTACAATATTTATTCCCATTCAATGGTCGCAGGAGGTTTAGAGCTGATATCGTAAACTACTCTGTTAATACCACGTACTTCATTGATAATGGCATTGCTTACATGGGCTAAAAACTCATAGGGTAAATGTGCCCAGTCAGCGGTCATGCCATCTACTGAGGTAACTGCCCTCAATGCAATGGTGAATTCATAAGTACGTTCGTCGCCCATCACTCCAACACTTTTTACTGGTAATAGGATGGTTCCAGCCTGCCATACCTTAGTATACAAGTCAAATTCTTTTAATGCATTCATGTAGATATGATCGGCTGCTTGTAAAAGGGCTACTTTTTCAGGCGTGATATCACCCAATATTCTAATGGCCAGTCCTGGTCCTGGGAAAGGATGCCTATTGATTAAGTGGGCAGGAATACCTAATTCAAGTCCCACTTTTCTTACCTCATCTTTGAATAAATATCTAAGGGGCTCCACCAATTGAAGGTGCATGGTATCGGGTAAGCCACCTACATTGTGGTGAGATTTGATGGTTTGAGAAGGGCCATGTACGCTTACACTTTCAATCACATCTGGATAAATTGTACCTTGACCTAAAAATTTGGCTTCCAATACTTTAGATGCTTCTATTTGAAATACATCTATAAATAGTTTTCCAATAATTTTTCGCTTTTCTTCAGGCTCAGACTTGCCTGCTAAGGCATCATAAAACATTTGTTTAGCATCAATGCCTGTTACATTTAAGCCTATAGATTGATAGATGTCTAAGACATCCTGAAACTCATTTTTTCTAAGTACCCCATTGTCTACAAATATGCCATGTAATCGATCTCCAATGGCTCTATGAATAAGGGTAGCGGCTACCGTGCTGTCCACACCACCACTAAGTGCCATAATTACATGATTATCCCCAATCTGCGCTTTCAGCTTGTCTACGGTTTCTTGTACAAAGGAGGAAGGGGTCCAGTTTTGATGGCAACCACAAAGCTCTACTAGAAAGTTCTGGATCAATTTTTTACCTTCTGAGGAATGGTATACCTCGGGATGAAATTGAAATCCATGCAATGGATGGCCAGCGTCTTGTTTTTTTCTAAAAGCAGCTACTGGAATACTGTCTGTATCGGCCAAAAGTTCAAAATCTGCTGGCAGCTGTGTAATGGAATCACTATGGCTCATCCAAACCTGGCTATTGTTGGCTATATTTTTAAATATGACATCGTCCTTTTGAATGCGCAATTGGGCTCGACCGTATTCTCTTTTGTTTGATTTCTCTACCTTTCCTCCAAAGTTCTTGGCACTTAATTGGGCACCATAACAAATGGTCAATACTGGAAGTTTATCCAAAATGGCCTTGATGTCCACATTGGGCGCATCTGCTTCGTTGACACTGGCAGGAGAGCCGCTTAAAATGACTCCTTTTAAGCTGGAATCAAAGTCAATTTTACTATTGAAAGGCTTTATCTCGCAATACACATTGGCTTCTCTTACCGCGCGGGCAATAAGCTGTGTATACTGGCTTCCGAAGTCGAGGATGAGTATCTTTTCAGTCATAGCGCGAAGATACATAAAAAAAATCCCGCCTCGAATGCTCGGAGCGGGATGGGTATAATTGATTAATTAATCTTAATTATCGAAAAAGCAGGTACTAAGCAGTTGCTTTAACAGCAACGTGTTTAGCCAATTTGCTCTTTAAATTAGCTGCTTTGTTTTTGTGGATAATGCCACGTTTTGCTAATTTATCAATTTGAGACATGATATTCGGCAATTTTTCATTGTAGACTTTTTGATCGTCTACGATTTTTAATTCACGAATAGCGTTACGGGTAGTTTTACCATAATAACGGTTGCTATCGCGACGTTTTGCTGCTTGTCTAATGTCTTTTTTTGTAGCCGAATGATTTGCCATGTACTATTTAATTTTCAGGAGGGCAAAGGTAAGGTACTTAAACAAATAATTAAAATTAAAATTGAAAAAAAAGCGATTTCTATATAAATATATGATTATCAGTGCTTTATACATATTTTACAATCTAGTACTGCTGCCTTCCTTCCTTTGTCCTTTAGAAGGCTAATTTACCACTTTTAAACAGATATTTGTAGCACTAGAAAACAACCCTCAGTCCCTATAAAAATGACAATTGATAAATACCATCACTCACATCAGAACGTAGCAGATAAATTGGTGAGAGAATATGAGGGACCCACACCTTTTGCCCTTTATTTAAAAACCTATTTCGCTGCCAATAAAAAACATGGGAGTAAGGATCGTAAAAGTATTAGTGCTATCTGCTATGAATATTTTAGAAAATTAAGCGCTGAATTTCCATTGCAAAATTTTATTTCACCTGCCATTGATATTCCAAAATTTATCGGTGCTCATTTACAACAACCTTTATTATTTATTCGTGCAAGGCCAGGTAAAAAAGAACTAGTCAAAGCTAGCTTGGAAAAAGCCGGATTGTTTTTTGAGACGATGAATGAAATGGCATTTGCATTGCCTAATACAAGTTCGCTTCAAAATATTTTAGTATTGAATAAAGACGCTGTCATTCAAGATTTAAATTCTCAAGCACTAGCTTCTTTGCTAAAATTAATTCCAGCCACCGAAAAACCATTGGTGGCCTGGGACGCTTGTTCGGCCAGTGGGGGTAAATCTATTTTAATTAAAGATTTTATTCCCAACGTACAATTACATGTCTCAGATATTAGAGAGAATATTTTATTCAATTGTGAAAAGCGTTTAAAAGAAGCAGGGATTCAACCTGCCTCTTTACAAGTAGTAGATATTACTTTGCCCTTTGCTATTAAAAAACAATTTGATTTTATCTTTGCCGATTTACCTTGTTCTGGATCTGGAACTTGGGGGCGTACACCTGAAAATTTGATTGGCTATACCCAAAAACAATTGGACTATTTTACTACACTGCAAGCAAATATGTTACAACATTTAACACCTGCTTTAAAAGTGGGTGGCTATTTATTAGCCGCTACTTGCTCGGTCTATAAAAATGAAAACGAGGCGCAGGTTGAAAAATTATTAGCCACAGATAAATTCAAATTAGTTGCCCAGCAATATTTCATTGGTTATGAAAAGCATGCCGATACGCTATTTGGGGCATTGCTTCAAAAAATTGCCGATTAAATTAAATAGTGAATGGGGACTTGGGTAATAGATGGCCACTTTGTATAATACCACCTGCCACCACATCATCGCCTTCGTAAAAAACAGCACTTTGCCCAGGCGCAATGCTTTTTACATTTTCATAGAATCTAGCCTGCACGCCATTATTGGTATTGGATAAAGTACACAAAGCGCCTTCATCTTTGTATCTAATTTTAGCCATTAGTTCCATCTCATCCGCTATATGATCGTATTTGATCCAGTTTAATTTAGCGACCAACATATCATTTTGGTCCAAATCATTTTCATCTCCAATCACGACTATATTTTTAATGGGATCTATGGATACCACATAGGCAGGTTTGCCCAAAGCAATTTCTAAACCTTTTCTTTGTCCGATGGTATAGAAAGGATAGCCCTTGTGTTTGCCTAATCTTTTTCCTTTAGTGTCTAGGAACCATCCGCCATTGACTCTTTCTTCCAATCCATCCACACGTCTTTTTAAAAATCCACGGTAATCATTGTCTGGCACAAAACAAATTTCATAGCTCTCACTCTTTTTAGCCAGCTCGGGATAACCCATGTCAATGGCCATTTGTTTGATGTCTTTTTTATGCATGCCACCCAAGGGTAAAATTGTTCTGCTTAATAAATCTTGATCCACACCCCATAAAACATAACTCTGATCTTTGGTGTTGTCCAATCCTTTAGAAATCACATAACGTCCATTGGTATGTTGACGCACTTTAGCATAATGCCCTGTGGCAATAAAATCACAGCCTAAAGCATCAGCTCTTTTTAATAAGGCCCTCCATTTAATATGGGTATTGCACATCACACATGGGTTAGGAGTGCGGCCTGCTAAGTATTCTTCCACGAAGTTCTCGATCACAAAATCACCAAATTCATCTCTAATGTCTAAAATATAATGTGGGAAGCCATTGTTTACTGCCGCTAATCGGGCGTCATTGAAAGAGTCAATATTACAACAACCTGTTTCTTTTCCGTTGGCATTGCTAGTGGCATAATCCCAAGTTTTCATCGTAATGCCTATTACTTCGTAGCCTTCGTTATGTAGCATTAAAGCCGCTACAGTGCTATCGATACCGCCGCTCATAGCGACTAAAACCTTGCCTTTCTTGCTCATAGTGTTTGGCCAGTTAAAAGTTGGCTTGGTACAAAAGTAATTCATCTTTACTAAATCACAGAATGTTCATAAAATGGGCTAGGGTTTTCAGTTCAAAATTCTAAAAAATACTATCTTCACTTTCAAACGATGATATTATAAAACGACTAAAACACAGAAAATGATCAAGCTACAAGTAATCGGAAATTTGGGTAAAGATGCCCTAGTGAACAATGTAAATGGCAAAACTGTCATTAATTTTAATGTTGCTCATACAGAACGTTATAAAGATGCGCAAGGCAATCAAAAAGATAGAACCACATGGGTGGATTGTTCTTATTGGACTGACCGTACTGCCGTGGCCCCTTATTTAAAAAAAGGAACTCAAGTATATGTAGAAGGAACGCCTGATGTAAGATCTTACACTACTGCGGATGGAAGAAATGGTGCTTCTTTAACTTTGCGCATTGTATCTGTTCAATTGTTGGGTGCTAAGCCTTCTGGATCTGGCAATGCCGATGCAGCTGGAAATCCAGCAGATCAAAATACGGGCAGTAGTTACAATCCTTCTCCTGCAAGCGCAGGGGGGAATGAAGATGCACCCGTAGATGATCTTCCATTTTAGTGGAGTATCTATTTTAATAGACAAATATGAGTTGGCAATAAGTTGATAAAATAAGGGCTTTTTTATCTCCTATTTTACCTAGGCCTATTTACCTTTGAGCCTCGAAAAAAAACTGCGATGAAAATAATGAAATTTGGTGGGACCAGTGTAGGCAAGCCTGAGCGCATGCATCAAGTATCTCAATTGATTACGCGAGATAAAGAATCTACCATTGTTGTACTTAGTGCTTTAAGTGGCACCACCAATGCCTTAGTAGAAATAAGTAAATCTTTGGCATCTACCAATAAAAAATCTGCCATTGAAAAAGTAGAGGCATTGGAAAAACAATACCGTGCTTTTATTCTCGAATTACTTTCAGGGGAAGCTTTGCGTGCAAAGGCCAACGATATTATTACAGAGCATTTTGAATTTTTACGCATCACGCAAAAGATTTCTTTAAGCGATGCATTGAATAAAGATATTCTGGCGCAAGGAGAACTCATGAGTACAAAACTTTTTTCCTTGTATTTAGAGCAAGAGAAAATAGAGCATGTTTTATTGCCTGCCTTAGATTTTATGCAATTGGATGTAAACGATGAGCCTGATTTAGTGGCCATAGAAACTAAACTAAAAGAAACTTTGGCTGCGCATTCCACCACGAAATTATTTGTTACCCAAGGATATATTTGTCTTAATGCCAAAGGGGAAGTAGACAATTTGAAAAGGGGAGGGAGTGATTATACTGCATCGTTGATAGCGGCTGCAGTAAAAGCAAGCGTATGTGAAATTTGGACAGACATTGATGGCATGCACAACAATGATCCAAGGGTAGTGGATAAAACAGTAGCTATAGAGCAATTAAGTTTTGATGAGGCAGCTGAGCTAGCTTATTTTGGTGCAAAAATTTTACATCCCACTTGTATTTGGCCTGCACAACTAGAAAACATCCCCGTAAAATTATTGAATACGATGCAGCCTTCTGCGGCAGGTACAGTCATCAAAAAAGAAGCAGGCAGTGTAGGGGTGAAAGCAGTCGCAGCCAAGGACAATATCATTGCGATTAAAATAAAAAGTAGCAGAATGTTATTGGCTTATGGCTTTTTAAGAAAAATATTTGAAGTGTTTGAGAAGTACAAAACTTCTATTGATATGATTACCACTTCGGAAGTGGCGGTATCTGTAACTATTGATACAGATATTCATTTAAATGAAATTATTGCAGAGCTAAGCTTAATTGCTTCTGTTGAAATAGAAAAAGATCAAACCATTGTTTCTATCGTGGGGAATGAAATAGCTAAAACAGACGCGGTATTGAAAAAATTATTTGCAGCCATCAATGAAATTCCGGTAACCATGGTAAGTTATGGGGGTAGTCCGCATAATATTAGTTTATTGTTGCCAAGTGAATACAAAACCAAGACTTTACAATTGGTCAATAAGGGCCTGTTTAATTTATAGTAGTCGCTTATAGAAGCTAATTTAATTAGATCACTCTCGCTCTCCGCTGTGCATGACGCTAAAAATGACTACGTTCATCTAAAATTGTGAACTCGCTTCGCTCAAACATGCACAATTTTTTAACGATGAACTTAAGTCATTTTCTTAACGCTATGCACAGATGTTCGCGATGAGTTAATCCAATTATATTATGCTTCTTTTAAATTAATATAGGCTACAAAAAAAGCCCCTCGAGAATCGGGGGCTTTTTTATATTTTATAAAATTTAAATAAATAGTGAATAAATCATTAGATAAATAACAAAGCATCACCATAAGAGAAGAAGCGGTATTTATCCTTGATCGCTTTTTTATAAGCTTCCATCGCTAATTCATAGCCAGCAAAAGCGCAAGACATAATCAACAAGCTAGTCTTAGGTAAATGAAAGTTGGTCACTAAGCTATCTGCAATATTAAAATTATAAGGAGGGTGAATGAAATGATTCGTCCAACCTTCCGCTGGTTTTAATAGACGCTGAGCAGTAACACTGCTTTCCATGGCGCGCATACCAGTGGTTCCAATGGAACATACACGACGACCATTTTGTTTTGCTGTATTTATAATCTTACAAGCTTCTTCATCTATCTTGAAATATTCAGCATCCATTTTATGTTTGCTTAAATCTTCTACTTCAATAGGTCTGAAAGTGCTTAATCCAGTATGCAAGGTTACTTCTGCAAAACGAATACCAATAATTTCAGATCTTTTGATTAATTCTTTACTAAAGTGTAAACCAGCAGTAGGAGCGGCCACCGCACCTTCATGCTTTGCATAAACTGTTTGGTATCTTTCTTTATCTTCTTCGTCTGGCTTGCGCTTAATATATTTAGGCAAAGGCGTTTCTCCTAAGAACTCTAACATTTTTCTAAAGCCTTCATCATCCCCTTCCCATAAAAAACGAATGGTACGTCCACGGCTAGTGGTATTATCAATAACCTCTGCTACTAGTTCTTCGTTTTCACCGAAATATAATTTGTTGCCTACACGAATTTTTCTTGCGGGATCAACAATCACATCCCATAAACGGTTGGGCTTATTTAATTCTCTTAGCAAGAATACTTCAATCTTGGCGCCTGTTTTTTCTTTGCGGCCATACATTCTGGCTGGGAATACCTTGGTGTTGTTTACTACAAAAACATCTTTATCATCATAATACTCTAATAAATCAGAGAAATGACGATTTTCCATGTGGCCGTTTTGACGGTTAACCACCATGAGTCTGCTATCCTCTCTTCTTTTAGTAGGATATTGTGCAATTAGATTTAAAGGTAAATCGTACCTAAATTGAGAAAGTTTCATTTGTGTCTATTTTAAATGATAGCCACATTAAGTTTACTACAGCCTTACGGGGCAGTTCGCTTCATGTTACGGCATGAAAATTATGGACGCAAATGTACAACATAAGCAGTAAATTTGTTTACTTAAGATTCACACCAAAAATTGGGCAATTAGCGTCAAATGGCTTAAATTTGCAAACAATTGTTAGTTTTTGGATTTATTGATTTTAAATTAGTTAAACTATGTTGAGAGCGCGCTGGTGGAAAATTCTATCCATAATCTTGTTATTGTATACTTGTACTTATGGCTTCCTTGTTAAAATACCTAAACTCGACGACCGTCTTCAAGAATCTATCCGTAATTTTTTCTTTCATGTACCCATGTGGTTTGGCATGATGATTTTATTATTTGTTTCTTTGGTGTATGCCATCAAATATTTAAGAAATTCAAATCCAGTGCATGATGTTTATTCCATGGCTTATGCCTCTGTTGGTTTGCTTTTCGGATTCTTAG
Source organism: Bacteroidota bacterium (assembly GCA_026391155.1). Lineage (GTDB taxonomy): Bacteria > Bacteroidota > Bacteroidia > Chitinophagales > Chitinophagaceae > Sediminibacterium. The sequence continues at coordinate 85,591 of JAPLEP010000018.1, forward strand.
GAATTATTACCGGAGCATTCTGGGCCAATTATCAATGGGGTAGTCCTTGGGTGGGCGATCCAAAACAAAACGGAGCTGCTATTGCCTTATTAATTTATTTTGCCTATTTCGTTTTAAGAGGAAGTTTAATAGATATAGAGAAAAAAGCAAGACTTTCTGCAGTCTATAATATTTTTTCCTTCTTTATGTTATTCCCTACGCTTTGGATTTTACCAAGACTAACAGAATCATTGCATCCTGGCGGACAAGGGAGCGATGGTAATCCGGGGCTTAATGGAAAAGACATGTCAGCGAATATGCGCACTGTTTTTTATCCTGCAGTCATTGGATGGACTTTGTTAGGCGTATGGATTAGTACTTTACACATTAGAATACAATTATTAAAATTAAAAAAAGAGGGTCTTTTATAATTCACAAAAAAATATTTTATATGTTTCAATTATTACAAACAAAAGCAGTAGACAATAATAGTATCATGGTTCAAGACGGTAAAATATATTTAGTCATGTCCATTGTTAGTATTATACTTATTGGTCTTTTTATTTATGTTGGAAGCATCGATAAAAAAATTAGTCAATTGGAAAAGTAAATTTCCTAGTTGTTCATTTATTTATTTTAAATATCCATACCATGTCAAAGAATGAAGAATATAGTTTTTTCCAAAGTGTAGAAAGAAGTTTTGACAAAGCATCAAAGTTTACTAGTTGGGAAACAGGTATTTTAGAACAAATCAAAGCATGCAATAGTATTTACAGTATGCGTTTCCCAGTAAAAATGGATGACGGACATATCGAAGTAATCGAAGCTTACCGTGTCCAACACTCGCAACATAAGTCTCCGTGTAAAGGGGGTATTCGTTTTAGTATGGCAGTGAACCAGGATGAAGTGATGGCGCTTGCCGCTTTGATGACTTATAAATGTGCCATTGTGAATGTGCCATTTGGTGGGGCTAAGGGTGGTATTAAAATTAGTCCAAGAAGCTTAAGTGCTTATGAACTAGAAAAAATTACTAGAAGATATACTTCTGAATTAGTAAAGAAAAATTTTATTGGGCCGGGCATTGATGTACCTGCTCCAGATTACGGAACCGGCGAAAGAGAAATGGCATGGATCGTTGATACTTATCAATCCTTGAAGCCAGGAGAAATTGATGCGGCAGGTTGTGTAACAGGAAAGCCTATTTCATTAGGTGGTGTGAGAGGCAGAAAAGAAGCCACTGGATTAGGCGTGTTCTTTGGTGTGAGAGAAGTTTGTTTAATGGAGGAGGTGATGAAAAAACAAGGGTTAACAGTGGGTATTGAAAATAAAAAGGTCGTGGTACAAGGCTTGGGTAACGTGGGTTATCACTCTGCAAAATTCTTTAGAGAGAATGGAGCGATAGTAGTTTCCATTGCAGAATTTGAAGGGGCTATTTATAATCAAGCTGGTTTAAATGAAGAAGAAGTATTCCAACACCGTAAAAAAACAGGTAGCATTTTAAATTTTCCTGGAGCTACTAATTTAAAGAAGAGTGGGGACGCTTTAGAATTAGAATGCGATATTTTAATTCCAGCTGCCTTAGAAAATGTGATTGATAAAAACAATGCACCAAATATCAAAGCAAAAATAATAGGTGAAGCAGCCAATGGTCCTTTGACTCCAGAAGCCGATGACATATTGGCTAGCAAAGGTATATTGGTTATTCCAGATATGTATTTAAATGCAGGTGGAGTAACGGTTTCTTATTTTGAGTGGTTAAAAAATTTAAGCCATGTGAGATATGGTCGTTTAGAAAAACGATTCACAGAAAACGCCAACATTAATATTCTGAATCAAATTGAAGAATTGACGGGTAAAAAAGTAACAGAGTCTGAAAAAGAAATCATTGCACATGGTCCAGATGAAATTGATTTAGTGCATAGTGGATTGGAAGAAACAATGATCAATGCGACTAGAGAGATCATGGATATTTGGAAAGCCAATCCTTCTATTCCAGATATGCGCACTGCGGCATATGTATGTGCCATCAATAAAGTAGGAACTTCTTATGCTGAGTTAGGTATCTTCCCTTAGTAGGGCGGTAGAAATATTTTTATAAGTAATCGGGGAAATTTTGCATGGCTTGCATTTTCCCCGATGCTATTTTAGCACCCATCGTTTCATGTCCATTGCTTATAAATAAATACTGCGCCGTTAAAACTTGTTGGTATTGTAAAATTTGCTCCATTGTTTTTTCTTTTAAGGCCACCTTGGCTTCCTTACATTCAATAATCATCCAAGGCAAATCATTTTTATAAACCACTATATCAAATCGTTTGGATAATTCGCCTAATTTAATTTCTTTTTCTACTGCAATTAAACTAGCTGGATAGCTGACAGTTTGAACAAGGTATTGTAATAGGTTTTGTCTTACCCATTCTTCGGGCGTAAGCAGTACCCAAATTTTTCTAAAGGGGTCAAATATTTGATCCTTGCCATCAATGGCTTTTATTTTAAAAGGGTAGCTGGGATAATTCAGTTCTATCATTTAGATTAAAATTCGTATTTTTATATAATACTTCGTCCAAAGATAAGTAGGAGAAACCTTAAAATTCGATTGTATGAAAACAAAAGAAGAAATCGTAGAGAATTGGTTACCAAGGTATACGGGGGCAAGCTTAGACCAATTAGGTCGCTTTGTACTACTCACCAACTTTAGCAATTACGTAAACATGTTTGCCGAAATGCATAAAGTAGAAGTAGTTGGCAAAGATAAGCCCATGCAGTGCGCAACGGCTGATGGCATTACCATTATTAATTTTGGCATGGGTAGTCCGGGTGCTGCCACCATTATGGATTTATTAACAGCCATTCAACCAGAAGCTGTTTTGTTTTTAGGAAAATGTGGTGGTTTAAAAAAGAGAAATAAAATAGGCGACTTAATCTTACCTATTGCAGCCATAAGAGGAGAGGGTACATCCAACGATTACTTTCCACCAGAAGTGCCTGCCTTACCTGCCTTCGCATTACAAAAAGCAATTTCTACCACCATTAGAGATAACGGTGTAGATTATTGGACGGGTACTGTGTATACGACTAATAGAAGAGTTTGGGAGCATGATGAAAAATTCAAAGAATATTTAACTGATATCAGAGCTTACGCCATTGATATGGAAACGGCTACTATTTTCACTGTAGGCTTTTACAATAAAATTCCTACAGGGGCTTTATTATTAGTCAGCGATTCTCCCATGGTACCAGAGGGGGTGAAAACAGAAGCCAGCGATTCAAAAGTAACTGCGCAATTTGTACAAAGACATTTGAATATTGGAATAGAATCTTTGAAGCAACTTATTAATAACGGACAAACTGTTCGTCACCTGCAGTTTTAGTCCTATTCCTTCCAAAGAAAAGGAAAGAGAATATAGGATAGCACTACTATCATAATATCAAAGCCGCATAATAAACCTACTAATTGAGGTAGTCCATTTTGCACCACATCCGCAAAAGCGATATTGGCAATTTTCATCAATAACATTAATTGAGGAATAATTAAAGGGAAACCAAGTATGGCCATGATGGCTGATGGTTGCTGTGCCTTAGAAGCAATGGCTGCTAAAAAACTAAAGACCAAGCTTAAGCTAATTCCACCCAAACAACTCATGCCAAAAAATAAAAGTGCATGTTCTAGTGGGTTGCCTAACAATAAAATGAATAATAGTAAACTTAGGCCACTCATCATGCACATGAGTAAACTATTATAAATTAATTTAGAGAAAATAAAATCTACAGGATGGACAATGGTATAAAAATAAAGCATGCGTCCTCTACCTTCTTGTAAAAAACTTCGAGCCACCGTATTGATACAAATAAATAAAAGGGTCACCCAAAAAAGGCCATTCCAAACCCTATCATCAGGCTGGCCCATGGTTAAGTAAATAACAAAAGTAGTTGAGGCTATGTATAATAAGATGCCAAAAAAAGTATATTGTTGCCTAAACTCTAGCAAAGCATCTTTTTTGAATAGGGTATATATGGATTTAATGGAGTTCATTATTTACTGGCACAAATTCTACAACGGGGTTCGTAATTATTTTTTTCTCCCAGTACCACCGTACCTGCTTCATTACTGGTTCTGTAGGAAATATTGGCTAAATGCCCACACTTTACACAGATAGCATGTAGTTTGGTAATAAAGTCTGCGATGGCTAACAATTGTGGCATGGGTCCAAAAGGGTTGCCTAAATAATCCATGTCAAGTCCTGCCACAATCACTCTTTTACCTTGCATCATTAAAGTTTCACATACTTTAATAATCCCTGCATCAAAAAATTGTGCTTCGTCAATACCAATGACATCCGCCTCTTTGGCCAAGACTAAAATTTCATTGGAATCAAGAACTGCAATAGAATCAATAGAATTGGCGTCGTGACTGACTACTTTATTCACATCAAAACGAGTATCTGTGGCAGGTTTGTATATTTCAACTTTAAGGTTCGCGATTTTAGCTCTTTTTAATCTTCGGATTAGTTCTTCAGTTTTACCACTAAACATGCTTCCCCCAATGACTTCAATCCAGCCTCTTCTTTCTCCTGTAATATTTTGTTCAATAAACATATCCTGTACTTAATTATTATTATATCAATAAGCTTGATGCTCAAAAGTAAACAATCCTAGGGTAATAGTTGCTGGTCTTTAATAAATTGAATTGTTTTATGGGTAGCCCCTGCATTTTTAGTAATAAAATTTTTGGCATGAACAGCGGCTTCCTTGTATTTTTCTTCATTGGAAATCAATGCTTGTGCAAGTACGATCAATTCATTGGCAGATTTTATTTTAAAACCACCGCCTGCCTTCCTCAATCCAACTGCTTCGATGTATTTTTCATCTTTTTCGCCCCATATTACTGGTTGTCCAAAAGCGGCTGGCTCCAAAACATTATGCACCCCCTCTTTCCCAAAACCGCCACCCACATAACTCATAAATGCGTATTGGTATAAATTTCTTAGTAGTCCAATTTGATCAATGATAATAATTGTCGGCAATGTAAAATGCTGATTAGAATTTTGCAATGCGGTTAAGGTAATGGCAGTAGGAAAATAAGTTTTGCATTCATCTATTGCATTTGAATCTACATGATGTGGTACAATGATCCAATTTATTTTTTGTAAACTTTTGGATGCATTGGCTAATAAGGCATGGTCTTCCTTCCATGTACTGCCTGCAATAATTATTTTATTTTGGTTTAATTTTTGAATCCAATCAAACTTAGTGATAGCAGCAGCAGTTCGAACCACTCTATCAAATCTTGTATCTCCAGTAATTTCAACTTTTAAATTTGGGCCAATACTTTTTATTAAGTCAAAAGAGGTTTTGTCTTGTACCAATATACTTGTAAATAAAGACAATATTTTTTTATAAAAAACTCCATAGAATTGAAAGAAAATTTGACCTGGTCTAAAAATAGCCGAAACCAATAGGGTGGGAATATGTTGATCCTTGGCTTCTTGTAAATAGTGATACCAAAATTCATATTTAACAAATACAATTAATTTGGGTTGTACCATTTGTATAAATCGTGCAGCATTGTTGGCGCTATCAAAAGGAAAGTAGGTAATAAAATCAACCGCAGGATCATTTTTTCGGTACAGGTAGCCAGAAGGTGAAAAGAAAGTCAGCCAAATTTGATGATCGGGGTAACTGCTTTTTAAGTTTTCAATAATGGGCAATCCTTGTTCAAATTCACCGTAAGAAGCACAATGTATCCAGATTATGGGTTGCTTGATTTTAGGGACGAATTGATTGATTTGATCCCAAACCTCATTTTGTCCCATCAGCCATTGTTTGGCCTTTGCATTAAATGGGCTAATGCAACGAGCAATCAGAGGATACAACCATAAAAAGACTTTGTACAAATACATGGGGCTATTTCTTAAGACAAAAATCAATAAAAAATAGCATATCTATTCAAATTGTTTTGGAACAGCTTATATGGGTCAGAAATGGACCGAATTAGCCATTTTATTGTAAATTTGCACAAATTCAAAGGATGCGAAAAATTCAAATGGTCGATACTAAAAATCAGTATTTGGCCATCCAGTCAGAAGTAGACCAAGCCATTCAGGAAGTTTTAGACAGTGCTGCCTACATCAATGGTAAGGCCGTAAAAGATTTCACTCAAAATTTAGCCACTTATTTGGGATCAACATATGTGATTCCTTGTGCCAATGGAACGGATGCATTACAAATAGCCATGATGGCCTTAGACCTAAAACCGGGCGATGAAATTATAACCCCTTCATTTACATATATCGCAACCACAGAGGTAGTGGCATTGCTTGGATTGAAACCTGTTTTCGTAGATGTAGATCCTATTACATTTTGTATGGATATTGAAAGTTTGAAAAAAGCAATTACGCCTAAATCAAAAGTGATTGTGCCTGTACATTTATATGGCCATGCAGCACCCATGGAAGAAATTATGGAAATTGCTAAGGCAAATAATTTATTGGTGATTGAAGACAATGCACAAGCCATTGGATGTGATTATACTTTCTCCAATGGAGCCACAAAAAAAACAGGAACCATTGGACATATTGGAGCCACTTCATTTTATCCTAGTAAAAACCTGGGGGCCTTTGGAGATGGAGGTGCTTTGTTTACGAATGATAAAGTATTGGCAGATAAAATGAGTATGATTGCAAACCATGGACAGTCTGCAAGGTATTATCATGATTTAGTGGGATGTAATTCAAGATTAGATTCAATTCAAGCTGCTATTTTAAATATTAAATTAAAACATTTAGATAAGTACAATTCGGCTAGACAATCAGTAGCTAAATATTATACTGATGCTTTTGCCTCTACTAAAGAAATCATAACGCCATCGAACTTAAATTATAGTTCACATGTATATCATCAATATACCATACAACTAATAGGTGTAGACCGTGATAAATTCATTGCCCATTTGGCTGCTAAGGATATTCCTTGCATGATTTATTATCCGGTACCTGGTCATTTGCAAAAAATGTTTGGCGAGCAAAAAAATTTCAATTGGAATTTGCCAGTAACGGATCAATTAACTGCCTATGTATGTTCCTTGCCAGTGCATACAGAAATGGACGAGGAGCAATTGTCGTATATTGTGGAAGGTGTAAAATCTTTTTTCAAATAAAATCATTTAAATGAAAATTACAGTCGTAGGAACAGGTTATGTGGGCTTAGTAACAGGCACATGTTTTGCTGAAACAGGAAATAAAGTAAGTTGTGTCGATATTGATAAAAACAAAGTTGATAAATTAAGTGCGGGTCAGATCACTATTTATGAACCAGGCTTAGAAAAAATATTTTTAAGAAATATCAAAGAAGAGCGTTTAACCTTCACGACTCAATTAGAAACTGTTTTAGATGAAGCAGAAATTATCTTTTTGGCCTTGCCTACGCCTCCGGGTGCGGATGGCAGTGCCGATTTAAAATATGTATTAGGTGTGGCCGATCATTTGGGAAAAATAATGAAAGGGTATAAAGTCATTGTGAATAAAAGTACCGTGCCCGTGGGTACTGCGGATAAAGTAAAAGCGGCTATTGCCAAAAATTATAAAGGCGAATTTGATGTAGTAAGCAATCCTGAATTTTTAAGAGAAGGGGTAGCGGTGGATGATTTCATGAAACCAGATCGTGTAGTCGTAGGCACAAGATCAGAAAGAGCTAAAAAATTAATGAGTGATTTATACGCGCCCTTTGTTAGACAGGGGAATCCTGTGATATTTATGGATGAGCGTAGTTCTGAATTAACGAAGTACGCAGCCAATAGTTTTTTGGCCACCAAGATATCTTTCATGAATGAAGTGGCTCAATTGTGTGAGCGCATGGGCGCCGATGTAGATATGGTAAGAAGAGGCATCGGATCGGATGATAGAATTGGGAAGCGTTTTTTATTCCCAGGAATAGGCTATGGAGGATCTTGTTTTCCTAAAGATGTACAAGCATTAATCATGTCTTCTGATGAAGTGAATTATGATTTTGAAATTTTGAAAGCGGTAGAAAAAGTAAACGCGCATCAAAAAATACATTTAGTTGAAAAAATAAAATCTTATTACAAAGGGGATTTAAAAGGCAAACATATTGCACTATGGGGTTTGGCCTTCAAGCCCAATACCGATGACATTAGAGAAGCACCAGCCTTAAGTATGATTAATGCTTTAACAGAACTAGGCGCAACAGTGACTGCTTATGATCCAGAAGCCATGCCCAATGTAAAAGCACAAATAGGTGACAAGATAAAATATGCAGGAAGTCAATACGAGGCATTGTCTGGAGCTGATTTTTTAATCATTGCCACAGAGTGGAGTGAGTTTAGAACCCCCGATTTTGAAAGAATAGAAAAAGAGATTAAAAACAAAATCATTTTTGATGGTCGTAATCTTTTTGAAGTAGCTAAGATGAAAGAGTTAGGATACCATTATGAAAGCATTGGCAGGGCTTCCGCCACAAAATAAATAGTATGAGTCAGAAAAGAATTTTAATTACTGGGGCTGCGGGATTTTTAGGATCGCATTTAAGTGATCGTTTTATTAGTGAAGGCTATTATGTGATTGCGATGGATAATTTAATTACGGGCGATTTACAAAACATTGCACACTTAAGATCTAATCCCAATTTTGAATTCATACATCATGACGTTACTACCTTTATTGAGATAGAAGGTACACTAGATTATATTTTACATTTCGCATCACCTGCAAGTCCTATCGATTATTTAAAAATTCCTATTCAAACCTTAAAAGTAGGTGCGATGGGTACACATAATTTATTAGGCTTAGCGAAAGCAAAAGGGGCAAGAATATTGGTGGCAAGTACCAGTGAGGTTTATGGCGACCCACTCGTGCATCCACAAACAGAGGAGTATTGGGGTAATGTAAATCCAGTGGGTCCAAGAGGAGTGTATGATGAAGCCAAAAGATACATGGAGTCCATCACTATGGCCTACCATACTTTTCATCAGGTAGAGACAAGAATCATCAGAATATTCAATACCTATGGCCCAAGAATGCGCTTGAATGATGGCCGTGCCCTACCTGCCTTTATTGGTCAAGCATTAAGAGGTGAGGACATGACCGTGTTTGGAGATGGATCACAAACAAGAAGCTTCTGCTATGTGGATGATTTTGTAGAAGGCATTTATAGATTATTATTAAGTGACTATTCAAGTCCGGTGAATATTGGTAACCCGAATGAAATTAGCTTAAAAGATTTTGCAGAAGAGGTATTGAAACTAACAGGGTCTGCTGTTAAGATTGTGTACAAGGATTTACCTGTGGACGACCCAAAGCAAAGACAACCCGATATTACCAAGGCGAAAACATTGTTAGGTTGGGAACCCAAAGTAGATCGTGCAGAAGGTTTGAAAAAAACTTACGATTATTTTAAAGCATTGCCACCGAGCGAGTGGACAAAATTGCCTAAAGAATTTACCTCTAAATAATGTCGATAAAAAAAATACTAGTAACAGGGGCCAATGGTCAATTGGGATGGGAGCTGAGTCAGTTGGCAAAAACATTGCCTGTTTATGAATTTATTTTTCTAGATCGAACTCAATTAGATTTAGCCAAGCCTGTTTCCTTCGAAGCCATCATCCATACCATTGCACCAGATCTAATTATTAACACGGCAGCTTATACGGCTGTAGATAAAGCGGAAACAGAAAAAGAATTAGCCAATACTATCAATGCCATTGCAGTGCAAACATTGGCAAGTATTTCCATGAAAAACAATATACGTTTCATCACTTATTCTACGGATTATGTTTTTAATGGTCAGTCCATCATGCCTTATTTGCCAGAAACAAAATTAGATCCGATTAATTTTTATGGACAAACTAAAGCAAGCGGTGAGCAATTTGCTTTGCATGAAAATCCATCTACTATTATCATTAGAACTTCTTGGGTATTTAGTAGCCATGGAAATAATTTTGTGAAGACCATGATTCGTTTAATGAAAGAGCGTACCGAATTAAAAATCGTGGGTGATCAATTGGGCAGACCCACTTATGCCAAGGACCTAGCCATTGCAACTATAAAAATAATTGAAGCCATCAATGCAGGAAAAATGGTACAAGGCATTTATCATTATGCCAATCAAGGAGAAACTACTTGGTATGATTTTGCTTCGGCCATTAAAGCCAATGCAGGCCTATCTTGTAACTTAGTATCCATTACCACAAAAGAATTTCCTACTCCAGCCATAAGACCCACTTATTCGGTTTTAGCTACCGATAAAATTGAAAATGAATTGGGTATAGTCATTCCAAGTTGGGAGGCTTCTTTAAAAGATTGTATGCAAAATTTCATTTAATCCCTTATGAATAAAGAAGCCTTATTAAAAGAATTAGCAGCCTCTACCTATGTGATGATTAAACCATCGCCATTGCATGGTATTGGTGTATTCGCCATTAGAGATATTCCGAAAGGCACTAAAAATATTTTTTCAAAAGGGGTAGGTGATTGGATTAAAGTAAGTAAAGAGGAAGTAGATGCCTTACCACAACATTCTAAAGATTTAATAGAGAATCATTGTTTATTTGACGAAGACCATTATTTCATACCCGATTATGGTTTTAAACTAATTGATTTAGTGATTTATTTAAATCATTCTGAAACCCCCAATGTGATTTCTTTAAATGAAGGGGAAGAGTTTGAAGCCATTAGAAATATAGTTTCTGGCGAAGAGCTATTAGTGGATTATGGCACGATTGTAGAAAGTGAAGAATAAGTTGAAGCGCTGACCGCTATCATTTCAAGTGCCGAAATTCCTAACCAATATCATATTTTAGAGTAAGTCGATTTTCTAGCTTTATACAAATATAAAGCCATGAAAAATAAAATACTTATTGCTGTGGATTTAAGTGAATCCTCAGAACTTGTTATAAAAAAAGGAATAGAGCTTGCCATTAAAATGGAGGCTTCCGTAATTTTAAGTTCCGTGGTACCTATGTATGTAGATTATTTGCAGTCGCAAATGTCCATGGTGCCTACTCCTTGGGATGAGATTTATACTGCACAAAAAGAAGCGGCCATTAAAGAACTAAAGTTGGTACAAGATAAATTCCCCAATATACCTATTGAAATTTATGTGGAAGTAGGCAATGCTAAAGATGTGGTAATTGAAAAGGCAATCATGGATAAGGTTGATTATATCGTGGTGGGTACACATGGCCGTACTGGATTTTCGCATGTGGTGATGGGAAGTACTGCTGAATACATTGTAAGGCATGCGACCATGCCCGTGATGGTGGTGCCTATGAAATAAATCAGTTTATAAATAATTCGATTAGTATTTAATTTTAGTTATTTTTGATTTTTAAAATTTATAAAAATTGATCTCATGGGTACTAATTTGACTATTAAATTAGACAAGCATATTGTTGAAAGAGTTAAGATGTATGCTAAAGAAAGAAACACAAGTTTACCCAATTTAGTTTCCAACTACTTTCATGAATTAACTATGGAAAGTAGCGAAGAAGAAGAAGAGATATCGCCATTGATAAAAAGCTTATCAGGAATTGTTCCATATATTAGTGAGAAAGATGAAAAAGAAATGTATACTCACTATTTAATGGGGTCAAATAAATAATTGGACAAATTGTTATTTCAAAATATATGATGCTATTTGAAAGATTGAATTATAATAATATTGATTTCACGAAAGAGTCATTAACTAAAGGCGAATACGAAGGTTGTAAATTTATCAATTGTACTTTTTCAAATGTAGATGTTTCTTATTTTACATTTATAGATTGTAGTTTTTGCGGTTGTGATTTAAGTTTAGTCAAAATACATCAGGTATTATTAAGAGATGTTAAATTCATTGATTCTAAGATGATAGGCTTGCAGTTTGGTACCACAAATACATTTGGATTAGCTGCATCTTTTCAGAATTGCATCCTTACCAATTCTTCTTTTTATAAGACTAAAATAAAGCAGACCATCTTTGCAAATTCTAAATTAAATGAGGTCGATTTTACAGAATGTGATTTAAGCGGGTCTGTTTTTGATAACTGTGATTTATCCAATGCCATTTTTGATTTGACTAATCTTGAAAAAGTTGATTTTAGAACTTCCTATAATTATTCAATTGATTTAGATAGGAATAAGATAAAAAAGTCAAAGCATGCAATCAGTCAGTTGGGGGGCTTATTGGAGAAGTTTAATTTGATAGTTGAGTAGGGCAAGGGATTGACCTTGTCACCCCATTCAAGCAAGCTTAATGGATTGACCTCACTTCGTTCGGTCATCCTTTAAGAGGGAAAATCCCAACATAAAATAAAGAAGTTACAAAGGCAGTTCGGAGAACTGCCTTTGTTTTTTATTGAGCGCATTCGCAAATTGCTGCGCAATTTTATCAATGCATCTCCAATACAAAAATCAAGCAAGCTTGTTTTTGCCTTGTCCATACATTGAGCTCGTTTCACTCGCTGCTCATTTACTCAATAAAAAACCGCCCCGAAAAATCGGGACGGCTTCTTTTTTCTTTGGTTGCCCGACCTGGATTCGAACCAAGACAAACTGCACCAAAAACAGTCGTACTACCATTATACTATCAGGCAATCCTATGCCATTCTTAGAATGGACTGCAAAAATAGGGTGCGAAGTAAAATTTACCAAATAATAATCCCTTTTTAGGCCATTATTATGAAATTGGCTTAACTTAAGCACTCATTTATATTTATAATCTAAAACTGAACTTTATGGGAATGAAATTAACACTAGTCACCCTATTTATTGCTTGTATGTTTATGATGTCTTTTAGAGGGGAAAAGAAAAAGAAAGTGGTGTTTTTTGGCGACTCCATTACGCAAGCAGGTGTTCAAAAAGGCGGATATATTGATGTTTTACAGCATATGATTAGTGAAAAAGGGGCTGCGGAGAAATTTGAATTAAATGGGGCAGGCATTGGCGGGAATAAAATCTATGATCTGTATTTAAGAATGGAAAAAGATGTGCTTGAAAAGAAACCAGATGTAGTAGTGATTTGGGTAGGAGTGAATGATGTTTGGCATAAATCTAGTTTTGGAACAGGCACCGATTTTGATAAGTTTGGTGGATTTTATGATGCTGTTGTGAAAAAGATACAATCATCGGGTGCAAAAGTAATAGTAGTAACACCTGCTGCTATTGGTGAAAAAAATGATTTCTCTAATTCCCAAGATGGCGATTTAAATGCCTATAGCAGTTGGATAAGAAAGTATGCAAAAACCAATGATATTGGATTGGCAGATCTGAGAGCCGTTTTTCATGAATATAGTCTAGCACATAACCCTGATAATTTAGCTAAAGGAATTTTAACTACCGATGGCGTTCACTTGAATGAAAAGGGGAACGCTTTAGTAGCAGAAGAAATGTGGAAGGCCTTGCAATAAGATTAATCTGCAATCACTAAATAATAATTCTTCTTTCCTTTTTGCAAGAGAATGTATTTGCCTTGTAACAATTGAGCTATAGTAACATTGGTAAAATCGGTACCAATTTTTTCTTTATTAATGCCAATGCCACCGCTCTGCCACATTTTACGGGCTTCACCTTTGCTTGGGAATATTTTAGTGTCGGCCAATAAGCTTACTAAATCATAGCCTTCTGTAAGTTGCGCTAATGTTACATTCACGGTAGGCACCCCTTCCATTACCTGTAATAATTGTGCTTCATTCAAGGCTTTTAAAACTTCAGTGGTAGCGTTGCCAAATAAAATTTCCGTGGCACGTATAGCAAAATTTAAATCTTCTTCGCTGTGTACCAATTTGGTTAGTTCGGCAGCTAAGTTTTTTTGTAAAATTCTTTCTTGCGGAGCAAGCTCATGCGAAGCAATTAATTGATCAATGGTGGCGAAGGGTAGTAGTGTAAATATCTTAATCCATTTTTTTGCATCTTCATCGCTTGCATTTAACCAGAATTGATAAAATTGATAAGGCGAGGTTTTACTAGCATCTAACCAAATATTTCCTTTTTCTGTTTTACCAAACTTGCCGCCATCTGTCTTGGTGATTAATGGGCAGGTAAAAGCAAAAGCTTCACCACCCATTTTTCTTCTTATTAATTCAGTACCGGTAGTAATATTGCCCCATTGGTCACTGCCACCCATTTGTACTTTACAGTTTTTATTTTTATACAACCAGTAAAAATCATAGCCCTGTACCAATTGATAAGTAAATTCAGTAAAGCTCATACCAGTATCTCCTTCAATTCTTTTTTTTACACTATCCTTGGCCATCATATAGTTCACTGTAATATGCTTGCCTACCTCTCTTATAAAATCTAAGAAATTAAAATTCTTAAACCAATCGTAGTTGTTCACCATTTCGGCGGCATTCGGAAGACTAGGATCAAAATTTAAAAAATGGGCCAATTGTTTTTGAACACCTGCTAAATTAAATTGTAAAGTTTCTTCACTTAGTAAATTACGCTCTTCACTTTTTCCACTAGGGTCGCCCACCATGCCTGTGGCACCACCTACCAAGGCCACAGGTTTGTGTCCTGCTCTTTGTAAATGCATCAACAATAATATAGGCACTAAGCTTCCAATATGTAAACTATCCGAAGTAGGGTCAAAGCCAATATAGCCAGACACTTGTTCTTTTTCAAACAATTCCTCCGTACCCGGCATAATGTCTTGAATCATTCCTCTCCAGCGTAATTCTTGTATTAAAGTCATATTCTAAATACTTTAGGCAAAAATAACTACTAAAATGCAATAATTTCGCATCATGAACCCAACAACTCCCACAATTGGCGACGGAACCAGAATTTTACACTTTTTAGTAGATACCTTATTGATTACTCTAATTGCCTATTTGGTCTATGGATGGTGGAATTTTTATGTTATGTATTGGAACTTTACCCCCATTCGCTTTGGTCCCTTCTTTTTTGGCAGCATGTGGGTATATGTATTTTTATTTGAATTTATTTTTTTGCGCACACCCGCTAAATGGTTAACTGGGACCAAAGTGGTTTCGGAAAAAGGAGGTAGGCCCAATATCTTTCAATTTTTTATAAGAGCCACCCTAAGAACGACCATTGTTTCCATGTTTGGTTTGGCATGGAATGGCCAACCTTTACATGATACTTTTTCTAAAACCAAATTAGTGTACACAGCAAATCCAGCTGTATAAGAAGCGTTTTAAATCTTTCCTCAAATCATAAGTTTAAAATTGGTTGGCATTGTACATTTGTAAAATTTTTTAAATGGCCAAGATTGGTATTAATATAGCTACAGGGAGTTTGCAACAAGCAGAGATTATTGTAGGTATCGACTTAGGTACCACCAATAGTTTGGTGGCCATCATCCATCCTGATACTAAATTGCCTACCGCATTAAAAGAATTTGATGGTAGTAGCATTGTACCCAGCGTGGTACATTTTGATGCATATGGAAATGTAGAAGTGGGAGCAAATGCGAAACCTTATTTAGAAACAGATCCACAAAATACCATATTTAGTGCCAAACGTTTGATGGGGAAAAGTCACAATGACATCAGAGCGCATCAAGATTTTTTTGCTTATAAAATAATAGATGATAACAGAGACAGTTTAGTAAAAGTACAAGTGGGCAACACTTTTTATTCGCCCATCGATTTATCTTCTTATATATTGGTTGAATTAAAAAAACGTGCCGAACATATTTTAAAAACACCTGTCACCAAGGCAGTGATAACGGTGCCTGCCTATTTTAATGATACCCAACGTCAAGCCACCCGCGATGCAGGAAAGCTAGCAGGACTAGATGTGCTGCGCATCATCAACGAACCCACTGCAGCAAGTTTGGCTTATGGTTTAGGAATGGATCCAACAGAAGAAAAAACAATCGCAGTCTATGATTTGGGCGGCGGCACTTTTGATATTTCTATTTTAAAAATTTCTAATGGCATCTTTGAAGTATTAAGTACCAATGGAGATACTTATTTAGGTGGAGATGATTTAGACAGAGCTATTATAGAATATTGGATGAAACAAATGGGGGTGGCAGATTTAGAAGACCATAAAATTTTAAAACAACAATTAAGATTGGCTGCAGAAAAAGCTAAAATAGTTTTATCTAATGCCGATACTTTTGAAACGGAATTTGCAGGAGAAAAAATTTCCATCACCAAAGAAGTATTTGAAAATTTAATTGCCCCCATTGTAGAAAAAACAATGGATTGTTGCCAATTGGCGATGAAAGATGCAGGCTTAAATATTTCACAGATCAATACGGTATTAATGGTGGGAGGAAGTACACGTGTGCCACTTGTTAAAAAAACAGTAGCTACTTTTTTTAATCAATTAGTGAATGATTCTGTGAATCCAGATGAAGTAGTAGCCTTAGGCGCAGCAGTGCAAGCGGATATATTAGCGGGCAACAATCAGAATATGTTGTTATTGGACATTACTCCATTAAGCCTAGGTATTGAAACCATGGGTGGATTGATGGATGTATTACTTCCGCGTAATTCAAAAATACCTACTAAGGCTTCAAGACAATACACCACACAAAAAGATGCGCAATCTGGAATTAATATTGCCGTATATCAAGGCGAAAGAGATTTAGTAAAAGACAATCGAAATTTAGGTGCCTTTACTTTATCGGGGATTCCTTCCATGCCAGCAGGTCTTCCCAAAGTGGAGGTAAGTTTTTTAATCAATGCAGATGGTATATTACAAGTGAGTGCTAAGGAATTGAGAAGTGGGGTCACTCAAAGCATAGACATTAAACCTCAATATGGATTAACCGACGAAGAAGTAGAACAGAGATTAATGGAAAGCATTACCAATGCAAAGGCCGATATCGCTACAAGGGCATTGGTGGAAGCCAGCACAGAAGCCGAGCAAATGCTTGCTGTGACAGAAAAGTTCATGATAAAGAATGCTGGCTTATTGTCTAAAGACGAAATGACTGCTACCGCCAATGCCATGCAAGCTTTGCAATTAGCTATTACAATGGAGGATAAGAACCTAATTCAGACCAAAACAGAGGAATTGAACGACCTTACCAGGCCTTTTGCCGAAAGAGTCATGGATCAAGCCATCTCTGGGGCCTTGAAAGGAAGGGGAATTGATGATAAAAACCTCTAGTAAATTTGGTATTTTCAAAAGGAATCCTATCTTTGCGTTCCAATTTTATTTTTAAAAACACCTGAGGAGGTATATATATTATGTTAATAATTGATTCAAAAGACTGCGAAAACATTGACAAAGCGTTAAAAAAGTACAAAAAGAAGTTTGAAAAAAGTAAAACTTTGATCAACTTACGTTCTCGTCAAGCATTTGTGAAACCATCCGTAAAACGTCGTTTCGAAGTGTTGAAAGCGGTTTATAAGCAACAAATTTTCAGCGGAAAAATAGAGGGATAGTCCTTCGTTTTTCTCTAATGATATTAAAGCCCAAGCTAGGTAATACCTAGCCTGGGCTTTTTGTTTTTTCTGCGTCTTTTAGATTCCCTCTACATGTCTTATCTTTAATTGGCAATGTCCTTTCAAACCCGTCATATACCGCTGAATGCTTTTTTGGCCTACCTCCAATTTGAAAAGCGTTATTCTGTGCATACCATCACGGCCTATTCCAATGACCTGATTCAATTCTTTGATTTTATCGCTATCCAATACGATGGCATGGATTATACCGCTATTACAGGCACCATGGTCCGTTCTTGGTTGGCTTCTATGAAAGAAGAGGAATTGACGGGCAAAACATTGAACCGAAAAATATCTTCTTTAAAATCTTTTTATAAATATCAAATCCAACAAGGGCATTTAGTCAAAAGCCCTATGGAAACTGTGATTAGTCCAAAAATCAGCAAAAGATTGCCCAGCTTTATTGCAGAAAATGATATGGAACAATTGTTTTTAAATTTATCCTTTGCAGAAGGGTGGAAGGGGTACACCGAAAAAATGGTCATACAACTTTTTTATGCAACAGGCATGCGTTTGAGTGAATTGATTCAATGCAAAGAAAATCAGGTAGACCTTTCTAAAAAAATCATCAAAGTATTGGGCAAGGGTAATAAAGAAAGAATTTTACCATTGAGTCCTGAATTGGCCTTGGAATTAAAAAAATACATTGCTCAAAAACCAGCAGCAGCCAATGGCAATGCTCATTTATTTGTGAATGAAAATGGAAAGGCCCTGCAGCCTAAAGCGGTGTATACTTTTGTTAAATTTTATTTATCGCAAGTAACCACTTTGCAAAAGAAAAGCCCACACGTATTGAGGCATAGTTTCGCCACACATTTGATGAACAATGGCGCCGATTTGAATGCAGTAAAGGAATTGCTAGGTCATAGCAGCTTGGCTGCCACGCAGGTATACACCCATAATACCATTGAGAAATTGAAGGAAGTATTTTCAAAAGCACATCCCAAAGCCTAGACTTAATCATTCTTAGCGTATTCAAAATATGATAGGTATCATACCTATTCATAAAGTTTTCTTAAATCATTTTTATTCTTGTATTTTTTTCAAAATTGTGGTAACTTACTAGTGCAGGTAAGATGGAACGCATTACTTGTTTAGTTCTTTATTTTCTCATCTTTTAAAATCTATTTTATGAACATCAGCATTCAGACGGTGCATTTTGATGCAGACCAAAAATTATTAGAATTTGTACAAAAAAAATTGGACAAGTTAGTCACCTTTCATGATCGAATAACCAAGATAGAAGTGTATTTAAAATTTGAAAGTATGGCACATGCCATCAAAGACAAAGTGGTAGAGATTAAAATTCATATCCCCAAACAGGATTGTTTTGTAAAAGCCACCGCTAAATCTTTTCAAACCTCCTTCGACCAGGCTTTTGATTCCATCACCAATCAACTTAAAAAGAAAAAAGCGCGTAACGCAGCATAAGTTTTATAAAAGTTTCAAATAGGTGCCCATTGTTAAAATTAAATTGACAATGGGCATTTTTTATTCCAAGTTTTCTGCCTTTTTACAAATTAGCGGCTATTATTGGAACTTATTTTGATTTTTACCTTGATTTTGGGATAAAAACTGCTCTAAAATTTTGATAAATAAAGAATTCCATTACCTTTGCCATCCCAAAATTTGGGATAGTTCTTTCATGTCTTGCCGGAATAGCTCAGTTGGTAGAGCAGCTGATTTGTAATCAGCAGGTCGCGGGTTCGAGTCCCATTTCCGGCTCAGTTAAAAATTTGGGCAGATGGCCGAGTGGTTAAAGGCGACAGACTGTAAATCTGTTCTCTCACGAGTACGTAGGTTCGAACCCTACTCTGCCCACCAAATTTTTTCGTAACTTGCAGCCCTAGGTGCAAAAAAGAGAAATAGTTCTTTCAAGGAGGATAAAATGCGGGAGTAGCTCATTTGGTAGAGCGATAGCCTTCCAAGCTATAGGTGGCCAGTTCGAGCCTGGTCTCCCGCTCCAATTGGTTTGTTGATGGGAAGCAATGGAAACCGGTTAGACAATTGCCGTTGTGGCTCAGTGGTAGAGCACTTCCTTGGTAAGGAAGAGGTCGTGAGTTCAATTCTCATCAACGGCTCAAAAACTAGTAAAAGCTTGAAAA